>JBDLRJ010000375.1:0-14223 GCA_039800145.1 Pseudomonadota bacterium | reverse complement strand
GACGAGCAGAACTCCGCCTTCGCGCTCGTCTTCGTCCTCGCGCTGGTGTTCATGTACATGGTGCTCGCCTCGCAGTTCGAGAGCTTCAAGCACCCGTTCACCATCCTCGTCTCGGTGCCGCTCGCGCTCATCGGCGCGCTCCTGGGCCTGGTGATCTCGGGCTTCAGCCTCACGCTCGGCGCCATGATCGGCGTGATCCTGCTGATGGGGCTCGTGACCAAGAACGCCATCCTGCTCGTGGACCAGGCGCTCCAGAACCTCCGCGCCGGTGACGGCCTGGAGCAGGCCCTGGTCCGCGCCGGCCCCCGCCGCCTGCGCCCCATCCTGATGACCTCCGTGGCCATGGCCATCGGCATGGTCCCCACCGCGGTGGGCCGTGGACAGGGCTTCGAGTTCCGCGCCCCCATGGCCATCAGCGTCATCGGCGGCGTCATCACCTCCACGTTCCTGACCCTCTTCGTCGTCCCACTCGTGTTCGCCGTCTTCGAGCGGCTGACCCCGCCGTCCCTCCGCATCAAGCGCGAGGACGGGCAGGGGGGCCAGGGCTACGGGCAGTCGAACGCGACTGCAACCCCGGAGGTGGCAGCGTGATCTCCTTCCGCTCCCCCTTGCTCGGCGCGCTCGCCTCGCTGGTGCTCTCGCCCCTCGCGGGCGCTGCCCCGCGCGCCGTCACCCTGCGCGAGGCACTCGAGTTGACCTCCCGCAACAGCCCGGATCTCCGCGCCGTCCGCGCGCAGGCCGAGCAGGTCGAGGCGAAGGCAGGGCTCGTCTACGCCGCCGTCCTGCCGGAGGTGTCCCTGCAGGGCAGCTACGTCTACACCACCGCCGAGGCGAAGTTCGAAGTGGGCCAGATGATCTCCGGGATCCTGCCCGCGGTGGGGCCCGTCTACGGTCTCCCCAACCCGCCCAACCAGGCCGTGCTGGACCAGATCCTCGCCAACGCCCCGTCCCAGACCATCGTGGCGCGCAACTCGGGGTACGGCACGCTGCAGCTGACGCAGACCCTCTTCACCCCGCAGTTGCTGCTCCTGCCCTCCGCGGCCCACGCGCGGGAGGCGGCGCAGGCCGGCACTGCCGAGGCACGCGAGCAGGTGCTGCTCGCCACCGCGCGCGTGTTCCTCGGGACCGAGGGACTCGCGGAACTGGAGAAGGCCGCCCGCGAAGCGGAGGCCGTCGCGCTGCGCCGCGAGGCCGAGGCAAAGAGCCTCCTCGCCGCCGGCATGTCCACGGAGATCGCCCTGTTGCGCGCGCAGGCGGACACCGCGCAGGCCCGCGCCACGCTCGCCACGCTCGAGGGACAGCGCCAGTCGCTGCTCGCCCTCCTCGAGTCGCTCGCCGGCGAGGCCGTTGCCCCAGCGGAAGGCGGGACGCACGTGGACTACCGTCCGTCACCCGCCGAGGACGAGCCGTGGAACCTGGTCCCCGCGCTCCGCGCCCAGCAGTCCGGCATCCTCGCGCAGGAGGTCACCAACGGCTTCGACAGCCTGTCGTGGCTCCCCAGCCTCGTGGCCCAGGGGAAGCTGAACTACAACACCAACAAGGGCTTCGTCGGGACCAACTGGACGTTCGATGGCATCGTCGCCGCCCAGTGGACCCTGTTCGACCGGGGGATCCGCTCCGTCAACACCCGCGAGAACCTGGCGAGGACCTCCCAGCTGCGCGCCCAGCTGGACGCCGCCCGCGCCCGCGCCCGCGCCAACTGGTTCGGTGCGCGCACCCAGCTCGCCACCGCCGAAGTCGCGCTCGGCCAGGCCGAGTCCTTCGCCGCGCTCGCGTCCCGGGGACAGAAGGCCGCCGAGTCCGCCTGGAAGGCCGGTGTCGGGACCGCGCTGGAAGTCTCTGACCTGGACAGCAAGCGCTTCCTCGCCGCCTCTGCGGCAGCCCAGGCGCGGGCCCAGTTGGAGATTCGCAAGGTCGAGTTGGCGGCGGCCGAGGGCCGGCTCGCCGCCACGCTCGGCATCTCGGAGTAGCGCAACGGCGCCGGCTCACGGGGCACGGGGCCCAGGGGCCCTCTCGGCCTCTACCACTGCGCGCCGGCGCTCCTCGTAGAGGGAAACGGGCACCTCCCCGCGCCGGGCTTGCCGGCGCAGTGCATGGAGGGCCTCGCGCGAGCTGGCGCGGGGACCCTTCTCGGTGCGTGGAATCGGCTCGAGCCGCTCCCCCCGGACGTCCACCAGGTTGAGCTCCACGCCGCGTGGATCCAGCTCGAAGAGGAGCCCCACGGAGAGCACCCCGGCTACGAGCCACGGCGCGGCCAGGCGCAACAGGGCAGGGCGCTCTCCGGGCAGCGCGGCCCCCTCGCCATCGCCCTGCGCGGGCTCCCCCGAGGCGGCTTCACGTCCCCTCAGCGCCAGCCACAGCAGCCCGAAGCCCGCCCAGCCCACGGCAGCGAGGACCAGCACCTGCGGCAGCTGCAGCGGCGCCTCCTCCCCGCGTCCACGCGCCGCGAGGAACAGCCCCGCCGAGACGCCGTTGTTGGCCGCGTGCGCGAGGATGCCGGGCCACAGGCTCCCGGTGCGCAGCGACAGCAGCCCGAACAACAGCCCCAGCTCCCAGCGGGCGAGGAACCCCACGGGATCGAAGTGGAGCACGCTGAAGAGCAGGGCCGTCAGCACCAGGGGGCGCACGGCGCCGCGCCCCCCGAGCCACTCGGAGATCCCCTTCTGCAGCAGGCCGCGGAAGAAGAACTCCTCGCACAGGGGCGCCGCCACGACGACGCCGGCCAGCACCGCCCCGAGTTCCCAGGGCTCGAGCTGCTCGAACACGCGCGCCTGGTCGAACATCCGCCGCACCGGCTCGGGCGCGAGCGACGTCGAGAGGAACTGCAGCGGCACCACCAGGGCAGGGAAGTTGAACGCCCCTGCCAGCAGCCCCACGAGCGCGGAACCCGGCGAGACGCGCGAGAGCCCGGTGGCCCGCGCCGGCGCGCGTCCCGAGTGGCGGAGGAGAACCCACGGGATCCCCAGGAAGAGCAGCAGCTCGGTGAACCAGAGGCCCACCCCCACGTTCAACACCTGGACCGCGGCGCCCACCGTCACGAACGCCAGGAGCAGCACCGCCCCCGCTGCCGCGGACACCACCCGCAGCGGCACGGGACGCGGGGCAGGGGAACCGGTCGTGGCAGAGTCCATGCCTCACCCTATACTTCTGCTCCATGCGCCGGTGGTTGACCTCGTGTGTCGCGATCGTCCTCGCGTGGGCAGCGAGCAGCTGCGAGCGCGCGGAACACCCGCTCCGGCCGGTGCCCACGGACACGGACTGGCAACTGCTGGACGGCGGGACCCTGGGCGCGCGGGAGCTCCTCGGCAGCCCGTGGGTGGTGGCCCTCTGGGTCCCGGGGTGCGGCGTCTGCGCGCGCGAGGCGCCGCGGCTGGAGCAGCTCCGCCGCGAATACGAGCCCCGCGGCGTGCGCTTCCTGGCGCTCTCGCTCGAGCCGGACGCGTCGCTCGTACGTGAAGGCGCCACCCGCATGGGGATGCAGCTCCCGCTCGCCACCACGCGGGACCCTGCGCTGGATCCGCTCGGCGTCCGCGCCGTCCCCTCCGTGGTGTGGGTGGATGCCAAGGGCACCGTCCGCACCGCCGCCACCGGCGAGCGCTCGCTCGACTTTCTCCGGGAACAGACCGAGTCGCTGCTCGCCGCGCCTTAACCCCCCGTGCTGCGGAGGAAGCCCCGGAGCTGCGCCACGAACTCGGCGCGCGCTTCCGCCGTGGCCGCGCGCTCTCCCAGCGCCAGGACCTTGCCCTCTTCCCGCAGGAAGCCCTGCTCCTGCAGCCACGCGAGCGCGTTCTCCAGGGTCGTGCGGCTCAGCGCCTCGGCGCAGTGCAGCCGGCCCGCCAGGAACTCCACCTTCCCCGTCTCCAGCGCCGCCTTCACGAATCCCTTCCGGTCCGTCACCGCGCCCCGCGCCACGTCCTCCAGCGCCAGCGCGGAGAGCAGGTAGCTCTCGAGCAGATCGGTGAGGAGATCCGAGAAGAACTCCAGCTCGCGCAGCGCGTGCGGCTCGGGGGCGGGGAGGATCCGGTCCACGTCCGTCCGGAGCACGCCCACCTGGACGAAGGTTTCCACCGTGGCCGCGAAGATCGCCTCGAACGTGGCCCCCACGCGGTAGGTGAACTCCAGCTTGAAGAGCCGCGAGAGCACCAGCGCCCGGCCGCGGATCTCCTCGAGCGAGTCCGTGGACTGCCCGCAGAGCACCGCCGTGGCCACGAGGGACCGGCCGGCCACGAGGTTCATCAGCGTGTTCTTGTAGAAGGACAGCTCGGCACGCCGCTCGTCCACGGCCTGGTGGATCACCTCGTCCTTCACTGGGCGGATGGTGACCAGCCCGTCCTTGCCGAAGGTGCGCAGCGCGTCCTGCATGGGACCTATCACCGTGGGATCTGCCGGGCTCCCGTCCAGTGACCGCGAGAGCGGCACACCCTCGAACTCCGCCACGCGCCTGAGCAGCACCACGCGGTCGGTGAGCTCGCGCACCGTCACCCCGCGCCGCCGGTGGCCGAGCAACGCCGCGGCCGCCAGGGCGTGGGGCGTCACCGTGGAGACCCGGCTGATCCCGTACATCACCCGGTTCGCCACCGCGCGCACCAGGCCCTTGCGCTGCTCCTCCGTCGGCGGCACGGCCGGGTCCAGTCCGCGCGCCCTCATGAAGGCCGCGAGCGAGATGGGCGTGTCGAACGAGACGTGGATCCTCCCGTAGTTGTACGCCAGCACCTTCGGCGCGGCGAGCAGCGCCTTCAGGTCCTCCGCCTTCTTCTCTCCACCGGCCAGCTCCCGCGAGTAGCTGCGGGACTCCACGACCTTCTCGTAGTCGATCGCCACCGGCACGAAGTTCACGTCCTCGCGCGCGCCGCTGAGCACCGCGTCCACCTGCCAGGTGAACATCCCCAGCCGCGGCTGCAGCAGCTTGCCCGTCCGAGACCTCCCCCCCTCGGGGAAGAACTCCTGGTGGATGCCGTCGTGGATGAGCTTCTTCACGTAGGCGCGGAACGTGGCGCCGTACACCTTGTCCCCCTTGAAGCTCCGCCTCAGGAAGAAGGCCCCGGCGCGGCGCAGGATCCAGCCCGCGGGAAAGAACGAGAGGTTGGCGCCGGCGGCCACGTGCGGCACCGTGTATCCCCGCTTGAAGAGCGCGTAGCTCAACACCAGGTAGTCGACGTGGCTCTTGTGGCTCGGGCAGAGGATCAGCGGCGCATCCGCGGCTGCCTTCATCGTCCGGTCCAGCCCCGCCTCGTCCACCTCGATCCCGTCGTAGATGCGGTTGAACACCCGGTCCAGCACCACCGAGACGATTCCCACCAGCCCCGGGGACAGCCTCGCCGCGATCTGCCGGAGGTTCCTCGCCGCCTCGCGCACCAGTGACCCCTGCTTCCGCCCCTGCGCCTGGGCCTCCTCTGCAAGGACGTCCAACAACTCCGGGTCCCGGAGCGTCTCCTCCACCAGCCGCTCCGGCGTCTTGACGGGCGGACCGAAGACGGCCCGCGTCTCGCGTGCCAGGTGGTTGTAGAGGACGCTCCGGACCTTGCGTCC
Source organism: Pseudomonadota bacterium (assembly GCA_039800145.1). Lineage (GTDB taxonomy): Bacteria > Myxococcota > Myxococcia > Myxococcales > Myxococcaceae > VGRA01. The sequence goes on along the minus strand of JBDLRJ010000375.1, from coordinate 8,694 downwards.
CAGCACCGCGTCCGGGTCCTCCGGGTTCTCCCGGATGAACGCCTGCAGGTCCACCGCCCGGCCCACCCGGAACTGGGCCCGGTGGTAGTTGCGGAAGAAGGCCACCAGCGTGTGCAGGAAGCCCGGGGCCTCCGGGCTCCCGAAGACGTAGTCCACCCACGTGGGCTGCAGCGGCTGCGGCACCTTCTCCCAGACGAACAGCTCCGGGACCAGGTAGATGGGGCGCTCGCTCTTGCGCGCCATGGCCACGAGCGAAGGGAAGGGATCCTCGGTGATGCCCCGGCCCTTGGTGCTCCCGAAGGCGCTCTGCCTCAAGAAGATCAGGCCCGAGCCCTGCTGGCGCCGGGCGTAGGTGAAGCGCACGTCGAAGTCGCCGCGCTGCACCGTGTGCGTGAAGGGCCGGGTGAACCAACGCCGCAGGTTCACCACCGCGCGGATGGGCGGCAGGCCCCGCGTCACCAGCGCCCACGCCAGGTAGAGGTAGTTCACCCATGCCGTGGTGCGCATCACGTGCACCACGAAGCCCTGCTCGTTCAGCCGGCGCCACTCGGCCTCGTCCTCCGGTGAGAAACGGACGCGGCTGAAGAACCGCGCCGCGAGCGCACGGCCCGCCGGGCCGAATTCACGCTTCAACGCCGTTCCATCCACGGGGCCCCTCCTGCCTTCTTCCACCCGCAACGTGGGCTACATGTTCTCCGGCGCAGAGATACCGAGCAACGCCAGTCCCGAGGAGAGGGTCGTTCGCACCGCGTCCACCAGCCCGAGCCGCGCCGCACGCACCGCGGCGTACCCGTCTCCCTCCACCAGCACCCGCTTCTCGCGGTCCTGGTTCCCGAGCGTGTACCAGCGGCTGAAGGCCGCGGCCACGTCCAGCAGCAGCCTCGCCACCACCGAGGGCTCGTTGTCCTGCAACCCCGCCCGCACCGCGCCCGGCAGCTTCGCCACCTCGCGCACCAGGGCCTGCTCCTCGGGCAGCGTCAGCAGCCCCGCGTCGTACGTGGCCGGTGCCCCGCCCCCCTTCCGCAGGATGTTGCACGCGCGGGCGTGGGCGTACTGCAGGTAGGGCCCGGTGTGGCCTTCGAACTCCAGCACCTCGTCCCAGTCGAACGTGTAGTCCGTGGTCCGCCGGTTCTTCAGGTCCCCGAAGACGATGGCCCCGAGCCCGATCTGCTCTGCCAGCCTCTCCGGGTCCGCTGACTCCATCTTGCCGGCCGCCAGGTTCGCCTGGACCTTCTCCAGCGCGCGGTTCCGCGCCTCGTCCAGGACGTCCGTCAGCATCACCACCTGGCCCTTTCGCGTGCTCATCCCGTGGATGCGCCCGAAGTTGACGTGCACCAGGTTCGGCGCCCACGGAAGCCCCATCCGGTTCAGCACCTCGAACACCTGCCGGAAGTGCAGCGCCTGGTCCTGCGCAACGACGTACAACGACAGGTCGAAGTGGAACCGCTCGTGGCGGTCCTTCGCCGCTGCCAGGTCCCGCGTGGCGTACAGCGTGGACCCGTCCGATTTCTTCAGCAGCACCGGCGGCTCGTTGTCCCGCTGCGGCATGTCCACCACCAGCGCTCCGTCGGACGCCTTCACCCCCACCGTCCGGGAGATCTCCTCGATCACCCCGTCCATCTTCCCCTGGTACAGGCTCTCCCCGTCGTAGTGCTCGAAGTGGATGCCGAGCCGCTCGTACACCTTCTTGAATCCCTCGAGCGAGGTCTCGCGGAACTCCCGCCACAGCCCCAGCGCCTCCGCGTCTCCCGCCTCCATCTGGCGGAAGAAGTCGCGGGCGCGGGCATCGAACGCGGGCTCCTCGGCAGCCCGCTTGTTCGCCTTGACGTACACCTCCACGAGGTGACCCATCTCCTTGCGCCGCGCCGGGTCCCCGTACTCCTGGAAGCCCACCGCCACCAGCCCGAACTGCTTGCCCCAGTCCCCGAGGTAGTTGATCCCCTCCACCCGCCACCCGTGCGCGCGGTACAGGTTCGCAATGGCGTGGCCAAGGAACGTCGTCCGGATGTGGTGGAAGCCAATGGGCTTGGCAATGTTCGGGGACGAGTAGTCGATCGCCACCGTCTTCCCGCGCCCCGCGTCCGAGCCGCCGTAGCGGGCTCCCTGCGCCCGCACCTGCGAGAGCACCGCACCCGTGAACGGCTGCGCCGAGATCCGCGCATTCACGTACGGACCCGCCGCGAGGACGTCCATGCCCTCCACCTTCACCTGCGCGGCCAATGCCTGGGCGATGGCGGGTGGCGCCTGCCGCCGCGCCTTGGCGAGCGGGAAGGTGGGGAAGGTGAAGTCGCCGTGCGCCGGCTCTGCTGCCTTGACCTGGGGCTCTACCTCCGCCACGGGCACGGCGAGGGCCTGCGCGAGCGCGGTGACGAAGGAACTCCGGTACTGGTCCAGGATGGGGGCGTCCATGGGGCCCCGCACTCTACCGGTCAGGAGTCCCGGAGGAAGCGGAAAGGGAGCGAAGGCGCGTGGGCACCACGAGGGATCTCACCGCGTCCATCAGCCGCCCCGCCTGCACAGGTTTCTCCAGGTAGCCATCCACCCGGTCCAGGCCCTCCCCCGTGGTGAGCCGGGCCGCGTCCGAGGCCCCGGACACCACGTACACCGGTACGTCCGCGAGCCTCGCTTCCCGGCGGACATGGCGGAGCACCTGCTGTCCCGAGCCGTCCCCCAGCGCGTGATCGAGGAGCACCATCGAAGGTCGCTCCTTCTCCATCCACGCCACCGCGGCGTTCACCGAGTCCACCGAGGCGGCCGCGTAGCCCTCAAGCACCAGCAGGTCCACGAGCGCGCGCCTGCAGTCCGCGTCGTCCTCCACGACGAGGATCGTCCCCGCCCCGGGGGCGCTCGGTTCAGCGGGGGGAACCATGCCCGCGTACAGTGGCAGGGTGATCTCGAACGACGTGCCTCCTGCCCGGGGCCGGAGATCCACCCGGCCGGAGTGCAGTTCCACGATCCGCGCCGCAATGGGCAGCCCCAGCCCTGTCCCGCGCCCCAGCCGAGCGCTGTTGCGCAGCCGGCTGAACCCCTCGAAGAGCGCCTCGCTCTCCGCCTGTGACAAGGCCCGCCCGGTCACGGAGATCTCCAGTGAGACCGTGGACTCCCGCGAGGTCAGCGCCAACCCCAGCGCACTCCCGTCAGCCGCCAGGTCCATGGCCGTCTCGAGAAGGTGCGAGAGCGCCTCGCCCGTCCGCTCGCGGTCTCCGCGCACGTAGGCCTCGGCCCCCTGCACCGGGAGCAGCTGGAGCCCCTGCAGGCGCGCCGTCTCCAGCAGCCGCTCCACCGTCTCCGTCGCCAGCGCGCGCAGCCCGAACGGGCGGGCGTTGAGCGTCATCTCGCCGCTCCGCAGCTGGCTCATCAGCAGTAGGTCGTTGATCATCCGCGCCAGCGCGTCTGCGTTCCTGTCCGCGGTCTCCAGTGCACTCGCCTGCTGCGCGGTGAGCGGTCCCAGCCTGCCCCGCCGCATGAGTCCCACGTAGGTCTTCAGCGACGTGAGCGGGTTCTTGAGCTCGTGGGAAACGTGCGAGAGCAGCTGCTCTCGTGCCCGCTCCAGCTGGCGCAGACCCGCCACGGCCGTCTCCAGCTCCGCCCCCCGGCGCGCCGAGTCGTCCCGGAGCTGGGCCACCTGCCATGCCGCGGACAGCTGCGAGGTGACCGCGTCCAGCGTCTCCGGCCCGAGCCGCGCGCGCGCCCCGATCGTGGCCCACGCGCCCAGCGGCCCCCCCGGCCCGCGCAGCACCATCGCCTCGAGCGTGCCCTCCACCTGCCGGGTTCCCTCGCTGAACGCCCGCCCCACGGCGCCCTCGCCCGGCTTCACGGCTTCCACGCGGGCCTCGCTCCGGCCGCGCACGGCGACCACCCCCAGGTGGCCCCGTGCCTCGTCCCACGCCACCACCCAGGAGGTTCGGGAGCCGAGCAGCCCGTCGAGCACCGCCAGCTGTGCCTTCAGCGCCTCGGCCACGCTCTTCGCCGCGGCGGTCCGCCGCGCCATCTCGGCGAGCGCCGTGTCCAACTCGGAGCGGGGGACAGTCCGGACCGCGCCCCGCGAGCGTGCCTTCTCCCTGGTCATGGTCGAGTTTGTTTCGGACAGTTTCCCCGCTCGCAACCCTGGAGCATGCGTCCGCGGAAGTCCTGTCGTGCGGAAGACAGTGGACTACCCACGCCGGGACAGCACGCCCGAGCGGTCCACGGTCCAGTGGGAGGGGAGGACCGCGGCCACCGCGTCCCGGTGCCCGGTCACCGCGTAGCCGCCCGCGGCGAGCGTCTCGAGCACACCGGCCTGGACCCGCCGGCTCGTCTCCGCGCCCAGCAGGAGCTTCAGCAGGGGCTCTCGCAGCGAGTCGTCCCGCCTCTTGTCCAGCACCCGCAGGGCGGCGAGTTTCACGTCGTCCGCCATGTCCTCGAGGAACGCCGCGGCTGCGTCCCTCACCCGCGGGTCCTGCTTGTCCTCGAGGAAGTGCAGCAGCACGAGCTTGCGCTCGGGGTCCCGCGTGTAACCGGCCCCGAGGTGCTGGAGCAGCTGCAGCGCCACCTCCACCACCTCCGCCTCCGGGAGCATGGCGCTGAGCAGCCGCAGCATCCAGGACGAGGCCGCGTCGTTGGCCTTGAGGAAGCCCTTCACCGGCTCCACCGCCGCTGCACCGCGCGCCTTCACGAGGTCGAACACGTGCTCCTTCTCGTCCTCGTCCGTGGTGGCGGGCTCCACCGTGACCGTGAAGCGTGCGAGCAGCGCGGACGTGGACTCGGGCCCCTCGAGCTCTCCGAGCTGGGTCAGCGCCTTCTGGCGCGCCGCGGGGTCGCCGTACTTCTGGATGGCCTTCGCCTTCAGCTTCACTGCCTTCTCGGCCGGGGTGCCCCCGCCGAGGAAATCGAACAAGCCCACCGTGCTGCCTCCTCGCGCCGGGGCAAGAGCCCCGGAGAGCCGCGCCGTATATCCCAGAACCGGTCCGGGAGTTACAGCCGCACGTCCTGGCGGACCCCCGTGCCGTATCCCCGCCCCAACCGCTCTGCCGCGGCACGGAGCTCCGGCGTGTCCAAGTCGGGGACCATCACCCGGAGCACCAGGTAGAGGTCGCCCCGCGTCCCGCTCTTCCAGTTCGGGGCGCCCTTGCCCTTCAGGCGCATCTTTCTCCCGCCCTGTGAACGAGGGGGGATCCTCACCGTCACCTCTCCGTCGAAGGTGGGGACGCTCACCTCTGCCCCCAGCATCGCCTCGGCCACCGTGACGGGCAGGTCCATCTCCAGGTCATCGCCGTCCCGTTCCACGAGCGGGTGGGGCGTCACCGTGAACTCGATGTAGAGGTCTCCCCGTTGTCCTGCCGGGGACTGGGCACCCTGGCCTGCGAGCCGGATCTTCTTACCGGTGGAGATCCCCGGCGGCACCTTTACCGTGACGCGTTGCATCCGTGCGACTGTCCGCTCGCCCTTGCACTCCGCGCACGCGTTGCGGCCCGCCCGGCCCGTTCCGCGGCACGTGGTGCAGGGAACGGCTCGCCGCACCTCGAGGGGCTGCTCTCCGCCCTTCAACGACTCCGAGAGGGTCAGCGTGAGCGAGGTGGTGAGATCCAATCCCTCCGGGGCTTCGGCGCCGGCCCTGCCACCGAAGTTGAACGGGAAGCCCCCGTCGTTGCCGCGGCCGCCCGCCGCCCGGCCGAACAGGTCGTTCAGGATGTCGCCGAAGTCGAACCCCCCGGCCGTACCGGCAGCCCCACCGAAGGGACCGGCCCCTTCGAAGGGAGCGCCTGCGCGTGGGCCCGCCGCCCCCGCCCGCTGGTAAGCGCGGTAGGCCTCGGCTTTCTTCGGGTCAAACCCCATCCGCGCCGCGTCCTCGCCGAACTCGTCGTAGAGCCGCCGCTTCTCCGGGTCCCCGAGCACCTCGAACGCGGCGCTCGCCTGCTTGAACTTCTCCTCTGCGGACGTGTCACCCGGGTTCACGTCCGGGTGGTACTTCCGGGCCACGCGCCGGTACGCCTTCTTGATCTCGTCCGTGGAGGCAGTCCGGGAAACGCCCAGCAGTTCGTAGTAGTCGGCCATTCGGCCTGCAAACTAACCCCTCCCGAGACCTCGGCCAGCGGACTTTCGAACAGGCACGGGGATGGGACAGGTAATAGAGTGCGCGCCCGTGCACCGTCCGGCCCCCAGCGCCCTCGTCCTGGCACTGATGCTCTGCGCTGCCGCGCCCGCCCCCGGCGAGCCGGCCGTCCCGGTTTACGACCGCGTCGTCGCGGTGGTGAACCGCCAGGTCATCACCCTGTCTGAGCTCCAGTTCGAGGCGCGGGTGGCACTGCTCCAGGCAGGCGGACCCGAGGGGCTTGCCACCCCGTTGGATGGCCCGCTGCTTCGCTCCACGCTGGAGTACGTGATCGGCCAGCGGCTCCAGGTCGCAGAAGCGGAGAAGCTCCAGGCGTTCGCGGTCGAACCCCAGGAAGTGGACGCGGCGGTGTTCGCGCTCGAGCGCAGGGCAGGGGGAGCGGCCGCGCTGGCCGCGCTCCTCGCCCGCTCGGACATGGACCCGGATGCACTGTCAGCGGTCGTCGCCCGCCGCATCCGTGCAGAGCGCGCGCTCGACGGGAAACTCCGGCTCAAGGCACAGGTATCGGACGCCGAGGTGCGGCGGGCGTGGGAGACCCGCCCCGACTTCCGCGCCCGCCCGCTCGAGGAGGCGCGCACCGAGCTGCGCGACCGTCTCGTCCGGGAGCGCTACCGGGAACTCGCGGCGGCGGAGCTCCAGCGCCTGCGCCGCGCGGCAGACGTGCGCGTGGTGGACGCAGCTGCCTGGCAGGGTACGCCGTGACGCTCCGATTCCGCCCCATGACCGAGGCGGACCTGGATCGCGTCATGGAGATCTCGCTCGCATCGTTCCGCTACCCGTGGTCCCGAGAGCTCTTTGCGAAGGAACTCTCGCACGAGTGGTCGGTCGTTACCCTCGCGCTCGCTCCGCCGGGGGACGCCGTCGCGGGGTTCATGGTCTCCTGGATCGTCCACGACGAACTCCACGTCCTGAACATCGCCACCGCGCCCGAGCACCGCCGCAGGGGCGTGGGCTCTGCGCTGCTCGGAGAGGCCTTCGAGCGCGCACGCGCGGCCCGGTGCACGCTCGCCACGCTGGAGGTCCGCAGGAGCAACGACGGCGCACGTCTCCTCTACGAGGCCGAGGGCTTCCGCCGAGTGGGAATCCGTCCCCGCTACTACCAGGAGGAGGGGGAGGACGCGGTGGTCATGGTGAAGGACCTGTGACAGGCCATTGACAGCCAGCCCGCCCGCCTCTATAAGCGCCAGCCTTTTCAACGGACCTCACTCCGAGATCCACGCAGTACAGGACTGGAAATGCCGACGATCAATCAGCTGATCCGCAAGGGCCGCGAGAAGCTCAACTACAAGGGCAAGTCGCCCGCGCTCAAGCAGAGCCCGCAGAAGCGCGGCGTCTGCACCCGCGTGTACACCACCACGCCGAAGAAGCCGAACTCGGCACTCCGCAAGGTCGCCCGCGTGCGGTTGACCAACGGGATCGAGGTCACCTCGTACATCCCCGGTGTGGGTCACAACCTCCAGGAGCACTCGGTGGTCATGATCCGCGGCGGCCGTGTGAAGGATCTCCCCGGCGTTCGCTATCACATCATCCGCGGCACCCTGGACAGCGTCGGTGTGCAGGGCCGCAAGCAGAGCCGCTCCAAGTACGGCGCGAAGAAGCCGAGCTGAGAAAGGTAGAGCCACGACATGCCTCGTCGTCACGTAGCTGAAAAGCGCCGCATCCTCCCGGACCCGAAGTTCCAGGATCGGCTCGTCTCGAAGTTCATGAACGACCTGATGCGCAAGGGTCGCAAGTCCATCGCCGAGCGCATCTGCTACGGCGCCTTCGACCTGATCGAGGAGCGGGCCAAGCAGGATCCGCTCATGGTCTTCAAGAAGGCACTGGACAACGTCAAGCCGGTGCTGGAGGTCAAGTCCCGCCGCGTCGGTGGCGCCACCTACCAGGTCCCCGTGGAGGTCCGCCAGGACCGCCGCGTGGCGCTCGGCATGCGCTGGATCATCTCGTACGCCAAGGCCCGCGGCGAGAAGACCATGCAGGAGAAGCTGGCCGGCGAGATCATGGACGCCGCCAACAACCGCGGCAACGCGGTGAAGAAGCGCGAAGACACGCACAAGATGGCCGAGGCCAACAAGGCCTTCGCCCACTACCGCTGGTAGTCGCCTTCCTGCCCTGAATCACAGGCCCGCTTCCCGGTTCGCCGGGGGCGGGCCTTCGTCCATCCGGAGGTCCGCACCATGGCCCGCGAACACCCCCTCGAGCGTTATCGCAACATCGGCATCATGGCCCACATCGATGCCGGCAAGACCACCACCACCGAGCGGATCCTGTTCTACACGGGCGCCATCCACAAGATGGGCGAGGTGCACGAGGGCACCACCACCACGGACTGGATGGTGCAGGAGCGCGAGCGCGGCATCACCATCACCTCCGCCGCCACCACCTGCCCCTGGCGCGATCACCGCGTCAACATCATCGACACCCCCGGCCACGTCGACTTCACCATCGAAGTGGAGCGCAGCCTCCGGGTCCTGGACGGCGCCGTGGCCGTGTTCGACGGCGTGAACGGCGTGGAGCCCCAGAGCGAGACCGTGTGGCGTCAGGCGGACCGGTACCGCGTGCCCCGCGTGTGCTTCATCAACAAGATGGACCGAGTGGGCGCGGAC
>JBDLRJ010000374.1:0-10057 GCA_039800145.1 Pseudomonadota bacterium | reverse complement strand
AAGATCAAGTCGCCGGTGCAGGTGACCAAGTGCGCCAAGTGCAGCGAGCCGGTGCTCCCGCACCGCGCCTGCAGCGCCTGCGGCCACTACAAGGGCCGCGAAGTCATCGCGGTCGACTAGCACCTCCGCAGTGCATCCGGGTGCGCCGGTTTCGCGTGGCCAGGGAGTTCCCCGGCCACTGTCGTGACAGGTGCGTCCAAAAAAGGTGACGGGGTGCCCGGTCTTCACGTAAGCAACCGGCCCCCTGCCGCAGGAGGCACCGGAACGTGCGTCGGACGCAGATCATCGGGACCGGGGCGTATGCCCCTGAGAAGGTCGTCACCAACCAGGACCTCGAGAAGATCGTCGAGACCTCGGACGCGTGGATCGCCGAGCGCACGGGCATCCGCGAGCGCCGCATGGCCGCGGAGGGCGAGCAGACGTCCGACATGGCCGTGAAGGCGGCCGAGCGCGCGCTGGAGATGTCCGGCACGCGCGCCGAGGACCTGGACCTCATCATCGTCGGCACGGTGACGCCGGACATGCCCATGCCGTCCTGCGCCGTCTTCGTGCAGGCGAAGCTGGGGGCGAAGAAGGCCTTCGCGTTCGACGTGACGGCGGCGTGTGCAGGCAGCCTGTACGCCCTGTCCATCGCGGACCAGTTCATCCGCGCGGGCACGGTGAAGCGGGCCCTCATCGTGGGGGTGGAGCTGCTCACGCGCATCATCGACTGGGAGGACCGCAACAGCTGCGTCCTGTTCGGCGACGCCGCGGGGGCCATGGTGCTCGGTCCGTCGGAAGACGGAGAGCGGGGCATCCTCTCCACGCACCTGCACTCGGACGGGACGCTCGCGGGCATCCTGCAGATCCCCGGCGGCGGCTCCGTGCATCCCCAGTCCGAGGACGTGGTGAAGCGCAAGCTCCACAAGGTCCACATGGCCGGCAAGGACGTCTACAAGGTGGCCGTCCGCGCGCTGCCGGAGGCGGTGCTCGAGGCGCTCGCGCACAACGGCGTGCAGGCGAAGGACGTCACGCACGTGATTGCCCACCAGGCGAACCTCCGCATCATCGAGTCCGTCATGGACCGGTTGGAGCTGCCGCTCGAGCGTTGCTGGCTCAACATCGCGAAGTACGGGAACACCTCTTCGGCCAGCCTCCCGACGACGCTGGACGAGGCCAACCGCGCGGGCCGGCTCAAGCAGGGGGATCTCATCGCCATGATGGCCATCGGCGGTGGCATGGCGTGGGGCAGCGCGCTGGTGCGCTGGTAGCGGGATCTCCTCGGGAGATCCGGGGGACACATGGGACACATTGCTTTCGTCTTTCCGGGGCAGGGCAGCCAGGTGGTGGGAATGGGCAGGGCGCTCGCAGAGGCCTTCCCCGAGGCACGGGCCGTGTTCGAGGCCGCGGACGACGCGCTGGGCGAGAAGCTCTCGGCTCTCTGCTTCGAGGGGCCCGAAGAGGCGCTGAAGCTCACCGCCAACACGCAGCCGGCCATCCTCACCGTGTCGGTGGCGGCGGACGCGGTGCTGCGCAGGCGCGGTCTCCGGCCCGCGTTCGTGGCCGGCCACTCGCTCGGCGAGTACTCGGCGCTCGTCTCTGCCGGCGCGCTGTCGCTGCACGACGCGGTGCGGGCGGTGCGCGCGCGTGGAATGTTCATGCAGGAGGCGGTGCCCGCGGGCGTCGGCGCCATGGCTGCGGTGCTGGGGCTCGAGCCCGAGAAGGTGAAGGCGGCGTGCGACGCGGCGGCCGAGGGGCAGGTGGTGTCCCCGGCCAACTACAACTCGCCCGAGCAGACGGTCATCGCCGGTGACGCCGCCGCGGTGGCGCGCGCCGAGGTGAAGCTGAAGGAGGCGGGCGCCAAGCGCGTGGTGCCGCTGCCGGTGAGCGCGCCCTTCCACTGCGCGCTCATGGAGCCGGTGAAGCCGCGGCTCGCCGAGGTGCTCGGCCGCGCGGCGATGGCCGCCCCGTCCGTGCCGGTGGTGGCCAACGTGGATGCGAAGGCCAACGCGGACGCGGCGCGCGTGGTCCCGCTGCTGCTCGAGCAGGTGTCTGCGCCGGTGCGCTGGATCGAGTGCGTGCAGGAGCTCCACCGGCAGGGCGTCACCCGCTTCGTGGAGGTGGGCCCCGGCAAGGTGCTGTGTGGGCTCGGCAAGCGGATCAACCGGGAGCTGGAGTTCTTCAACGTGGAGGATCCCGCGTCGCTCGAGAAGACGCTCGCGGCCCTCGGGGGTGCGGCGTGAGCTTCGACGGCAAGGTGGTGATGGTGACGGGCGGGAGCCGCGGGATCGGGCGGGCGTGCGCGGTGGCGTTCGGCAGGCACAAGGCCACGGTGATCGTCACCTACGCGGGCAACGAGACAGCGGCATCCGAGACGGTGAAGCTCGTGGAGGCCGCGGGTGGCAGGGGCCACGCGGTGCGCTTCGACGTGGCGGACACCGCGGCCTGCGCGGCGGCCGTGGAGGACGTGGTGAAGGCGCACGGCCGGCTGGACGTGCTCGTCAACAACGCCGGCGTGGCGGTGGATGGACTCGTGATGCGGTTCAAGGACGAGGACTGGGACCGCGTGATGGACACCAACCTCAAGGGGGCCTTCGCGCTGGTGCGCGCGGCGTCCCGGCCCATGATGAAGCAGAAGGGCGGCGCCATCATCAACGTGAGCTCCGTGGTGGGCGAGATGGGCAACGCGGGCCAGGCGGCCTACGCCGCGAGCAAGGCGGGGCTCATTGGCCTCACCAAGTCCGTGGCGCGGGAGTTGGCCAGCCGCAACATCCGCTGCAACGCGGTGACGCCGGGCTTCATCCAGACGGACATGACGGCGGGGCTCGGGGGCGAGGTGCAGGAAAAGCTGCTCTCCCAGGTGCCGCTGGGGCGGCTCGGCTCCGCGGAGGACGTGGCCTCGGCCGTGCTGTTCCTCGCCTCGGACGCGGCTGCTTACGTGACCGGGGAGACGCTCAAGGTGAACGGCGGAATGTACATGTAGGGATTGGTTGGCGGGCCAGCGGGGTTCGGCTATACCGCGCGCCCGTCAAGACCCCGGCCTTCCGCCGGGCATCCACGGCAGTACCCCCCGGAGGGTTCCAAGCATGTCCGTCAACATCGAGTCCAAGGTCAAGAACATCATCACGGATCAGCTCGGGGTCAGCGAGGACGAGATCAAGCTCGAGTCCTCCTTCATCGAGGACCTGGGCGCGGACAGCCTCGACATCGTCGAGCTGGTGATGGCGATGGAAGAGGAGTTCGAGGTCGAGATCCCGGACGAGGAGGCGGCGAACATCAAGACGGTGGGCGACGCCATCAACTACATCAAGAACCACAAGAAGTAGGCCCGTCCCCGAGGGCCAACACGAGGTCACCTGCCATGCTCACGCCCCGCCGCGTCGTCGTCACCGGGACAGGACTCATCACCGCCCTGGGAACGGGCGTGGAGAAGAACTGGCAGGCCCTCGTGCAGGGGAAATCCGGCATCGGGATCATCTCCAAGTGGGATGCCTCGAAGCTGGACACGCGCATCGCCGGCGAGGTGAAGGACTTTGCGGCCGAGCAGTTCATGGACCGCAAGGAGGCCCGCCGGATGGATCCCTTCGCCCAGTACGCGGTGGCCGCGGCGGAGATGGCCATGAAGGACTCCGGCCTGCCCGTGGGAACGGACAAGCCGGGCGGCTACGAGGCCGAGCGGGTGGGCGTCATCGTGGGGTCCGGGATCGGCGGCCTGCAGGCGCTGGAGGAGACCTACGGCAAGGCCATGGAGAAGGGGTTCGACCGGATCTCCCCCTTCTTCATCATCCAGATGATCACCAACATGGCCCCGGGGCTCATCTCCATCCGGTACGGGTGCAAGGGCGCCAACTGGTCCCCGGTGTCCGCGTGTGCCACCTCGGCGCATGCCATCGGGGAGGCGTGGAAGGCCATCCGCTACGGCGAGATGGACGCCTGCATCGCGGGCGGCTCGGAGGCGGCCATCACGCCGCTGGGCGTGGGCGGCTTCTCGTCCATGAAGGCCATGAGCACCCGCAACGACGAGCCGGAGAAGGCGAGCCGGCCGTTCGACAAGGACCGCGACGGCTTCGTGGAGGGCGAGGGCGCGGGCATCGTGGTGCTCGAGGAGTACGAGCACGCGAAGCGCCGGGGCGCGCGCATCCTGGCCGAGGTGGTGGGCTACGGCGCCAACTCGGACGCGCACCACGTGACGGCGCCGGCACCCGAGGGGGAGGGCGCGGCGCGCTGCATGAAGCTGGCGCTCGCCGCCGCGGGGATGAAGCCGGGGGAGATCGGCTACCTCAACGCGCACGGCACCTCCACGCCGTTCAACGACGCCAACGAGACGCGCGCCATCAAGGCCGTGTTCGGCGAGCACGCGCGCAAGCTGCCCATCTCCTCCACCAAGTCCATGACGGGCCACATGCTCGGCGCGGCGGGCGGCGCGGAGGCGGTCATCAGCGTCCTGGCGCTCACGCGCGGCGTGCTGCCCCCCACCATCAACTACACGACCCCGGACCCGGACTGCGACCTGGACTACGTGCCCAACGTGGCGCGCGAGGTCCGGGTGAACGCGGTCATGAGCAACTCGTTCGGCTTCGGCGGCACCAACGCGGTGCTCATCTTCAAGCGCGCTGACGTCTAGGCGCGCCCTCGGCGGGACCCACGCCATGCGCCTCTGTGTTGCCTCGGACCACGCGGGACTGCAGCTGAAGGACGAACTGCGCCGGCACCTGGAGGCCGCGGGCCACGACGTGGCGGACCTCGGCACGCACTCGGCAGAGTCCGTGGACTACCCGGACTTCGGCCGGGACGTGGCCCGGCGCGTGGCGGACTCGGGCTGCCCCGGCATCCTCGTGTGTGGGACCGGCATCGGGATGTCCATGGCCGCGAACAAGGTGAAGGGCGTCCGTGCGGCGCTCTGCACGAGCGAGTTCGAGGCGCGCATGGCCCGGCAGCACAACGACGCCAACGTGCTGTGCCTCGGCCAGCGCGTGGTGGGGCCGGGCATCGCCCGCGCCATCGTGGACGCGTTCCTCGCCACGCCCTTCGAAGGCGGCCGGCACCAGGGGCGCGTGGACAAGCTCAACGCGCTGGACGGGGACCGCTGAAAGCCTTCCCCGGGGAGACATCACATGGCTGAGAACGTGAAGCGGCTGTCCGAGGTGGACCCGGAGATCGCCGCGCTGGTCCGCAGGGAGACCGTCCGCCAGGAGGAGGGGCTGGAGCTCATCGCCTCCGAGAACTTCGCGAGCCCGGCGGTGATGGAGGCGCTCGGCAGCACGCTCACCAACAAGTACGCGGAGGGCTACCCCGGCAAGCGGTACTACGGTGGCTGCGCGGTGGTGGACGAGGCCGAGACGCTCGCCATCGAGCGGGCGCGGCAGCTGTTCGGCGCCGAGGGCGTGAACGTGCAGGCCCACTCGGGCAGCCAGGCCAACATGGCCGCCTACATGGCGCTCATGAAGCCGGGCGACACGCTCATGTCCCTGGACCTCAACTCCGGCGGCCACCTCACGCACGGGGCGCAGTTCAACTTCTCCGGCAAGCTCTACCAGGCGGTCCACTACGGGCTGGATCCGAAGACCGAGCGCATCGACCTCGGGGCCGCGCGGAAAATAGCGCGCGAGCACAGGCCCCGCGTGCTGGTGGTGGGCGCCTCCGCCTACCCGCGCACGCTGGACTTCGCGGCGTTCAAGGAGATCGCAGACGAGGTGGGCGCGGCGCTGATGGTGGACATGGCCCACATCGCGGGGCTCGTGGCGGCGGGCGTGCACCCCTCCCCGGTGCCCTACGCGGAGCTCGTCACCAGCACCACGCACAAGACGCTGCGGGGCCCCCGCGGCGGCATCGTGCTCTGCAGGGAGCCGCACCTGAAGGCCATCAACAGCCAGGTCTTTCCCGGCATCCAGGGGGGGCCGCTCATGCACGTCATCGCCGCCAAGGCGGTGGCGTTCCACGAGGCGCTGCAGCCGGCGTTCAAGGACTACCAGCGGCAGGTGGTGGCCAACGCGCGCGCGCTCGCGGAGGCGCTCCAGGCGGGCGGCGTGCGGCTCGTCTCCGGCGGCACGGACAACCACCTCGCGCTGCTGGATCTCCGCCCCAAGGGCATCACCGGCAAGGTGGCGGAGGGGGTGCTCGGCAAGGCCGGCATCACCGTGAACAAGAACATGATCCCCTTCGACCCGGAGAAGCCCATGGTCACCTCCGGCATCCGCGTGGGGACCCCGGCGCTCACCACCCGCGGCATGAAGGAGGCGGAGATGGCGGTGGTGGGGCGGCTCATCGTGGAGGCGCTGGAGAACGCCTCGGACGACGCGGCGCTCGGGCGCGTGCACGGCAAGGTGAAGGAGCTGTGCCGGGGCTTCCCGCTGTACGCGTCCCGGCTCCAGGGCGCCTGAGCGGAGACGCACCGTGCGCTGTCCCTTCTGCCACCAGCCGGAGAACAAGGTCATCGACTCGCGCGACGCGCTCGAGGGCGCCGTCGTCCGCCGCCGCCGCGAGTGCGACGGGTGCCAGCGCCGCTTCACCACGTACGAGCGCGTGGAGGAGCTGATGCCGCTGGTGGTGAAGAAGGACGGCCGGCGGGAAGCGTTCGACCGCGACAAGCTCCTCTCGGGGCTGCAGAAGGCCTGCGACAAGCGCCCCGTCTCCAGCGAGCAGCTGCAGGCGGTGGTGGACGACATCGAGCGCGGGCTGCAGGGGGAAGGGGAGCGGGAGATCTCCTCGCAGGACGTGGGCGAGGAAGTGATGAAGCGGCTCAAGTCCCTGGACGAGGTGGCGTACGTCCGCTTCGCCTCGGTGTACCGGAGCTTCCGCGACATCGCCGAGTTCATGGCCGAGCTGAAGGATCTCCTCGAGGATCCCGAGAAGGCCGCCGCGCGCACCTCCCGCCGGGCGAAGGGCTGACCCGTGGCCTCCCCGCGCAGCACGCCGGACGAGCGCTTCATGGCCCAGGCCCTGGCCGAGGCGCGCAAGGCCGAGGGGCTCACGCACCCCAACCCCGCAGTGGGCGCGCTCGTGGTGAAGGGCGGCAAGGTGGTGGGGCGCGGCTTCCATGCCCGCGCCGGCGCGCCCCACGCCGAGGTGGTGGCGCTCGCCGAGGCGGGCACGCGCGCGCGCGGTGCGACCCTCTACACCACGCTCGAGCCCTGCAACCACCACGGCCGCACGCCGCCGTGCTCGGACGCGGTGCTCGCCGCCGGCATCCGCCGCGTGGTGGTGGGCTCGTTCGATCCCAATCCCCTCGTGTCGGGCCGCGGGCTGAAGCGGCTGCGGCGCGCGGGGGTGGAGCTGGTGACGGGGATCCTCCGGGACGAGGCGGACCGCCTCAACCGCCCCTTCTTCAAGTTCATGACCACGGGGCTGCCGCACGTGACGCTGAAGGTGGCGGCCACCGCGGACGGGCGCATTGCCACCGCCAGCGGGGACGCGCGCTGGGTGACGGGCGAGGCGGCGAGGCGGCGCGTGCACGAACTCCGCAGCCGGGTGGACGCGGTCATCGTGGGGGCGGGCACCGTGCGCGCGGACGACCCGGAGCTCACCGCGCGCATCCCCGGCGGGCGCAACCCGCTGCGGGTGGTCCTGGACTCGGGGCTGCGGCTGCGGCCCTCGTGCAAGATCTTCCAACCCGGCGCTCTCACCGTGGTGGCCACCACGGCCCCCGAGCGCTCGGCGCGCGCCCGGAGGCTGCATGCCCAGGGCGTGGACACCTGGCACCTGCCCGCGGGGGAGGGCGGGGTGGCGCTCGAGCCGCTGCTCCGCAAGCTCGCGGCCGCGGGGCAGCTCCACCTGCTCGTGGAGGGCGGGGCGGAGGTGTTCACCTCGTTCCTGCGCGCGGGCCTCGTGGACGAGCTGCACCTGCACCTCGCCCCCAAGCTCGTGGGCGGGACGGGCCACGGCTGGCTCGGTGCGCTCGGCGTCTCCCGCATGGCGGAGGCGCTGCAGCTGCGGCTCGAGTCGCTGGAGCAGGTGGGCGAGGACGCGTGCCTCGTGTTTCTCCCGGCGGTTCCCTTTGCAGCGGCGCGTGAAGGCCGCTAAGGGGCCTCCCCGTGTTCACGGGGCTCATCGAAGACATCGGGACGGTGGAGCGGATTGCCTCCGAGGGGGGCATGACGGACGTGTGGATTGCCTCCACGCTGGGGCGCGGCGAGCCCTACGTGCTCGGGGAGTCCATCGCCGTGGACGGCGCGTGCCTCACCGTGGTGGAGGCGCGCGCGGACGCGTTCCGGGTGCAGGCCGCGCCGGAGACGCTGCGGCGCACCACGCTCGGGAGCTTGCGGGCCGGCACGCACGTCAACCTCGAGCGCGCCATGAAGCTGTCCGAGCGGCTCGGCGGTCACCTCGTGGCAGGACACGTGGACGCGGTGGCGCGCCTGCTCGAGACCGGCACCGAGGGAGGTTCGTGGCTCGCGGCCCTCGAGCTGCCGGCGGGGCTGCAGCCGTTCTTCATCGAGAAGGGCTCGGTGACCGTGGACGGCATCAGCCTCACCGTGAACGCGGTGGAGGCCCACGCCTTCCGCGTGCAACTCATCCCCGAGACGCAGGCGCGCACCACGCTCGCGCGCAAGCGGGCAGGGGACGCGGTGAACCTGGAGGCGGACCTGGTGGGCAAGTACGTGGCGCGGATGGCGGGGCTGGGCCTGCTTCGCGCCGCGCCGTCCACCCTCACCGAGGAGGCCCTCCGCGCGGCGGGCTTCTCGCGGCACACCTGAGAGACGAGGCGAACATGGACAGCGTTGCGCTGGTGGAGAAGGCGCTCGAGGACATCCGCAGGGGGAAGATGGTCATCCTCACGGACGACGAGGACCGCGAGAACGAGGGTGATCTCGTCATGGCGGCCACCCACGTGACCCCCGGGGACATCAACTTCATGGCCACGCACGCGCGCGGCCTCATCTGCCTCACGCTCACCGAGCAGCGCATCCAGCAGCTGGGGCTGCCGCTGATGGTGACGGACAACACCTCGCCGTACCAGACGGCGTTCACCGTCAGCATCGAGGCGGCGCGCGGGGTCACCACCGGCATCTCCGCGGCGGACCGGGCGCGCACCATCCTCGCGGCGGTGGCGAAGGGGGCGAAGCCGGCGGATCTCTCCCGCCCCGGCCACGTCTTCCCGCTGCGCGCGCGCGACGGCGGCGTCCTCGTCCGCACCGGGCAGACGGAGGGCTCCGTGGACCTGGCGCGGCTGGCCGGGCTCTTCCCCGCCGGCGTCATCTGTGAGGTGATGAAGGCGGACGGCACCATGGCGCGGCGGCCGGATCTCCAGCGCTTCGCCCGCAAGCACCGGATGACGCTGCTGTCCGTGGCGGACATCATCCGCTACCGGCTGACGCGCGAGACGCTGGTGCAGCGCATCTCGGAGCGGACGCTCGAGCGGCCGGGGCAGGGCAGCTGGCGCGCCATCAGCTTCGGCAGCCAGGTGGACAGCGCGGTGCACGTGGCGCTGGTGAAGGGGGACGTCTCCGGCAAGGCGCCGGTGCTCACCCGCGTCCACCGGGCGTGCCTCGCCGGGGACCTTCTCGGCAGCGGCCAGTGCGACTGCGGTGCCCAGTACCAGGCGGCGCTCCAGCGCATCCACGACGAGGGGCGCGGCGTGATCGTGTACCTGCAGAAGGACGTGCCGGCGAAGGCGCGCCTCAAGTGCACCCACGTGTCCAACGAGGAGGCCATCCCCGGCCGGGAAGACCAGACGCGGCTGCGCGAGTTCGGCGTGGGGGCGCAGGTCCTCAAGGAGCTGGGGCTGAGCCGCCTGCGGCTGCTCACCAACAACCAGAAGAAGATCGTGGGGCTGGAGAGCTACGATCTCCAGGTGGTCGAGCAGCTCGGGCTCGGCGAGGGCCGCGCCCCCCGGCCCCCCCGCGCGCGCGCGCGCAAAGTGAGCTAGAGAGGCCGCCACCATGGCACGCACCATCGAAGGACTGATGACCCCGCCGCAGGGACGCTTCGCCCTGTGCGTCACCCGCTGGAACGCCTTCATCACCGAGGAACTCCTCAAGGGGGCGCTGGACGCGCTGCGGCGGCACGGCGTGCCCGAGGACGCCGTGGACGTCATCTGGGTGCCGGGCGCGTTCGAGCTGCCCGGCGTGGTGCGCCGCGC
>JBDLRJ010000373.1:0-3516 GCA_039800145.1 Pseudomonadota bacterium | reverse complement strand
TGGGGGCTGAAGGTCTCCTTCTCCGCGGACAAGGTCTTCGTCCACCTGGACGCGGTGAAGCCCGAACAGCGCGGGGGGCTGGGCACGGACGCGGTCAACGGCGCGGTGCTCGCGGGCATCTTCGACCTCGCCATCGGCTGCACGCCGGCGCTTCTGGATCCTTCCCGCAAGAGCGCCACGTCCCAGCTCTCCATCAGCTTCATGAAGCCCGTGCGCGGCAGCTCGCTGCGCGCCGAGGCGTGGATCGACTCGGCCGGCAAGCGCACCGTGTTCAGCACCGCGGTCATCTACGACGAGGCGGGCGAGGCCTGCGCCCGCTGCCAGGGCATGGCGCAGATGGGCTCGGGCAGCTGGGGCGACAGCCCGCTGAAGTAGGGGCTCAGAAGCGGAAGGCGACGACGGAGGGACGCAATCCCTCACGCTCCGGGGCGCCCGAGCGCGGCTGCTCGAGCTCCGGCGCCGTGGCGAGCGCCACCAGGGTCCCCACGCTCGGCGCAAAGGCCGCGAGGATCCACAGCGCTGCTGTGTACGGGGCCAACGCACCGAAGGCCACCGTCAGCAGCGCAGCCCCGGCCACGCCGAGCGTGGCCGAAACGCCGTGTCCAATCAAGGTTCCTACGAGTGCGCGCTGGCCCCACGCGCCACCATCCATGACCCCGAACACGGCGAGCGGCCCCACCGTGGATGCCAGGAGGTACCCCAGCGCAATCGAGCCGAGGAAGGACTCGTAGGTCGGGTAGCCACTCGTGGTGGTCTTGGGGCCGAGCGCCAGCGACGCCGCAGACCCAAGTGCAGGCAGCAGGACCCCGGCGCCCAGGACGGCCACGATTCCGAGTCCCAACCTGTCTCGGGGACTGCGGCGCACGGCAACTTCGGTGTCGAACACCGGGCTCGGGCCGACCCCGCGACTCGCCTCGGCGAGCAGGAAGCTGCCCGAGGAAGCGAGATTCACGGCACGTGGCTCAGCCGCTGCCACCGACGCACCGAGCACACACAAGGACACAGCGAGCACTGGCCAACGGTTCATGTCCGCACCTCGAGTCGAGACTGGCAGTTTGCCACGGGAACAGCCTGTTTCAGAGCACTCGGCGCCGGGCGGAGCAGTCGCTTGGAACGAGGCAGTGACGGCATGTCGCCGGTACCGGTCAGCGCCCGAGACCTTTCGCTAGGGTTCCCGCCCCGTGATGCTTCGACTTGCGCTCTACACCTTCGCGGTCCTGCTGGTCGCAGGCTGCGGCACCGAGACCACGGACCTGCCGACCGACGACGCGGGCCTTCCGCGGCAGGACGCCGGAACGCCCCCCGACCCGGCGGACGGCGGCGGAGACACCAACGGCGTCCGCCGCATCACCGCGCTGAAGCTCACACCTTCCTCGCTGTCCCTGAAGGTCGGCGCCGTGGGGGGCGTCACCGCCATGGCCCGCTTCGACGACGGCACGGAAGCGGACGTCTCCGGCACCGTCCAGTGGAGCGCGGAGCCCACCGGCGTGGTGGACGTGTCCGTGCTCTCCGCCGAGTCCAACCTGGTCAAGGTGCTCGCGCTCGCAACGGGCACCACCACCTTGCGCGCCCAGACGGGCAACGTCCCCTCGGACACCTGCGCCGTCACCGTCGCCGTCCCACAGGTCAGCACGGTCGACGGAGGCACCGTCACCGATGGCGGCACCGTGCTGCAGCCTGACGGCGGCGTGCTCGGCCCGGACGAGGTCCGCGCCATTTGGATCACCCGCTTCGCCTGGACCACCGCCGCGGACATCACCGGCATCATTGACCGCGCGGCGAGCGCGAACTTCAACGTCGTCTACTTCCAGATCCGCGGCAACGGCGACGCCTTCTACGCCTCCACGCGCGTCCCCTGGGCGAAGAAGCTGACCGGCACGCTGGGTGCGGACCCGGGGTGGGATCCTCTCCAGGTCGCCGTGGACGCAGCCCACGCGCGCGGCCTGCAACTCCACGCCTACTTCAACGTCTTCTCCGGCTGGACGCCTCCCGCGGGCTGCGCCTCTGCCGGTACCTGCACCTGCACGCCCACTGCCGGGGCCGCAGACGCCTGCGCGCTCCCACCCGCCTCCCCTGCCGGGAAGCCGAACCACGTCCTGTCCGAGCACCCCGAGTGGATGACGGTCAACAGCGCGGGCAAGAGCGTGGACGAGGAGTACTACTGGCTGTCCCCCGGCAACCCCGCCGTGCGCCAGCACCTCGTGGACGTGGCGGACGAGCTGCTCACGAACTACGCCGTGGACGGCCTCCACCTGGACCGGGTGCGCTACGCCGGCCCCGAGTACAGCTACGACGCCGCCTCCAACGCCGCCTACGCCGCCCTGCCCTCGCCGAAGCCCTCGCGCCCGGACTGGCAGCGCCAGAACGTGTCCGAGACCGTCGGCGCGCTCTACCAGGTCCTCAAGCTGCGGCGGCCGCAGGCCGTGCTCTCCGCCTCCGTGTGGGGCATCTACAAGGCCCTGCCCGGCTGCAGCACCTCGCAGGGGTACGTGGACTACTTCCAGGACTCCATCGGCTGGATGAAGACCGGGAAGATCGACGCGCTGACGCCCATGATCTACTGGGACGTGGGCACAGGCTCCTGCACCGACTTCGGCCGGCACCTCGACGTCTTCATGGCCGGCAGCGCGGGACGCCAGGTGGTCGCCGGGATGTACGCGCTCGACAACAACCAGCCGAAGCTGGACCGCATCACCGCGCGCACGGCCTACGCCCGGCAGGTGGGGGCAGGCGGCGTGTCGCTGTATGCCTCCAGCTTCCTCGAGGCCAAGACCTCCGGCACCCCCACCTGGCCCAGCGTGTGGCCGCAGCTCAGCGCCCCGTCCGGGTCGTTCGCGCTGCAGGCCGCCGTTCCACCCATCACGTGGCGGTGACCGGTCCCTTGCCCGCCGCACGGTGCGGGACCTAGAAGGCGCGATCCATGAAGCTCGCCACGCTGCAGGACGGGACCCGCGATGGGGCCCTCGTCGTCGTCCGCAAGGACCTGTCCGCCTACGCCCCGGCCCGCCACGTGGCCCCCACGCTGCAGGCGGCGCTCGAGAACTGGGTGAACGCCGAGCCCGCGCTGCGCAAGCTCGCCGAGGGACTCGAGTCAGGCACCGTCGAGGCCTTCACGCTGGACGAGTCGCGGCTCATGGCCCCGCTGCCCCGCTCCTACGAGTGGGTGGACGGCAGCGCCTACCTCAACCACGTCCGGCTCGTCCGCAAGGCGCGCAACGCCGAGCCCCCGCCCACGCTGGAGACCGATCCGCTCGTCTACCAGGGCGGCGGCAGCGGCCACCTCGGCCCCCGCGACAACATCGTCCTCTTCGACGAGGCGTGGGGCTGCGACTTCGAGAGCGAAGTGGCGGTCATCCTCGGAGACGTGCCGCAGGGGACGAAGGCCGCGGACGCCGGGAAGTACGTGCGGCTGGTGCTGCTCGTGAACGACGTGACGCTGCGCAACCTCATCCCCGCGGAGCTCGCCAAGGGGTTCGGCTTCTTCCAGGGCAAGCCCGCCACCGGCTTCTCCCCCGT
>JBDLRJ010000372.1:0-7503 GCA_039800145.1 Pseudomonadota bacterium | reverse complement strand
AGCGCGTGCACTGGACCGCCGTCCCGGAAGCCGGGAGGAACCGCTCGTCGATGGCGTACTCGGCGCCGCACTTCTCACAGGCAATCTGCACAGGACGGCACTTAGCACACCCGGCGGTCAGTGCTTGAGCTCCAGCACCGCCTGTAACCGCTCCAACGTGGCCGGCCCAACGCCCGGCAGGCCGTCCACTTCGGACCAGTCCTGGAAGCCGCCCGGACGGGCCTCCCTTGCAGTCACCAGCGCGCGGGCCAGCGCCGGGGAGATGCCCGGTAACCGCTCCAGCTCTTCGAGCGGGGCGCGGTTGAGATCCAACCTCCGGCCCAATACCACGGCCTCGGTGGCGAGCTGCGCCGTTCCTGCATCCCGCCCAGGCAGGCACACCCAACGCGCGGGAGCTCCGTCCGCCCCGCGCTCGAGCACGGGCACCCCGCCGTCACAGGAGGTCTGTGCAGGGACCGCATTCCTCCAGGAGGAGAGCAGACTCCCTGCGGCCAGCAGCATGGCGCCGGCCACTGCGAGTGCAGTGATCCGCCCTCGGATCATCCGCGCCGGCGGCCCTTGACCGTCGTCGCCTTCGCCGACTTCGAGACCTTCGCCGGCTTGCGCCCGGCGCCCGCGGCCTTGCGAGGCGCAGGCCGGAGCGCGGCGGCCTCGGTCACGCGCGACGTCCCACGCACCGGGGCATCCAGTCCGAAAGCCGTGTGGAGCGCACGCACGGCCCGGTCCGTGGCCGCGGCATCCACCACGCAGCTGACCTTGATCTCCGAGGTGGAGATCATCTGGATGTTGATCTTCTCGCGCGCGAGCACGTCGAACATCTTCCGCGCCACGCCAGAGTGGTTTCGCATGCCCACGCCGACGATGGAAACCTTCGCCACAGCGTCATCCGTGTCCACGCCCCCTGCACCGATGTCCTTCGCCACCGCGCGGACCACTTCCACCGCACGCGGGAAGTCCGTCTTGCCCACGGTGAAGGTGAGATCGGTCCGGCCGTCCTTCGCCACGTTCTGGACGATCAGGTCCACGACGATGTTCTTCTCGTCCAGCGGACCGAACACGCGCGCCGCCACGCCGGGGACGTCCGGCACGCCGCGCAGCGCGATCTTGGCCTCGTTGCGGTCGTACGCAATGCCGCTCACCACCACGTCTTCCATGGACTCGTCCTCCTCGCAGACCAACGTGCCGGGGTCCCGCGTGAAGCTGGACTTCACCCAGAGCGGGACCTTGTACTTCATGGCGAATTCCACCGAGCGGATCTGGAGCACCTTCGCCCCCAGGCTCGCCAACTCCAACATCTCCTCGTAGCTGATGCGGTCCAGCTTCCGTGCCGCCGGGCAGACGTTGGGATCCGTGGTGTAGACGCCGTCCACGTCCGTGTAGATCTCGCACGCGTCCGCGCCCAGCGCCGCCGCGATGGCCACCGCCGTCGTGTCCGAGCCGCCGCGCCCCAGCGTGGTGACGTTCCCCGCCGCGTCCACGCCCTGGAAGCCGGCGATCACCGGGATGGTTCCCTGGCCCAGCGCGCGCCGGAGCGCCTCCGCGTCGATCTTCTGGATGCGCGCCTTGCTGTGCGTGCTGTCGGTCAGGATCCGGCACTGGCTCCCGAGGAAGCTGCGCGCCTTGCCGCCCTGTGCCTGGATGGCGAGCGCCACGAGGCCGATGGACACCTGCTCGCCCGTGGCCACCACCTGGTCCTGCTCGCGCTCGTCCGCCCGGTCGGTGATCTCCCCCACCAGCTTGAGCAGCCGGTTCGTCTCGCCGGACATTGCCGAGACCACCACCACCACGTCGTGACCGGCGGCCTGCGCCTCGAGCGCGCGCGCGGCCACGTTCTTCATGCGGGCGGTGTCACCCACGGAGGTGCCGCCGTACTTCTGGACGATCAGTGCCATGTCGGGGCGCGGACCCTAGCACCCCGCGCGCCGCCGTCGTTGATTCCTTCGCGCGTTCTTGCCACCGTCCGCGCCCCCAACCCTTCAAGGAGTCCCCGGAAGCCATGCCCGCCCACCACGTCCTGCTGGATGGAGACACGCTGACGCTCGAGCAGATCCGGGCCGTGGCCCGGCGCGAGGCCACGGTCGGACTGGCCCCCTCCGCCGTGGAGCGCGTGAAGGCCTCGCGCGCGCTGGTGGACCGCGTCGCCGCGGGTGACGCACCGAGCTATGGCATCAACACCGGCTTCGGCACGCTGGCCGAGGTGCGGATCGACAAGAAAGATCTGCGGGATCTCCAGCGCAACCTCATCCTCTCCCACGCGGCCGGCGTGGGCAGCCCGCTGCCGCACGACGAGGCCCGCGCGCTGCTGCTGCTCCGCTGCAACGTGCTCGCCAAGGGCTTCTCCGGCATCCGGCTCCAGACCCTGGAGCTGGCCACCGAGATGCTCAACCGGGACGTCGTGCCCGTGGTTCCCGAGCGCGGCTCGGTGGGCGCCTCCGGGGATCTCGCACCGCTGGCCCACCTGGCGCTCGTCTTCATCGGCGAGGGCGAGGCGTTCTTCGGCGGCGAGCGGCTCGCCGCGCGCGAGGCGCTGCACCGGGCCCAGCTCCAGCCCGTGGTGCTCGAGGCGAAGGAAGGGCTCGCGCTCGTCAACGGGACCCAGGCAATGGCGGCCGTGGGCTCGCTCAACCAGCTCCGCGCCGAGTCCGTGGCCCGGCTCGCGGACGTGGCCGGCGCCATGACGCTCGAGGGACTGCTGGGCAGCCACAAGCCCTTCATCGAGGACATCCAGCGCGTTCGGCCCCACCAGGGACAGGTGGACTGCGCTGCGCACCTGCGCCGGCTGCTCGCCGGATCAGAGTTGGTGGAGACGCACGCCCACTGCGCCAAGGTGCAGGATCCCTACTCGCTGCGCTGCATGCCGCAGGTGCACGGCGCCGCGCGCGAGGGGCTCCAGTTCGCGCGCCGCATCCTCGCCACCGAGGTCAACAGCGCCACCGACAACCCCCTCGTGTTCGTGGACTCCGGGCAGATCGTCTCGGGCGGGAACTTCCACGGCCAGCCGCTCTCTCTTGCCCTGGACGTGCAGGCCATGACGCTCACCCAGCTGGCCTCCATCAGCGAACGCCGCGTGGAGCAGCTCGTGAACCCGGCCCTCTCGGGGCTCCCCCCGTTCCTCGCGAAGAACTCGGGCCTGAACTCCGGCTTCATGATCGCCCAGGTCACCTCGGCGGCGCTCGTGGCCGAGTCCCGCGTCCTCTCCCACCCTGCATCCGTGGACAGCATCCCGTCCTCCGCGGGGCGCGAGGACCACGTCTCCATGGGGATGACGGCCGCGCTGAAGGCGCGCCAGGTCGCGGAGCACGCGCTGACCTGCATCGGGATCGAGCTGCTCGTGGCCGCGCAGGCGCTGGATCTCCGCCAGCCCACGCGCGCCGGCAAGGGCCCCCAGGCAGCCTACGAGCTCATCCGCAGGCACGTGCGGAGCATGGAGCAGGACCGCGAGCTCCACCGGGACATGCAGACCGTGATCTCCCTGGCGCGCAGCGGCGAGCTGCTCGCCGCCGTGGACGCGGCCCTCAGCTGACGGGGCCGCTGCGCTCCCTGCGGACCACCGCGCCCGCCGGGAGCGTCTCGAGCAACCGGCTGATCAACGCCGCCACGCGCGCGCCGTCCACGTGCTCCGCCGTGAGCTTCACCCGGTAGTCCAGCCCCCGCTTGAAGTGCGGGTAGCTCCCGAGCGGAACGTCCGGGAAGGCCACGGCAGCTGCATCGAGCGCGGGGGCGATCTCCGCTTCCCCCAGCGCCACGTACAACGTTTCCACCACCACCGGCGTTCCCTCCAGGGTCGCGAGCACCGCCTCGAGCTGCAGGCGGAAGAGCTCCGGGACGCCGGGCAGGAGGAACACCCGTTCGCACGTGATGGCGGGATACCAGCTGCCGTCCAGCGCGAGCAGCGATGCCCCTTCCGGCACCTCGGCGAGCCGGAGCGCTGCCTCGGGGAACGGTCCCTCGTGGTGACGGCGCACGACCGCTTCCAGCTCCGGGCTCCGCACCACCTCCCGGCCGAGCGCCTCGGCCACGCCCTGGACCGTCACGTCGTCGTGCGTGGGACCAATGCCCCCGCTGGTGAAGACCACCGTCCCCACGCTGCGGGCATGGCGGACCGCGTGCGAGATGGCCGCCACGTCGTCCGGCACCGTCGCCATCCAGTGGAGGGGGATGCCGCGCTCGCGCAGCCGGCGGATGAGCAGCGGGCCATTTTCGTCCCGCACCTTCGCCGTGAGCACCTCGTTGCCGATGATCACCGCCGCGGCGGTGACGGGGCTCACCGCTTGCCGCCCTTCTTCAGCAGCGCCTCCACGTGGACCCAGCACGCGTCCGTGACGGCGTCTATTCCCTCCACGCCCGCCACGCGCACGATCTTCTCCTCCTGCTCGCGGAGGCGGATGGCCTTGCGGTACTGCGCGGCAATCCTGCGCTGGAGATCGTCCTCTTCGTACAGCTCACTCGGCGTGCCCCGGATGGCGCGGCGCCGCGCCGCCGTGTCCACGTCCACTTCCAGGAAGAGCGTCAGGTCCGGTGAGAGCGCAGCGCGGTTGAGCTCGTTCACCCACTCCATGGCCACCGACGCCCCCTGGTAAGCGAGGCTCGAGAGCACGTAGCGGTCGCAGATGACGACGGTGCCTGCAGCGAGTGCCGGGCGCACCTGAGCGTGCAGGTGGTCCACGCGGTCTGCCGCGAACATCAGCGCCAGCGTCTCCGCGGACAGCGGCCCCCGCCCGGCCGGCAGCACCAGCCGGCCCGCGAGCGCCTGCCGGAGCATGTGGCCGAGCGGACCGTCCGAGGGTTCGCGCGTGGTGAGGACCGGGCCCCCCAGGGCGCGGACGCGCGCGGCGAGCCGGTCCAGCTGCGTGGTGGTGCCGGCGCCGTCGAGTCCCTCGAGGACGATGAACTTGCCGTTCGCCACGGTCACCTCTGGGGCAGGAGCGCGTCCGGGTTGTCGAGCTCGAGTTCCCGGCGAAGCGCCATCATCCGCTCGAAGCGCATGGACTCCTCGCGGTGGCGGACGCGGCCCTTGAGGAGCCGCACGAGCGCGTAGACAACCAGGCCCGCGGAGATTGCGCCGGTGATTCCCGGGAGGATCCACACCTTCCCGGCGTCGAGGACCATCTTGCCCGTGGCCCCCCCCAGGATGAAGGACGCCATGGTGGAGACGCCGGCGTGTGCGAAGTGGACGGTGCTGTCTCGGGAGGCCAGCTCGGCCTGGAGCCGGGCCAGCTCCTCCCTCAACTGCGTGGGCTCGGGTGACGCGGGAGAAGACACGGTGGCGAGACCCTAGGACGTGCCCAGCCGTTGATCCAGCACCGCCTTGATGGCGCCCACCTCGGCAGCCACCGGGACGGGGGGGTGGGCATACCGAGCGGGACTCCCCGGCGCGTGGTAGCCGGACTTGAACTCGGGGAACTTGAGGCCGTGCGCCGTGGAGACCACCACCACGCTGCTGCCAGGCGCGAGGATGCCCCCGCGCGCAAGCTTCTGCGTCACCGCCAGGGCCACGCCCGTGTGGGGACAGGCGAAGGCCCCCTCGAGGTCCGCCTCGGCGGCAGCGTCCGAGAGCTCCTGCTCGGTGGCATCCCCCACCACGCCGTCGAACCGCTGGAGCACGCGCACCGCCCGCGGCCAGCTCACCGGGTCACCTATCTGGATGGCCGAGGCGAGCGTCTTCTCCGCGACCACCGGCCGCTTCTCCCAGGTGCCTGCCTTGAAAGCCCGCGCCAGCGGGTTTGCCCGCTCCGCCTGCGCCACGGCAATGCGCGGCCGCTTCGTGATCAAGCCCAGCTGGAGCAGCAGCTCGAATCCCATGCCGAGCGCGCTCGCGTTCCCGAGGTTGCCACCCGGGATGACCACCCAGTCCGGCACCGCCCATCCCCACTGCTGGCAGAGCTCCACCGCGAGGATCTTCTGCCCTTCCAGCCGAAGCGGGTTCATGGAGTTGGCCAGGTACAGCCCGGCATCCGACGTCACGTCGCGGACGAGCCGCATGCAGCCGTCGAAGTCCGTGTCCAACGACAGCACGAGGCTGCCGCTGGAGAGCGGCTGGACGAGCTGCGCGAGCGAGATCTTGTCGCGCGGGAGGAACACCACCGAGGGCAGGCCTGCCGCCGCCGCGTAAGCGGCCAGGGCCGCAGAGGTGTCACCCGTGGAAGCGCAGGCCACGGCGCGGATGGGAACGCCCTGGCGCCGCATCCAGCGCACGCTGGAGACCAGCACGGTCATCCCGAGATCCTTGAAGCTCCCCGTCGGTGACACGCCGCACTGCTTGAGCTCCAGCCGGGAGAGCCCCAGGCGGGCCGCCATCCGCGGGAGGGGCAGCAGCGGGTTCCAGCCCTCTCCGAGCGAGACGATGTCGTCGTCCGCGAGCTGCGGCATCACCCACTCGCGCTTGCCCCAGATGCCGGAGCCGTTCGGGAGCTGGGCGCGCGCCCGCTCGCCGAAACGCGTACGCCACTCGGCGGCCGTCACGGCCCGGAGTGCGTCGAGATCGTGGGAGACCTCGAGCAGACCGCCGCAGCGGTCGCACCGGTAGATGACGTCCGTGAGCGGCCAGGTGGCGCCACATCCCGCGCTGCAGGCGAAGACGCTGGGGCGCATCAGTCGTCCGAGGGGAAAGGGCTGATGACGCCGCAGTCGTTGCACGGCTTCCCCGCCCGCGCAGGCACACCGCACGCCTTGCACCGCACCCACACCGTGTCCTGGCGGGAGGACTCGTCCGCCTTCATCACGATCTGCTTGCGCTGCGGCTGAGGCAGGCGGCGCCCACACCCGTCACAGACCGTCCCGAGCACCTGGTCCGGCGTGCCACACGCGGGACACGGGATGCGGTTGGACTCGACCTCCGCTTCGACGACCGCCTCGTCCTCGTCGTCGTCCGCGACGATCTCCGCTTCGAGGGTGGCCTCCCACGCCACGTGCTCGTCCCCGAGCCGTCCACTGTCGAAGTCCTCCGGCGGCGCAGACTCCTCTGCCCCCGCGGTGAACCCGTCCATTCGGCCCGTGTCCAGGCCCTCGAGAAGGCCCACCTCCCCCACGTCCGCGCCCTGCCCCACGCTGGTCAGCTCGAGTTCGGCGAGCGTGTCGGCCTGGACCGCGGCATCCGGCGGCATCACCTGGTTGTGCTCGATGCCGGCCTCGCCTCCGTCCGGTACAGCCGAAGCCGGCACCGGGGCCGCGGGCACAGCTGGCGACGGAGGCGGGGCAGCCACCGGGGCAGGCTGCGCAGCAGCGGGCACAGCAACTGGAGGACGCGGGACCGCGCCTGCACCTGCAACCGGCACGGCTGCACTGCCTCCCACCACCGGCGGACGCGGGGCCGCGGCTGCACCTGCAACCGGCGCGGCTGCACTGCCGCCCACCACCGGCGGACGCGGGGCCGCGGCGGCACCTGCAACGGACGCAGCTGCACTGCCTCCCACCACCGGCGGACGCGGGGCCGCGGCGGCACCTGCAACGGGCGCAGCTGCACTGCCTCCCACCACCGGCGGACGCGGGGCCGCGGCGGCACCT
>JBDLRJ010000371.1:0-2915 GCA_039800145.1 Pseudomonadota bacterium | reverse complement strand
CCTGCCGTACCACCTGGCCCGCGTGCAGCCCCATTCGCACGTGGATGGGCTCGTTCCCCGAGCGCGCGTCCTGGGCCAGCGCGTCCTGCATGGCGAGCGCGGACCGCACCGCCCGGTCCGCGTCCGGAAACTCCGCGAAGATGGCATCTCCAATGGTCTTCACCACGCGGCCACCGTGGCGCGTGACGTGCGGAAAGAGCAGCGCGTTGTGCCGCTGCACCATGGCCAGTCCCGCCTGGTCCCCGTGCTGCTCGAAGTACCGGGTGGACCCCACGATGTCGGTGAAGAGCACCGCCGCTTCACCGGGACCCGCGGGAGGATTGTACGTTCCTGCAGACAGGCTGCCCGTTCCGGAAGGCGACCGGCCGTCCTCGTGGAAGGGGCCCGGCGGCGTGGGCGGTGGCGAGGACAACTTCTGCACCGGCGCCCAGCGCGCCACCCACTGTGCCACCTGCGCCGCTCCCGCGGGCTGGGGCTCGGACCGGAGGTACTGCTCGAGCGCCTCCTGCATCTGCGTGCAGTCCGCGAAGCGTTCCTCGCGCTTGCGGGAGAGGGCGCGCTCCACCACCTGCTGGAGCAGCGGCGGGACCTCCGGGCGGCGCTGGGCAAGCGGGATGGGCGGATCGAACAGGATGGCCTTCATGAGGCCCGCGTCCCCCTCGCCCTCGTATGGCAGCGCGCCGGCGAGCAGCTCGTAGAGCACCACGCCCAGGGCATAGACGTCCGCGCGGGGATCCAACGGCTTGGACGCCAGCTGCTCCGACGACATGTACGGCACCTTGCCCCGCACGCCGCCCGTCTTGGTCTTGTGTGCCTGTCCCGCGGCCTTGGCAATGCCGAAGTCCACCACCTTCACCACGCCGCTGCGGGAGACGAGCACGTTGTCCGGGCTGATGTCCCGGTGGACCAGGTTGAGCGGCTCACCGGTGGCCGGGTCCGTCAGCGCATGCGCGTGCGCGAGCCCCTCGCACGCGGAGGCCACCACGCGCGCGGCGAGCGCGCAGGGCAGCTGCTCGCCCCCCTCGCGCACCGCGTCCTGCAGCACGCGCAGGTTCGGCCCGTCGATGAACTCCATGGCGAGGAACCACGTCCCGTCCGCCTCGCCGAAGTCGAAGATGTGGACGAGGTTGGGGTGGTTGAGCAGCGCCGCCACGCGCGCCTCGGAGAGGAACAGGTCCACGAAGGTCCGGTCCTCGGCGAGGTGCGGCAGGATGCGCTTCACCACCAGCTGCTTGCTGAAGCCGCCGGGCCCCGCCGCCTGCGCGAGCCACACCTCGGCCATCCCGCCCACGGCGAGCCGGCGCACCAACTGGTACTTCCCGATTCGCAGGTCCAAGCAGGTCTCCGGTGGGGCGCGTCAGGTGGCCGGGGCGCGCACCGCCCCGGCCGGGTCGGGTGCTACTCCGCGGGGGCGTCGCCCTCGTCGCCGGGCACGTTGTCCGCAGAGCCGTTGGACTCCGCCGCGGGGGCCGCGCCGTTCGCCGGGGCGGGCGGCTCGCCGCTCACCTCGGGCAGCGCGCTCAGCGAAGCCACCTTCTCCTCCGCGTTGTCCAGGGTGATGAGGCGCACCCCCTGCGTGTTGCGGCCGATGACGGAGACGTCCTTGGCCGGGATGCGGATGAGCACGCCGCCGCCGGTGAGCAGCATCACCTCGTCCGCGTCCTTCACCTGCACCAGGCCCGCCACGCGGCCGTTCCGGTCGGACGTCTTGATGTCGATGATGCCCTTGCCGCCGCGCCCCTGCACCCGGTACTCGGACTCCTCCGTCCGCTTGCCGAAGCCGTTCTCGGTGACGGTGAGCAGCGTGGAGCCCTTCTCCACCACGTCCGCGCCCACCACCTCGTCCCCGTCGTCCAGGGTGATGCCCTTCACGCCGAAGGCGGTGCGGCCCATGGAGCGCACCTCCTGCTCGTTGAAGCGGATGCTCATCCCGTTCGCCGTGGCGAGCACCACGTCCTTGGTCCCGTCCGTGATGCGCACCGCCACGAGCGAGTCCCCGTCGTCGATCCCGAGCGCGATGATGCCGGCGCTGCGCACGTTGCTGAACGCGGTGAGGTCCGTCCGCTTCACGATGCCCTTGCGCGTGACGAAGAAGACGAACTTGTTCTCGCTGAACTCGCGCGTGATGAGGATGGAGGCCAGCTTCTCGTCCGGCGCCAGCTGCACCAGGTTGACGATGGGCTTTCCCTTCGCCGCGGGGCTCGCCTGCGGAATTTCATGCACCTTGAGCCAGTACAGCTTGCCCTTGGTGGTGATGGGCATGAGGTACGAGTGCGTGCTCGCCACGAACACGTCCTGCACGAAGTCGCTGTCCTTGAGCGCCGTGCCGGTGCGCCCGCGCCCGCCGCGCCCCTGCACGCGGTACTCGGTGAGCGGCGTGCGCTTGACGTAGCCCGCGTGGCTGACCGTCACCACCATGGCCTCGTCCGCGATCAGGTCCTCCGCGGAGAGCTCTCCCTCCAGCGCCACGATCTCCGTGCGCCGCTTGTCGTTGTAGCGGGCCTTGATGTCCGCCAGCTCCGCCTTGATGACCCGGAGCAGCGAGGACTCGTGCGCGAGGATGTCCTCGAGCTTCGCAATTTCCTTCAAGAGCTCCACCATCTCCTTGAAGAGCTCCTCGCGCTGCATCCCGGTGAGCCGCTGCAGGCGCATCTCCAGGATGTTCTTCGCCTGCTCCTCGGAGAAGCCGGTGCCCTCGTACGAGCGGCTCAAACCCCGGTAATCCGCCACCTCCCCGCGGGCGCGCGCCGCCAGCGCCGCCATCTGCGCCCGGGCCTTGTCCAGGTCCAGCCGCGGCAGGTCCCCGAAGCGCGCATTCTCGTAGAGCGCCGGGCTCAGCACGTTCATCAGCCCCCACCGCGCCTCGTCCACGTCCACGGACTTGCGGATGATGCTGATGACATGGTCGATCATGT
>JBDLRJ010000370.1:0-21885 GCA_039800145.1 Pseudomonadota bacterium | reverse complement strand
GTGGCGGCGCTGCTCTTCACGGTGACCGTCGTGCCCGCGGCGGTCCCGATGACGGCGAGGTACCCGCCCATGGCCTGCGACGAACTCCCGATGGACTTGTGCTGCACCGAGACCGCCACGTGGCTCGTGCCGAGAATGTGCGACGGCAGCAGCAGCGACGCGTCGTTGGAGTACGTGTAGTAGGTGCACTTGCTCGAGACGCAGGTCCCGCACGTCCCGTCGACGCAGCCGAAGAGGCCGTCGAACGGATCGTAGTAGGAGTACTCGTCACACGAGCTGGTGTCCGTCCCCGTGGGGGCGCCGCACGTCTTGCCGGTCTGGAACGACGCGTCGAGCGGGCTGAACTGGTACAGCGCAATGGGGCGCGTGGAGACTACGCGGTACCCGTACCGGTACTGCCCCGTCTCGGACCGGGTATCCGGGTTGCTCGCCGGGGCAATGCTCTGCCACGGGACGTAGATCGTCGCGATGCCGCGCGTGGCCGGGTCCGCCTGTCCGGGTACGGTGACCGACTTCACCTTCTGCTCGGCGCCGTTGAACCAGCGGTACACCTCCACGGTGGCAGGCTGCGCGGAGCGGTTCGCCGCCACGAACGCGAAGAGCGAGTCCTGCGTGCCCTGGACCGGGAGGCTGCTCGAGGCGGACACCTTCTTGAACAGCGCGTCGATCCCGTTGTCCTGCACCGCGCTCCAGTACTCGCACCCGTAGTAGCTCTTCTGTGCCGCGGCCTCCACGCACTCGTCCACGCACACGCCGGAGATGCACTCGGCCAGGGGCCCCATGCCCGGCTGGCTGCTGCAAGTCACCTCCTGCCAGCGGCCCGTGTCCGAGCACTGTTGCTGCACCGTGGAGGACTTGCACTGGGTGGAACCGGGGAAGCAGTCCGGCGGCACGCACGAGGCAGTCCCCGTGCTGGCCGTGCACTGCTTCGTGGTGCAGCTGCCGTCGAACGCGTCTCCCGCGTTCGTCCAGCGCCAGCTGAGCGTATCGTCCTCCTGCCGGGTGCAGGCCTGGGCCGTGGTGCCGTCCGGCGTGCACTGGGTGGCGCCCGGCGCGCAGGTGCGGCACTCGCCGTCGGTGCACGCCGCCCCGCCGGCACAGCCGAAAGTCCGCGGCGCGCTGCCGTCGTCCGGGCACGCCGAGACGATGGAAGGGCTGGCGCAGGTGCGGATGCCCGGCTGGCAGCCCAGGCACCGCTCGTTGAGGCAGTAGCCGCCCACCGGGCAGGCCTCGTCCACCAGCCACGTGCCCTGGTCGTTGCAGCGCTCCACGGCCTTGTTGTCCGCGGCGCAGCGGGTGGCTCCCTCGGTGCAGGGCACCAGGGAAGGCCCTGCATCCGGCCGCGGCGCTGCGGGCTCACACGTGCCCGTCAGCAGGTTGCAGGCCTGTCCCGCTGGGCAGTCCCGGTCCCGCTGGCAGACGAAGCGGCACTCGCCGTCGATGAGCCGCTCGGGCGCGGTGCAGGTCAGGCCCGCGTCCACGAGGTTGCGGACGCGGGGTTCCGAGCAGCCGGCTGCGGCGAGGACGAAGAAGAAGGGGAGGATGCGGCGCATGGCGCAGGCACCCTAGGTCTCTTCAATCGTCCAGGTCCACGTCCAGCGCCTCCACCTCGTGCCCGGTGAGGTTGGGATCTCCCATGATGACCGTGCGGTCGGTGCGGGGCTCCTCCTGGGCCGAGTGACGCTGCGTGGGCGCCGCGTCGTCGATGGGACGCGCCGGGGGGCGGGGCGCGGGGAGGGTGGGACGCGCGAGCACCTGCGGGCGAACCGGCACGGGCGCGCGGGGCGCAGCCGGGGCGGTGGCGCCGGAGGGGGCCGCGGCCGCGACCGGGTTGGCCCCCGTGCGCGCCTTGAAACGGGACAGCTCCATTTCTGCAACCCGCAACTGCCGCGTCTTCTCCTGGACGGAGGCCTGCAGCCGGGCCGTCTCCTCGGCGCGCACGGCGTCACGCCGCTCGAGCTCTGCCCTGTGGCGGGCCACGAGGTCCTCCAGCGCCGCGTGCTTCTGGGCGTCGTGCTCGCGGCGTTCCTTCA
Source organism: Pseudomonadota bacterium (assembly GCA_039800145.1). GTDB lineage: Bacteria > Myxococcota > Myxococcia > Myxococcales > Myxococcaceae > VGRA01. Next base: position 19,852 of record JBDLRJ010000370.1, on the reverse strand, counting down.
GTGCCGCGGCCAGCCGCGCGGTGGCCTCGTTGGCGCGCGCCTCCGCGGTGGACACGCGGGCGAGCAGCTCCTTGTCCGCGCGGACGCGGCCCGCCTGGGCCTGCTCGAGCGCGACCTCCAGCTCCTGCGCCTTGCGGGCGCGCAGCTGGACCTGGGCCGTGAGCTCCTTGACCTTCGCCTCCAACTCCTGTGCGCGGGTGGCAGACTCCTCGCCGAGCGCCTGGCCGCGGGACTCGGCACGCTGCAGCCGCGCCGTGAGCTCCGCCACCGCGCGGCGCGCCTCGGTCCGCTCACTCTCCAGCTGGGCCTGGACCTGCTGCGCACGTCCCTGCAGCTGGGGCACGTGCTCGGCCACCTGGCGCTGCAGCTGGTCGCGCTCGGCGGTGACCTTCTGGAGCGCCGACTGGGTGTGCTGCAGCCCGGCGGCGCGCTCGCCCGCCTCGGCGCGGGCCGCCGCCAGCTCCGCCTCGAGGGTGGACGCGCGGGCCTTCGTCTCGGCGAGCTGCTGCTTCGTGTTGCCGCCCTGCTGCAGCTGCTCCTCGAGCTGGCGGACCTGGTCGGTGCGGGCGTTGAGATCCCGCGCCATCATCTCCACGCGCCGCTGGCTCTCTGCCTGCAGCGCCGCGAGCCGCCGCTGGGTGTCCGCGAGCTCGCGGCTCCGCGCGGCGAGATCGTGCGAGAGCATGTCGGACTGGCGCTGGGCCTGGCCCTCGAGCTGCGCGAGGCGCTCCTCGAGATCGATCCGCCGGTCCTCCGCCTGGGCAATCTCACCGGCGAGCCGCGTCACCTCGGCGACCTTCTGGCCCAGCTCCTGTCGCAGGGTGGTGACCTGCTCGGAGAAGTCCTGGGCCTGGGCGCCGGACTCGGCGTGCAGCGAGTCCAGCTGCTGCTTCAGCGCCGCCGCCCCACCGCGCTCCACCTCGAGGGTGCGGGTGGCCTGCAGCAGCTCCTGCTTCGTCGCGGCGAGCTGGGCCTTGAGCTCGGCCGCCCGGGCCGTCTCCGACTCCACCTTCGCCTTGAGCCCGTCCCGGTCCTTCTCGAGGGCGCCCAGCTGTTCGGCCGCGCGGGCCGCGGCCTCGGCTCCGCGGGCGTCTGCCTCGGTGCGGGCGGCGGTCGCTGCGTCCAGCTGCTGGCGCAGCTCCGTCTCGCGGGCCTCCGCCTGGGTGCGGGTGTCGTTCAGCTCCGCGGAGAGGCGCTGCTCGGTGGCCTTGGCCTCGTCTCGCGCGGTGGCCAGCTGCCCGGTGAGGGACTGCTCGAGCGCACGGGCATTGGCGCGCGTGGCATCCAGCTCCGCGCTGAGCCGACCCTCGGTGGCGCTCGCCTCCGCGCGGACCTCCGAGAGCGTGGCCTCCAGCCGCTCGTGGTCCGCGGCCGCGGCAGCCCTTGCCGCCTCGGACTGCGCCGTCAGCGCCTTCTCGCTCTCGGCGGCCGCCTTCCGGGTCTTCTTGAGCTCGGCGGTGAGTTCTGCCTCGCGCCGGGCCGCGGCGTCCTTCGCGGACTGCAGCGAGGCGGCGAGTGCCGTCTCCCGCTCCACCGCGGCCGCGCGGGCTGCCTCCAGCTCCGCGGTGAGCGCGGCTTCCGCCTGGGACGCGGCCGCACGCGCCGAGGCGAGCGTCTCCTCGAGCCGCTGCAGGTCGTCCCGCGCGGTGGTCAGCTGGGACTGCAGCTCGCCTTCGCGCTGGGTGGCGGCTGCGCGCGCGGCATCCAGCTCGCCGCCCAGCTCGGCCTCGCGGCGCGAGGCGGCGTCCCGTGCCGCGGCCAGCTCGGCGTTGAGCGCGCCCTCGCGCCTGGCCGCCTCGGACCGGGCTGCCTCCAGCTGGGCCTTGAGCACCGCCTCGGTGTCCGCGGTGGCGTCCCGCGCGGCCTGGAGCTCTGCCGTGAGCGCCTGCTCGCGCCCGGACGCCGACTCGCGCGCGGTGCGCAGCTCCTGCTCGAGCGAGGCCTCCTTGCGGGAGGCCGCCTCGCGCGCCGCCTGGAGCTCGGCGCCCAGCGCCGCGAGCCTGTCTGCTGCCTCGGCGCGCGCGGTGCGGAGCTCCGCGGACAGCGCGCCCTCGGTCTTGACGGACGTGTCCCGCGCCGCCTGCAGCTCGGACTCCAGCGCTGCCTCGCGCCGCGCGGCCGCCTCGCGGGCGGAGGCCAGCTCCGCCTGGAGCTCCTGCTCGCGGGCCGCGGCCTCGTCACGGGATGCCTGGAGCGCGGCCTGGAGCTCTGCCTCGTTGTCCGCCGCGGCGAGCCGCGTCGCCTCGAGATCTCCCTCGAGCTCGCCCACCCGCTCGAGGCCCTCCTGCAGCCTCGCGCCGAGCTCGCGCTCGGTGCGTTCCTGGGCGGCCATGGCCTCGGAGCGCTGTTGGTCCAGCATCGAGATCCGCGCCTCGCGCGCCTGGACCTGCTCCGCGTGCTCGCGCTCCAGCTCCTCCTGCCGGAGGCGCAGTTCCTCCGCGCGCGCCAGCGCCTGCTCGAGCTCGCGGGCCAGCTCGCCGCGCTCCGAGGCCGCGGCGGCCGTGGCCTCGGCGCGCTCGGTGCGGCTCCGCTCGAGCTCTTGCGTGAGCGCCTCGCCCTCCGCGCGGGCAGCCGCCAGCTGCGCGTCGAGCTCGGCGAGGGCCTTCTTGTGCTCGGACTGGACGTCCTCGAGCTGCAGCCGCAGCGACTGGAGCTCCTCGGCGGCGCGGGCCACGCGCTCGTCCCGGTCCTCCTTGGTCGCGGACAGCTCTCCGCGCAGCGTCTCCAGGTCGGCGCCGAGGGACGCGAGCCGCTCGTCGCGGGCGCGCAGCTCGTCCCGGAGCGCCTGCTCCGCGACCTCGAACTCCAGCGTGGCCGCCCGGTGCTCGCGCTCGAGCCGGGACAGCTCCTGCTGCCCGGCGGCGATCGCGGCGGCGCGGCGCGTGAGCTCGTCGTCCCGGAGGGTGAGCTCGCGGCGGATGCCGTCCAGCTCGCGCTCCTTGCCCGAGACCAGCTCGAGCAGCTCCTTCTCCACCGCCACGCGCTGGACGCCCAGCTCGTCGACCGCGCGGCCGTGCTCCGCGTCCTTCGCTGCCAGCAGGTCCTGCGCCTCGTTGATCCGGCGCACGAGGTCGTCCAGCTGCAGCTTGTGCTTCTGCAGCTCCACGTCCTTCTCGTGGACCCGGTCCTCGGCCGCGGTCAGCTCGCGCTCCCGCACGGCCCAGAGCTCACTGAGCCGCGCGATGCGCGCTTCCGAGGTCTTCAGCTCTTCGCGCAGTAGCTGCAGCTTCCCCTCGGGGGAGGAGAGCGACTCGCGGCGGGTGGAGACCTTGCGCGGCGCGCGGGACTCGGCGAGCAGCTCCGTCTTCCGGTCCGCGATGGACTGGAACGTCCGGTCGAGGAACTCCTTGTCCTCCTCGGTGAGCGCGCTGCGCCGCTCGCGGCGCGGGGGCAGCCGCGGGGGCGTGCCGGGGGCGCGCAGCGGCGGGGGGCCCGAGGGGCTCGAGTCGTCGGCAGGGGCCGCGGTGGCTGCGGCAGGGACGGCGGCGTCCGTGAGCGGCTCGGCCGGTGCGCCCGTCTTGCCGCCGCGCGCAGGCACGAGGCCGTTCGTCAGCTGGGCGATCTCGGTGGGCTGGAACGGTGCGCGGACGTAGGCATCCGCGGCGCCCGCCGACTGCTGGTGCAGGGCCACCTGCTCCTCGCCCACGTCGGACGTCAGCAGGACGATGGGGACGGCGGGGCCGTGCTTGCCCTTCTTGAGCTCCGCGCAGAGCACGAAGCCGGAGCGGTCCTCCAGTTCCGCGCGCAGCAGCACGACGTCCGGCTTGCGCTTCTCGTAGTCGCGCTGGCCGTCTGCGGCCGTCGCGGCCACGGCCGTCTGGAACCCGAGGTCCTTGAGGGCGGCGGCGAGGTTGAGGGCCAACTCGTTGCGGTGGTCGATGATCAGGGCGCGGCGTTTCATGATGCGTTCGTCCATCCTAGCGACCGGCCCCGGCCCGTGAAAGGCGCAGTTGCCGCGTTCGTCACGTGCGGGAGAGCAACCGGGCGTAGAGGGCGAGCAGCCGCTGGGAGGCGACCTGCGGGGCATGCTGCGCAGCCGCCACGGCGCGGGCACCCCGGGCCAGCCGCGCACGGAGGGCAGGTTCCCGGAGGATCCGGGTCACGTGGCCGGCGAGCGCGCGGGCATCCCCCGGACGGTGGAAGAGCGCCGCCGACTCCGGGAGCATCCCCCGGAGTAACGGGAGGTCCGCCGCCAACACGGGGAGGCCCCGGGCGAGCGCGTCTGCGAGCGACGGAACGAGCCCGCCTGCCCCGAGGTTGTGCTCCGCCGGCGCGAGCGGGAAGACCGCCACGTCTACCGTGCCGGGGGCCGGAGAGGGGAAGCCTGCCGAGGCAGTCACCCGGTCCGGCGCGCCGAGCGCCTGCGCCCGGGCACGCAGCGCCGGCTCGGGGGCCGGGGTCGGCGCGCACACGCACACGGACACCTCTGCTCCCGGTCCGAGCAGGCCCAGGGCCGAGAGCGCGGTGTCCAGGCCGTCGTGGGGCAGGAGCGTGCCGGGGAAGAGCAGGCGCACGTGCCCACCGTCCGCGGCGGCGGCCTCCGGGAGGGGTGTCGCGGGCTGCGGGACCAGGTGCACCCGATCGGGGTCCACGCCGAGCGACAGGACGTGGTCCGCGAGCGACGTCGTGGCAGCAGCCACCGCGTCCGCCCGCACCGCGCAGGCAATTTCCCAACGCCGGATGCGGAGCCGCCCGCGCCGGTTGGCCGCCCATGCCGGGTCTGCCACCGCGAGCTCGCGGGAAGGGAGACTGGCCGGATCGTACAGGAGCGCCGCGCCGTGGGCCGCCCGCGTGTCGCACAGCGCCCGCCCGGAGAAGGGATCCATGAAATGCGCGAGCTCGAACCCGTCGCTCGCCACCTGGCGCCGCACCGCGCGCTCGAACGCCTCGTGGCGGGAGGCCAGGTCTCCGCTCCCCACCGGGACGCGCAGCACGCGCGCCCCGTGCAGGCGCTCCACGTGCGAGCGCTCCGGGGTCTTCAGGCTGAGTACGACCGTCTCGAAGCGGCCCTCCGCCGCGGCGAGCCACGCGAGCGCGCGCCGGGACGCCTCGGAGGGGCCTGGCACGGACTCGAACGTCGTGAGGAGCAGGCGGGGGAGGTTCACGGCCGGCAGGCACGATAAGCCACCGCACGCGGCGCCGCACGGGGCAGTTGACCGGTGGCGTCCGTCCTTTCTATGGGGGGCCCTTCCATGGACGACGCTGGCCCCGACACGCCCCTGCAGCGCGGTTTCTTCACCCTCCGCTCGAGGCGCGTCCCGGTCCCGCCCCCCGTCCTCCCGGTTGCCCCGGCGCTCCCGGACCGCCACGGCGGGACGGCGTTCGCGGTCCTCGGCCGCGAGCCCACGGTGGCCTTCGCCACGTGGGACCTGCCGTCGGAAGCAGGAGAGGGCTGGAAGGTGGTCATCTCCGCGGAACGGACCGGCGCAGCGCCCGCGTGCTTCGAGGTCCCCGCGCACGCACACGGGGCGTACCTCCACGGGCTCGAGGCCGGTGGCCGCTACACGGTCCGCGCCCGTTTGGCGTCACCCGTGGGCGCTGCCACGCCGTTCACCCCTCCCGCGGTGGAACTCGCGCTTCCCCCGGCGCTGCCCGTCTTCGACGCGGAGGTGCGCTTCGCGCGCGTGCCGTGGGCCGTCCCGTCTTCCCCCTCCTACCCGGCCCCCGTCACGGCCCCGCTCGTGCCCATGGCGGAGTGCGCCGACGCCACGAGCCCCGGTGCCGGTGCGCCTCCGGGAGTGGGCCTGTCCACCTCGCCGGGAGGGGCGCCGTCCCGCCCGCTGCCGTCGCGTCCAGTCGTCGCGCTGCCCACCCACCTGCCTGGTCCCACGAGCCCCGGGGCGCCGTGACGCGCGGGCACCTGCTGCTCCTGCTGCACGCGCACCTGCCGTTCGTGCGCCACCCCGAGCACGCGGATTTTCTCGAGGAGGACTGGTTCTTCGAGGCGCTGTCCGAGGTGTACCTGCCGCTGCTCGACACGTTCGACCGGCTCGCGCGGGACGGCGTCCCGTTCCAGCTCGCCATGAGCGTGTCCCCCACGCTCGCGGCGATGCTGGCGGACCCGGTGCTGCTCGGAAGGTACGCCGCGCGCCTGGACGCTGCCTGCGCGCTGGGAGACGCGGAAGTCCACCGGACGGCGGTCCATGCCCCGGCCTTCGCCGAGGCCGCGGCCTTCCAGCGCGAGAGGCTCCACCGCGTGCGCCGGCTCTTCCACGAGGTCTACCGGCACGATCTGCTCGGCGCGCTTCGGAGGCTGGAGGAGGGTGGGCACCTGGAGTTGCTCACGTGCACTGCCACCCACGGCTTCCTCCCGCTGCTGCGCTCGGAGCCCGCGTCCGTGCGGGCGCAGGTGAAGGTGGCCGTGGACGCGCACCGGGCCCATTTCGGCCGTGCGCCTCGGGGCATCTGGCTCGCCGAGTGCGGGTACTTCCCCGGCGTCGAGGAGGTGCTGGCCGAGCACGGGCTGCGCGCCTTCTTCCTGGACGTCCACGGGCTGTCACGCGGGACGCCCCCGCCGGTCTTCGGCGCCTACCAACCGGTCCTCACTCCCGCGGGCGTTGCGGCCTACGCGCGGGACCCTGCGTGCAGCGAGCAGGTGTGGAGTTCCGAGGTGGGGTACCCCGCGGACCCGGACTACCTCGAGTTCCACCGGGACCTCGCCCACGACGTGGATCCTGCCTGGCTGCGCCCGTTCCTGAACCCGGACAGCGGCCGCAGGCTCACGGGCTTCCGGTACCACCGCGTGACCGGCCGCCACGGGGACAAGGCGCCGTACCGCCCGGAGGTGGCGCGCGAGAAGGCCCGCCTCCACGCGGCCCACTTCGTCGCCTCGCGGGTGGCGCAGCTCGCAGGGGTTGCCCCGCTGCTCGCGCCGCGTGAGCCCGTGGTGCTCGCCCCGTACGACGCGGAGCTCTTCGGCCACTGGTGGGCCGAGGGGCCGTGGTTCCTCGAGGAGGTGCTCCGGCAGGTGGCGCGGGTTCCGCAACTTCGTTCTACGGGCCCGCTCGCCTACCTCGGGCGGTGCGGGGAGCTCCAGGTCGTGCAGCCGGCGGAGAGCAGCTGGGGCGCAGAGGGGAACGCCTCCACCTGGGTGTCTCCGTCCAACGACTGGATCCACCGCCACCTCCACGTCGCGGCGTTGAAGATGGTGGAGACGGTGGCAGCCCGCCCCGGGGCGTCCGGGACGGAGGGCCGCGCACTGGACCAGGCCGCGCGGGAGTTGCTGCTCGCCCAGGCCTCCGACTGGCCGTTCCTCGTGCAGGTGGGCGGTGCCCCCGAGTACGCGGCGCGGCGCGTGCGCGAACACCTCTCGGCCTGCCTCTCGCTGCTCGAGCAGGTGCGCTCCGGGACCGTGGACGGGGGCGCCCTGTCCCGGCTGGAGGCCCGCAACAACCTGTTTCCCGGACTGGACCACCGGGTCTACCGTCCCGCGCCAACGTGACGGCGAAGATCCCCACTGCGCGCGCGGCGCGACAACTGGAGCAGGCGAGGCTCCACCTGCAGCGTGGCGAGGCAGCGCAGGCGTTGGCGCTGCTCGCGCCCATTGCCGAGGCAGCGGCCCTGCCCGGCAGCGCCGTGGAGGTGGCGCTCGGCGAGGCGTGGTTCCTCTCGGGGGACCTGGACCGTGCACTCGCCACCTGGACGGGGGCGCGCGGCCGCTTCCCCGAGGATCCGCAGCTCCCGGCGCGGATCGGCATGGTGCTCGCGCGGCAGGGGTTGCTGGACGAGGCGCGCGGCGCGCTGCTCGCCGCGGAGCGCAAGCTGGCGCGTGATCCGCTGGTGCTCGGGCAGCTGGGCCACGTGCTGCTCCGCCAACACCGGCCGGCGGAGGCCGCGCCGCGGCTCCAGCGGGCGCTCCAGGCAGGGGCGGGGCCGGAGGTCCGGCTGTGGCTGGGCCACGCGCTTGCCAGGCAGGGGCGTTACCCGGACGCGGCTCAGCACTTCGCGCAGCTCGCGGGCCACGCGCGGACGCCCGCCCCGGTGAAGACGGCGGCGCGCTCGGCGCTCGCGGACTGCCGGCTCTTCGGTGGGGACGCGGCCGCGGCGCTCGCGGACTGGATGGCGCTGCGGGCAGAGGGGGCGCTGGATCCCGCGGCCCTGGGACACGCGTCCTACGCGGCGCAGCTCGCGGGGAACGCGGCGCTGTCGGACGCGCTCGCGGCGGAGCGGATCGCAGCGGGGGCCACGGCGGAGGACCGGCTGCTGTTCGCCCAGGTGGCAAACCTCCGGGGCGAACCTGCCCGCGCGCTGGAGCTGCTCGCGGCGGTGGACGAGGCGGACGCCGTGGAGGCGGGGCCGGGGCTCGGGTTCGAGTGCGTGCTGACGCGGGCGCGCGCGCTCCGCCTTCTGGGGCGTGCCCCAGAGGCCCGCGCGCTGTTGGAGGAGGCGCAGCGGCTCCCGGAGGCGGACGGCGCGCGGCTCGCGGGCCAGTTGTACGTGGACCTCGGCCTGCTCGCCCACGCGCGCGGGGAGCTGGAGTCTGCACGCGCCGCCTTCACGCGGGCGCTGGAGTTGGATCCCGGAGAGCCCGAGGCAACCCAGGGCCTGCGCGGGCTGGAGGTGCCGCCCGCGCTCGGGGCCGAGCAGGCCGCGGCCGAGGCGTCTCTGCGGCGTCGCGTGGCGGCGCGGGACGAGGTGGAGTCGCTCCGGGCGGAGCTCGAGCAGCTGCGCGCCGCGCGCGAGGTGGCGCGAGAAGAACTGGAGAAGGCCAGGGCGGAGGCACGGGAGGCGGACACTGCGCGGAAGGCCGCGGAGGCGCGCTCCTCCACGGCGCTCTCGGACGAGCTCGCCGCGCGCGAGCGGGAGATCGCCGAGCGGACGACCGAGGCGCGCATGAATGCGCTCGGCCCCTGCGCGGAGGACTGCCCCGGCTCGCTGCGGCAGGCGCTGGAGGTGGCGGAGCGCACCTGGCAGCAGGCGCTGTACACGGATCTTCCCCCCGCGGCCGTGGGCGTCCTCTACACGGGGGTGCTCGAGCGCGCCCTCTACCTGCTCCTCGTGGAGGCGTTCCGCGGCTGGCTGTCCGAGACCGGCGAACTCCGAGCATTCCTGGAGGGCGCCACGCGCGAGCGGCGCGGGCGGCGGGTGGAGTACTTCGATCACTTCGTGGAGGCCTTCGACGAGGAGCGCCCCGGCAGGGCGCCCAGCCTCGGCGAGGTCCAGCGCGCACTCGAGCGGCGGTCGGAGCCATACCTCGCCCCCTGGCGCGCCTTCCTCTCTGCGCGGCTCCCGCTCGAGGAGGGGGCCTGGGACGAGGTGGCGGCGTTCGTCCGCTGGAGCAAGCTCACGCTCCGGGATCCCGTGGCGCATGGCCGCGCCGCGGGACTGGACTGGGCCCCGCTCCGCCGCTTCCGCGAGGGTCTCCTGGAAGCGGTGGCGCCGGGGCGCGCAGGGGTGATCCGGTTGCTGCTGGAGGCCCGGCGGGCGGGCAGGGGAGGCTGAGCCGCTACGGCGCCACGGCCCGCAGCAGCCCGCCCTTGCGCGTCCCGATCCACAGCTCGGTGTCCGAGCGGCCGCGCACCACGAGCGGCTCCTGCGCCGTGCCGGGGTCCACCACGGACCACTGGAGCCCGTCGAAGCGGAGCGCGAAGGCGAAGCGCGAGGGGAGCGAGGACATCCCCACCGCGTAGAGGTTGTCCGGCTGGCTCCCCCACAGCGAGTGGATCACGTCCGGCCGCAGCGGCCCGAGTTCCTCCACCACCCGCAGCCGCGTGGTGTCCCAGTAGAACCCGAACGGTGCGTCGCCGAAGGCGTAGCACTCGCCCGGACCGGGGGACCACGCCGCTCTCCAGTCCGCGTGCCGGAAGTTGCCGCTGGTCCGCGGGGAGCGGTTCTGCAAGAGCGTTCCATTTCCGGCGATCCACACGTCGTTGGCGTTGGCGCAGGCCAGGGCCTGGAGATCCTCCGTGGGGCCGAACAGGCCGGAGGTCACCGCGGAGACGGTCTGCACGGGTTGGCCTGTGCTGGACGAGCCACGCCACGTCCCGCCGGTGGGGCCTACCACCCACAGCGTGCCCTCGCAGAAGGCCATGCGCGTGAACAGCGGGGTCGCGGCCCCGTTGACGGTCAGGGTGGTCCAGGCGCTGCCGTCGAACAGGTACAGCGCGTTGGAGGTGGCGGCGTACACCTCCGTGGGGGACCGGGCCGCCACGGACAGCACCTCCCCGTCGAACGGCTGCGGTCCGCCGAGCGTGCCCCACGCGCCGTTCGCCCCGCGCGAAAGGATGGAGCCCCGTTTCACCCAGCACTGGGGATCCAGGCACTCGTTCATGGCGGCGAACACCCCGCCCGTCACCACGGCGAGGTCCACCACGTCCCCGTACGCGCCGCTCGAGGTCTCCGCGAAGTTGTCGGACGTGTACTCCCACAGCATGCCGAGTTCCCCCACCGCGAGCGCCGCGGAGCCCGCCCCGTGCAGGCCGCGGGGTAGCTGGCCTCCGCGCATGCTGCGGAACTTCCACTGCCCCGTCGCGAGGTTCTTCCAGAGCAGGTACCCCTTGCCGTCCTTGATCCCGCCGATGATGACCTTGTCGTCCGCGAGCGCGAGGGAGGTGTGCGAGTCCATCACCGGGCTCGTGGGAAGGTTCTGGGCCGTCCAGGCCCCGTAGGCGAAGTGCCACAGCTTCCCGCCGCCCACCGCCCACGCCTCGCTGCCGGCGGCGTCCAGCAGCACCGCCGCGTTCAGCAGGACCGAGAGCCGCGCCTGGAACAGCGAGTCCCAGGCCTTGGAGGCGGGATCGTACCGGTAGATGGAGCCCAGGCTTCCCACGGTGACGAACCCGCCCTGTCCGTCTCCCACCACCGAGAGCAGCGTCTCGAAGGAGGGGCTGTACTCCGTCTCCCACTGGCCCGCGCGGCGGACGATCACGTCGTTGCCGTCACCCACGGCCATGCCGTGCGTGCCGTCGAACCAGGCGGCGCGGGGCAGGGCGGTGGGAAAGGCCTTGAAGGTGGCCTGCGTGCCGACCCCGAAATCCACCACCACGCCCTGCTGTCCGGCCATCCCCACCGCCACGCCCGCGGAGGGCAGCACGCCGGAGACGGCCGTCAGCGTCACGCCCGGCGAGGAGAAGGTGCGCGTCCAGGTGCCCGCGGGATCCCTCACGAGGATGGTCCCGTTCTCGCCTGCGAAGGCGGCGTGGCCCGCGGAGAGGTAGGCGCCGTGCAGATCATTGCCGGTGGGGAAGGGGGTCTCGTGCACGAAGGTGGTGGGGCCCACGGTGGTGCCCTGCACGCGGACCAGCGCCTCGGCGCGCAGCCCCGCCGCCTCGGCCGTCACCCAGGCGTGGCCCGGGGCGGTGGCGGTGAACTTCCCCGCTCCGTCCACGGTGCCCACGCGCGGCGGCACCACGCTCCAGGTGACGGTGACGCCGGGGACCTCCTCCCCGGTCTCGTCCTTCACCTTCGCCGTGAGCTGCACCTCCTGGCCCACGAGGACCGCGGACTCCTCGGGCTCCACGTCCAGGGCGGAGACGGTGGGCTGCGCAGGGCTGGTGATCCAGAAGAGTCCGAGCCTGTCCGACTGGGCCGTCATCACGCCGGACACGGCCTGCTCGGGGGCGGCGCCGGACAGCGGCACCACCTCGGTGCCAACCTGTCTCCGGACGTCGAACGCGGTGGGGCGCACGCCGCCGACGAGCCGGTCCTCCTGCCACGGCAGGCGGAGCGTGAGGGGGGCCTTCAGCACCAGGTTGGTGGGGAAGATCCGGTAGCCGTAGGAGATGCGCTTGCGGCCGGGGATCTCCGGGATGGCCGTGTCCGTCACGGTGACGGTGAGCGTCAGCTCCTCCTCGAGTGCGTTGGGCGGGATGGAGATCAGCACCCCGTCCCGGACGAAGTCCCCGCCGCCGGGGCCCACCCGGAACGGGCCCGTCGTCCCCCCGTCCGCGATGTCCGGCACCGCGGGACAGGCCCACTGCAGGACGGCAAGTGGCAGGAGCCACGACAGGCGGCGGACGGGCGAAGGCAAGGTGTGGCTCCGGGGGAGGACCAGCGAACGGCCGCAAAATACGGGAACACCGGCGCCCGTCCAACCGTTCGCGTGGGCAATTGCCTGCCCCACCCGCTGCTGCCGCTTGCGCGCGCATCAACCGGGATTACTTGGAGGTGCCATGTCCTACCGTCCTGCCGCCGCCCTGCTCTGTCTGCTCGTCGCCACCCTGCCTGCGGCCTCAAGAGCGCAGCCCGCCGTGTCCCTCCAGGGGCCCCAGGGGGCGCTCCCGTCCCTGGCGCCGCTCGTGGACTCGGTGAAGGCGGCGGTGGTGAACGTGGACGTACAGGCCGCCCGCGGCCGGGGGGACGAGGACGAGGATCCCTGGAGCCAGTTCTTCGGGCGGCGAGGGCGGCGCTCCCCGCGGGAGCTGATGCGCGGGGCCGGCAGCGGCTTCATCGTGGACCCGAAGGGGCTGGTGCTCACCAACAACCACGTGGTGGACGGGGCAGTGGCCATCCACGTGAAGCTGAACGACGGGCGCGCGTTCGACGCGGACGTGGTGGGGCGGGATCCGCTCACGGACGTCGCGGTCCTGCGGATCAAGGGCGCGCCGGGGGACCTGCCGTCTGTGAAGCTGGGAGACTCGGACGCGCTCAAGGTGGGGGACTGGGCGGTGGCCATCGGCAACCCGTTCGGGCTGGCCTCGTCGGTGAGCGTGGGGATCATCTCGGCGCGCGCCCGAGACATCCACGCCGGGCCCTACGACGAGTTCCTGCAGACGGACGCAGCCATCAACCCCGGCAACTCCGGTGGGCCCCTCTTCAACCTGCGCGGCGAGGTGGTGGGCATCAACACCGCCATCGTCGCCTCCGGATCGGGAATCGGCTTCGCGGTGCCGTCCAACCTGGTCAAGGCGCTGCTGCCGCAGCTCGAGAAGGAGGGGGCCGTCACGCGCGCGTGGCTGGGCATTGGCATCCAGGACCTGTCGGTGGACCTTGCCCAGGCCATGGGGCTCCCGGTGAGCGACGGCGCGGTGGTGACCGAGGTGAACGACGGATCTCCGGCGGCGAAGGGCGGGCTCAAGCCGGACGACGTGATCACCGCGGTGGACGGGCAGAAGGTGTCGTCCGGTGGGCAGCTGTCGCGTACCGTGGCGCTGAAGAAGCCGGGCACCACGGCCACGCTGACGGTGTTCCGCGGTGGGAACAAGAGCCCGCAGCAGGTGAAGGTGCAGCTGGGGACGCGGCCGGACCTCGAGGGCGTGGCGCAGCGCCCCGGCAACGGGGGAGAGGACGGCGGTGGGCGCGCGCGGCTTGGGCTGGGGCTCTCGGACGTGGACCCGCGCTACGCCCAGGCCAACGGCATCCCGCCCGTGGGCGTCATGATCACCGAGGTGGCCCCCGGCTCCCCGGCCGAGCGCGCCCAGCTGTCCCCGGGCATGGTCATCACCGAGGTGGACCGCAAGCCGGTGAGGAACCGCGCGGAGCTGTGGGCGGTGCTCCAGCAGGCGAAGCCGAGGCAGGTGCTCCTGCTGCGCCTGCGCGCGCCGCGGGGTGGGCAGCTGCTGCGGGCGCTCACGGTCCCGTGAACCGTCAGCCTTCCGCGGCCCGGACCGGCAGGTTGCCCTCGCCCTGCGTCGGCTCCTGTGCCTTGCGGCGCTCGGCGTTGGGGCCGCGCTGGCGGCCGGGGTGCAATTCCATTCCAGCCGCGTAGCCGATGGCCTTGTCGCGCCCCGCGCGCTTGGCGGCGTAGAGGGCGGAGTCGGCGCAGTCGACCAGCTTGTCCTGGTCCGTCGCATCCACGGGCAGGTTGGCCACGCCCACCGAGATGGTGACGCGCCCGAGCGGCTGGCCGGGGCCGTACTCGTCCGGCGTCTCGGAGACGAGCCTCCGCAGCTTCTCGGCCACGCCCGTGGCCTCTTCCTTGGGCACCTGGGGCAGCAGCACCATGAACTCCTCGCCGCCGTAGCGCGCGAGCAGGTCCACCTTCCGCAGGTTGCTGCCGAGCAGCCCCGCCACGCGCTGCAGCACCTCGTCCCCCGCGCGGTGGCCGTTCTGGTCGTTGAGCTGCTTGAAGTGGTCAATGTCCACCATCAACACGGACAGCTGCGTGCCGAAGCGGTGCGCGCGGGCGACCTCGATCTCCATGCGCTGGAAGAGGTGGCGGCGGTTGGGCGCGCCGGTCAGCGGATCGGTGATGCTGAGCGCCACGGTCTGGGCGTGGAGACGGGCGTTCTGCACCGCCACCGCCGCCTGGTCCGCCACGGACTGCAGCAGCTCGTGCTCCTCGGGACGGAAACCGTCCACCGCGGGCCGCTCGAGGTTGAGCACGCCGAGCACCGTGTCCTTGTGGACGAGCGGCACGGCGAGCATGGACCCCGACGTGGCCTCGCCCGCCACGCCGCGCTTGACGTACACCCCGTCCCGCGCCGAGAGATCCGGCACGTAGACCGACTTGCGCTCCGCCGCCGCCCGGCCGCACGCCCCCTCGCCCGGTGCGAAGGTGAGCCCCACCAGGGACTGCTTCGGCCAGGCAGCGCGCAGCTCCAGCCGCCCCTCCGCGTTCACCAGCATCAGGGAGGTGCGCGGCACGCCCAGCCGCTCGGCGACCAGCGAGGTGATGCGCCCGAGCAGGTCCTGCACCTCGAGCGTCTCGTTGAGCGCGCGGCTCACGTCGTAGAGCAGCGAGAGCTCCCCCACGCGCCGGGACAGCTGGCCGTTTGCGTCTTCCAGCTGGGCCTTGAGCGAGAGTTCCTTCTGCGCCCGCTCCAGCTCCCAGTGCGTGTCGATCTCCTCCACCTTCATCTCGGTGAGTCGCACGAGCATCCGGTTGAAGGCGTGGGAGAGCTGGCCGATCTCGTCCTTGCGCGAGTCGTCCGCGCGCACCACGAGATCTCCGTCCTCGGCGCGCTTCATCACCGCGGCCAGCCGCGCCATGGGGCGCACCAGCAGGTAATGGATGGCGCCCACCGTGGCGAGCAGCATCACGCCCCAGAAGATGCCGAGCGTGGCGAGCGCACCGCGGAACAGCTGGGTGAGGTGCTCGGAGTGCTCCGGGCCCGCGAGCGACTCGGCCATCTGCCAGAGGCCAAACAGTCCCCCCGCCGCAAGGATGAGACCGGGGAGGCCCACGCCGAAGAGCAGCTTCCGGGCAAGCGTGGAGCGGAGCGGGGACATGGAGGCGAAAAGTCTCCGGCGCGGTGACGCACCTTGTCAAACCACGCCCGGCTGCGGGAGTGTCACCCGCGCATGTCCGTCCAGCTGCTGCGGTCCACCCTCCTGTCCGTTCCCCACGGTTTCCCGTTGAGATCGGGCGGCGTCTCGCCTCCACCGTTCGAGGGGCTCAACCTCGGCGGCAGCACGGGAGATGCCCCGGGCCACGTGGAGGAGAACCTGCGGCGGTTGGCGCACGCGGGAGGCTTTCCGCTGGGGCGGCTGCACACCGTGGCGCAGGTGCACGGGGACCGGGTGGTGGAGGCGCCCGGCGGCACGGACGCGGACGCGGTGCGGCCCGCCTTCACCGAGGCGGACGCGTCGTGGACGGGAAGGGAGGGTGAGGTGCTCGGGGTTCGGGTGGCGGACTGCGTGCCGCTGCTGCTCGAGGCGCCGCATTCCCGGAAGGTCGCCGCGGTCCACTCGGGATGGAAGGGCACGGATGCGCGCATCGCAGCGCGGGCGGTGGAGGCGTTGGCTGCTGCGGGTGCGGCCCCGGAGGAGCTGCGCGCGTGCGTGGGGCCGCACATCCGGGCCTGCTGCTACGAGGTCTCCGCGGAGCTGGCAGGCCGCTTTCGCGCCGGGTTCGGCGAGCGGGTGATCCGGCCGGGGCCCCGCGGACTGCCGCACCTGGACCTGGCGGCCGCGGTGGTGCAGACGCTGGAGGAGGTGGGGGTGCCTGCGGGGCAGGTGGAGATCCTGGGGGCCTGCACGGCCTGTTCGCCGGGCTTCTACTCGCACCGCCGGGACGCCGGGCGCACCGGCCGGCACCTGGCATTCATCCGGGCCCTCTGGCCCTCCGGGGGCTGAAAATTGGCACCGGGGCGCCTTTTACGGTGTCCTGCCCCCGTGCGTTTTCCCGCCCTCAGCGCCGCGGCCCTGCTCGCCGCCTCCGGTTGCGCCACGGACGCCGCCCTCAAGGCGGAGCTCGTGGAGCTCAAGCGCGAGGTGCGCGCGCAGCGCGAGACGGGCAGGAGGCTCGCGGAGCGGCTGGATCGGCTCGAGGCGAGCCAGGCGGTGCTCGGCGCGCGGGACAAGCCCTCCGAGGGACGGATACCCCCGGCCTCCGCCGTGCCGGACCTCGCGGTGGTGCGCCTCAAGCCGAAGGCCGATCCGCCCCCGAAGCTGGACACGCGCAAGCCCGTGCAGGAGCCGCCGGCCGAGCTCGACGAAGACACCTTTGCCCCTGCTGCGGCGGCGCAGGGCGCCCCGGAGTCCGGGGACGCCGAGGCGGACGCGGCGCTGGGAGAGGCGCTCTTCGAGGAGGGGCTCTCTGCGCTGAAGACCGGCAACCTCGAGGGGGGCGTGGCCCGGCTGAAGGCCTTCGTGGGGCAGTACCCGCGCCACGCGCGCGCAGACAACGCGCTCTTCTTCATGGGGGTGGGGCTGCAGGGGATGGACAACCTCCCCGCCGCCATCCAGACCTTCCAGTCCGTCCTGGACGGGTACCCTGCAGGGGATGCCGTGCTGGACGCGCTGCTGCGCCTGGCGGATTGCCGCGCGCGGATGGGCCAGCCGGACAAGGCCCGTCAGCTCTACTCCCGGATCGTCCAGCAGTACCCCGGTACCACCGCCGCCGCGAGGGCGCAGGTGGCGCTGCGGCCCGCACCTGCCGGCGGGGATGCCTCCGCGGCCGGTCCGTGAAAGGATGCACCTTATGCGTCGAACCGTTGCAGCCGCTGTCGCCGTCCCGCTCGCTCTCGCCGTCCCCGCGCTCGCCCAGGAGGCGGAGGAGGCGGACACGCCCGTCGTGGAGTCGCAGGGTGAAGACGACGCGGCGGCCCCCGAGGGAGGCGCGGAGGCCCCGGCGCCCGAGCCTCGGGAGGCGGTGAAGTTCCCGAAGATCGAAGGTGCACGCGAGTCCGCCCCGGGAGAGACGCACACCGTCGTCAAGGGCGACACGCTGTGGGATCTCTCCCAGAAGTTCCTCGGCAGCCCGTGGTACTGGCCCAAGGTCTGGTCCTACAACCCGGAAATCGCCAACCCGCACTGGATCTACCCCGGCAACATGGTCCGGTTCTTCAACGCGGGCGAGGATGCCCCGGCGCGGGTGGACGTGGCCACCCCCGGACAGCCCGGGGACAAGGGCGTGGTGGTGATCGGCGGCGAGAAGCCGGCGGGAGCGGACGACGCGCCGTCGGTGTCCGGAGACGAGCTGCTCGAGGACTCCGAGGTGAAGGCGGTGGAGAGCAGCCGCACCGTCCAGGTCACCGGCCAGATTGGCTACAAGGAGAAGGAGCAGGGGGTGCGCGTGCAGCGCACCAGCTTCGTCACCCTGAAGGAGCTGTCCGAGTCCGGGAAGATCACCGGCACCTTCGCGGAGAAGATGATGCTCTCCCCGCCGGACACCTTCTACGTGAAGTTCGCCAACCCCTCGTCCGTGAAGGTGGGGGGCGAGTACATGGCCTTCCACACGGGGCAGGAGCTCCGCCACCCCACGGACGGCCGCAAGCTCGGCTTCGTCACCGAGGTGGACGGCGTGGCGAAGGTCGTCTCCGTCCGGGATGGGCTCGTGACCGCCCAGCTGCTCCGGAGCTTCAGCGACGTGCAGGTGGGCCAGCAGCTGGGCGCCTCGGGCGAGGCCTTCTCGGAGGTCATCACCCCGAAGCCCGCCGAGAAGGAGCTGGTGGGAATGGTGGTGGGCACGCTCGAGCCCGGCCGGCAGCTGCTCGGAGAGACCCACTACATCCTGATCGACAAGGGGGAGAAGGACGGCGTGGAGCGCGGCAACACCTTCGTGGTGATGCGCCGCGGGGGCGGGGAACTGCTCACCCCGCACCTGGGCCAGAACCCCGAGTTCCCCCCGGAGCCGGTCGGTCGCTGCGTGGTGGCGGACGTCAAGCCGGAGGTCTGCACCTGCGTGGTCGTCCGCTCGCTGCGCGAGATGGTGATCGGCGACCGTGCGGAGTTGAAGGTCCAGAAGAAGAAGGCGGATGTCGTCTCATCCCGCTGAAATCGCTCGGGAATCGACGCACCTTCACCACCGTGGTCCGCGGCACGGCGCTTGACCGGCCGGCGGCGCGGGCGGTACACGGCGCCCCCCCTTGGGTGTCAGCCCCCTCCTTTATCAAGGTGCGGAGGGGACCATCCGGACGGGGGACCGGGACATGCCAGAGACAGACACCCACACCACCGGCAGGCAGGGCGAGCGGCTCGCAACGCTCGGGCTCTGGAGTGTGCCGGGGGTGGGAGTGAAGGGGATGGAGGCGCTCCGGGGCCGCGCCGGCGTCCCGCTCGCGGAGCTGTTGGACGTCCCGGCGAGGGAGTGGGCCCACCACGTGGAGGCCACGTCGGAGGTCCGCACCCACCTGGCCTCCGGGCCCACGCTCAGGGACCTGGGCGAGCAGACGTGGGACCGGGCGGACGCCAGCGGTACGCAGGTGTGCTTCCCTGGAGATCCGGCATGGCCGGGCCGGCTGACGCCGGACGTGGTACCGGTGCTCTTTCACCGGGGCAGCTCCTGCACGCGGCGGCGGTGGGCGGCGCTCGTGGGCTCCCGCCATCCCGAGACCGGCTTTCTCCCGGAGGCCCGTCGGTTTGCGCGCGAGGTGGCGCTCTCGGGCGTGGGGGTGTTGTCCGGGGCTGCCGAAGGCGTGGACCAGGCGTGCCACTGGGGGGCGTTGGACGCGTCCACGCCCACCTGGGCGTTCGCCGGTTCCGCGCTGGATGAGCTGGATCCCCCGCAGGCGCGGCTGCTCCCGCACGTGCTCGCCGAGGGGGGCGCCTTCTACTCGGAGCTGCCGCCGGGGGTGCGTGCCTCCAAGAAGACCTTTCCCCGGCGCAACCGGCTGATCGCGGGGGCGGCGGACGTGGTGGTGGTGCTGCGCGCCGGGCAGGTGTCCGGGGCGCTGCAGACCGCCGAGCACGCCGTGAAGTTCGGGCGCCCCGTCCTGGCCCTCCCCACGGATCACCGGAACGAAGCGGGCCGGGGCGGACTGGAGTTGATCGCGCTCGGCCTGGCCACCCTCTGCCTCGGGCCGGAGCAGGTCGTCGCCGCGGCGGGTGGGCTGGCAGCGCAGCGGGCGGCCGGGGCAGCGGCCGAGGTGCGGGGGGCCCTGTCCGAACGGGCCTTCGCCGTGTTGGCGGCGCTCGGTGCGCAGCCGCGCGGCATGGACGAGTTGTTGGACGCGGTTCCACTGAAGCCGGCGGACGTGTCCGCCGCGTTGGTGGAACTGGAACTGGCCGGGCGCTGCATCCAGCGGCCCGGCCGCAGGTACGAGAAGGCTTAAGGAGCGAACCATGGCAGCCAGGAGCCGGAAGAAGAGCGACACCGAGGGAGCGGCCGAGGCCGCAGAGGCCCCGAAGAAGAAGGCCCCGGCCAGGAAGAAGGGCACTCCGAAGGGCAAGGCCTCTGCGAAGAAGAAGGCCCCGGCACGCGCCCGCAAGGCGCTGGTGGAAGTAGAGGCCGCCGCCGAGGGGGACGGCACGCCCCGCCCGGCCCGGGCCTACTCGCTCGTGGTGGTGGAGTCGCCCGCCAAGGCCAAGACGATCAAGAAGTACCTCGGCCCGGGCTACACGGTGCAGGCCTCCCGCGGCCACGTGAAGGATCTCCCCACGAGCAAGCTGGGCGTGGACGTGGAGAACGGCTTCGAGCCCGCCTACGTGGTGGCCAAGGGCAAGGAGGACGTGCTGTCGGATCTCAAGAAGGCGGCCCGCGGCGCGCAGTCCGTGTTCCTCGCCACGGACCCGGACCGCGAGGGCGAGGCCA
>JBDLRJ010000369.1:0-3000 GCA_039800145.1 Pseudomonadota bacterium | reverse complement strand
GCGCGTAGCAGTAGGCACAGCCGTGCACGCAGCCCCGGTAGGGGTTCACCGTCCAGCGGAAGCCCACGTCCGGGCTGTCGTTCCGCGAGAGGATGGAGTCGGACGCGTCTTCGTAGACGTGCAGGGGCGTCCGGGGAATCTCCTCGAGGTACTGCACGTCCGTGGAGGCCCACGGGTTGGGCGGGTTGGACAAGGGCAGTGCGCGCATGGCGCCCCGAACAAAATCTGAACACACGTTCAGGTCAAGCCGTGGCAGGCTCTCGCTCGCCATGGGCATCAACGACTCGCTCCAGAACCTGATGAACGCCGGGCCGCTCCTCAAGGAGGCGTCGGCCAGCGGCAACCTCGCCGTTCTCCGCTCGCTGCTGGGACCTGCGTGGCGCGGGCTCGTCCAGCAGCGCGGGAAGGGGGCTGCCGCCTCCCAGCTCACGTCCGCCCACCCCGTCCACTTCGACTGGACGTACCGCAGGGACCGCCCGGAGATGCGGCGGTTGTACGAGGCGGCCAAGGTCAACCAGTGGAACGCCACGAAGGACCTGGACTGGGCCACGCAGGTGGACCTCGAGAGCCCGAACGCGCGGCTCGTGCCGGACGACTTCCTCCCGTTCGCCACCCTCCCGTCGTGGAAGACGAAGACGCGCGCGGAGCAGGAGCGGCTTCGGCGGGATCTCACCGCCTGGCTCCTGAGCCAGTTCCTCCACGGCGAGCAGGGGGCGCTCTTCGCCGCCACGCAGGTGACCGAGGCGGTGCCGTGGCTGGACGGCAAGTTGTACGGCGCTTCCCAGGTCATGGACGAGGGACGCCACGTGGAAGTGTTCCACGGCTACCTCACGCAGAAGCTCGAGAAGCTGTACGAGATCAACGACAACCTCTACGTCGTCATCGACGCGCTGGTGGGGGACAGCCGCTGGGACATGAAGTTCCTCGGCATGCAGATCATGATCGAAGGGCTCGCGCTCGGGGCCTTCGGGATGCTGCGCCAGCTCACCGCGGAGCCGCTGCTCAAGCAGCTCCTCACCTACGTCATCAGCGACGAGGCGCGGCACGTGCACTACGGGGTGCTGGCGCTCGAGGAGCACGTGAAGTCGCTCTCGGAGAAGGAGCGCCGCGAGCGGGAGGACTGGACGTTCGAGGTCTCGCTGCTGCTGCGCAGCCGCTTCCTCGCGCACGAGTTCTACGAGGAGCACTACGCGCACGAGCTCAGCCGCAAGGAGTGGAACGCGCTGGTGATGGACAGCAACATGATGGCGCTGTTCCGGCGCACCATGTTCAAGCGCATCATCCCCAACCTCAAGCGCATCGGCCTGCTCTCGGACCGGGTGCGGCCGCTCTACTCGGAGCTCGGGCTGCTGGAGTACGAGGGCGGGCGCGCCGCACCCGAGCTCACGGCGAAGGATCTCATCGAGGACCGCTGAGCGCCGGCGTCCGAGGCCTCAGTGCAGCAGGTTGCCGGCCGGCTTCGGCGGCGGCGTGCTGCCCTGGGGCACCTTGAGCGGCTCGAGCTGGGACAGCTTCTGCAGGTCCACGGGCGAGCCGCGGCCGGGGATTCCCAGGCCTGACTCGGCCCACTCCGGCACGAAGAGCAGCGGCTCGGCGAGCCCCGTGTAGCCGAGCTGCACGAGCAGCCCCTCGTCGAACGTGCGGCAGCGCTTGTCGCAGCAGGGGAACGCGGCGCGCACCCGGTAGAGCCCTTCCGGGGGGAGCGGCGCGAGCGTGTGGGCCCAGGCCTCGTCCGGGATGGGGGTGCCGTGCTCACTCCACTGGGCGCGGTTGAGGTTCCACGAGGCGGGCAGGTACACGCCGGCGGAGGGCTCTCCGTGGTTGTGGAAGTAGACGAGCCGGCCGGCGGGCAGCGAGGTGCCGAGCGGAACGGTGGTCCGGTACAGGCCGCAGGGGGGGAGCGCCATGGCGAGCTACCTTTCGAGCACGAGCGGGAGGGTGACGTGCGAGCCCTTCCGGTAACGGGGGAAGCGCAGCGCGCGCACGGCCCGGAGCAGGGCGTTGACGAACGCGCGCCGGCCCTTCTCCTGGTGGAGGGGGACGCGCGTGGTGTCGCACAGCAGCCGCGCCCCGGTGACGGCGCCCGCGGGCGTGACGCCGAAGGCCAGGCTCACCAGCCCCGCCGGAGAGGCGCCCTCGGGGAGTGCCGCGGAGGCGCGCTCGAGCAGGGAGGGGATGTGCTCGGCGAGCTCGCCCGGTTCGAGCGGCCCCTCGATGAACGGCCGCGGCTGGACGAACCAGCCGTGGATGACGAGCCGCCCCTCCCGGGGATCGTGCGTGCCGGCCACGCGGCGCACGCCGTGCGGGAGGCGGGGATCAAACACCACGAGCCGGTCGAAGCGGGGTTCCACTTCGCGCAACAGCTCCGGCTCCTCCACGCCGCGGGTGGAGACGAAGCCTGCCCAGTAGTCCAACACGTCGTCCCGGAGCAGCAGCGTCTCGCCCCCCTGGAAGCGGCGCCGGTTCCAGGGGGTGAGCGAGTAGACGAAGGCCCAGGCCCCGTGCGGCAGGTCTCCGTGGAGCCGCTGCTCGCAGCCCTCCACGTAGCAGGAGAGCCACGGCGGGGAGATGTCGTGGCAGCCGAGCGCCCGGCGTCCCCACCAGGCCAGGTGCCGGTGGAACCGCTCGTAGAGCGGCTTCGGGAAGTAGGTCCACGCGGGCGTGCGCAGGGCGGTGTACTGGCCGGGCACGTGCCAGTAGTCCCACGCGAAACGCCCCTGCGTGGCGGAGCGCGGATCTTCGAAACGCTGGTCGAAGTGCCCGCGCAGGGACCGGGCACCCTCGAAGAAGCCATCCTCGACCACGACGGAACGGTGGACCATGGACGAGTCCTCTATCACCGCTCGGGGAGTGTTAAGAGGGCCAGCCCATGAGCGACTCCCAGCGCCGCAGCAACTTCCTCACGGACATCATCGACGCGGACCTCGCCGCCGGCCGCAACGGCGGGAAGGTCGTCACCCGGTTCCCGCCCGAGCCCAACGGCTTCCTCCACGTCGGGCA
>JBDLRJ010000368.1:0-2518 GCA_039800145.1 Pseudomonadota bacterium | reverse complement strand
TCATCGAGAAGCCGGAGACCTTCGTGGGCGAGAAGCACACCTTCCGCGTCACCGAGGTCCGTGACCGGAACGTGGTGCTCTCCCGCCGCTCGCTGCTCGAGGAGGAGCAGCGCAAGCTCGGCGAGGAGACGCGCAAGTCCCTCTCCGTGGGCAAGGTGCTCAAGGCCCGCATCACCGGCGTGCGGGACTTCGGCGCGTTCGCGGACATCGGCGGGCTGGAGGGGATGATCCCCGTCTCCGAGCTCAGCCACGTGCGCGTGGGCCACCCGAGCGAGGTGGTGAAGGTGGGCGACGAGGTGGAGGTGGAGGTCATCCGGATCGAGGCGGCCGAGCCGCACGCCGCGGACAAGGGCAAGCGCAAGGAGCGGATCGGCCTGTCGCTCCGCGCCCGCCAGGAGAACCCCTGGACGGCAGCGGTCGCGGAGATCCAGGAGGGCAGCACCCTCAAGGGCCGCGTGGCGCGGCTGCAGCAGTTCGGCGCCTTCGTGGAGCTCCGTCCCGGCGTGGACGGGCTCATCCACGTCTCGGCCCTGTCCGACCGCCGCATCGCCCACCCGCGCGACGTGGTCCGCGTGGGGGACGAGGTGGAGGTACAGGTCGAGAAGGTGGACGGCAACGAGAAGCGGATCGCGCTGCGGCTGATCAAGGACGGCAAGGTGATGGGCGAGGGCGTGGCCTCTCCGCCGCCTCCGGCGGAGGCCTCCGGTCCCCGCACCCCGGCGCAGCCGGAAGGACCCCGCCCGCGGGTGGGCGCCGTGGTGGTGGGCAAGGTGGACCGCATCGAGCAGTACGGCGTGTTCCTGGCCTTCCCGGGCGGCAAGGGGCTCGTCCCCGCGTCCGAGACGGGCACGGACCGTGGCACGGACCTCAAGCGCGTCTTCACCGCCGGCCAGGAGCTCAAGGCGGCCATCATCTCCATCGAGGACGGGAAGATCCGCCTCTCGGTGACGGAGGCCGCCCGCGCAGAGGAGCGCGCGGAGGTGGCCGAGTGGCAGAAGTCCCAGAAGCAGGCCGGTGGTGGCAGCAAGGGCCTGGGGACGCTGGCGGACAAGTTCAAGGGCTTCAAGCTGGGCTGAGCGGCCACGTAGAACGTTCTTGAAGTCCGAGCCGCCCGCGCGATCCCCGGATCCCGCGGGCGGTTCCATGTCCGGGCAGCGCTCGCGGGGATCCGGTACAAGGGCGACATGACCGGCCTCGCGGACATGCACTGCGGAGCCCACCCGGCTCTCCCCGCCGGCTGGAGCTGCCCGTCGTGCGAGCGCATCCTGTGCAGCGGCTGCACGGCCGTGGGGGTGATCGGCGTCCCGGTGTGCGCGGCCTGCGGCCACGGCGTGGCTACGCTCTACGTAACGCGGGCGGAGGCCTTCCCCTGGGCCGAGTCCTGGCCACGCGCACTCGGGTGGATGTGGACGAAGGAGGCGATGGGGCTCCTGGCCCTGTTCGCCGTGGTGCTGCAGGTCCTCCTGTCGTTGGGTCCCTCCGCCTGGGTGGCCGCGCGGGTGCTCGAGGCCGGGTGGCTGTCGGTCACCGTGGCGCGCACCTCCGCGGCGATGAACCCGTTCGATCCGCGCGCGTTCGGGGAACTCCCCCGCGTGCTGCGCGGCCCGGTTCCCCGGTGGCTGGCGGCGGCGGGCGTGCCGCTCCTGGTAGCGGCGTGGCTCTCCACGTTGGGCTCGCGCGCGGTGACGTGGGGATCGGTCGGAGCGTGGGCGAGCGCGCTGGCCCTCGTCGGGATCCTGCCCCCGGCGCTCGTGGTGGCGGGGCTCGAAGGGCCGGGGCGTGCCGTGGCCTGGCCCTGGGCGCTGCCCGAGTGGATCCGCCGGCTGGGGGCGGACCTGCTCCCGCTCCATGCGTTCGCGGCGGTGGCCGTGGGGATGGAGTTCGTGGACGGCACCCTTGCCCCCTTCTCCGCCGGGGACATGTCCCTGGAGCTGAGCTACGTGAAGGCGTTCATCCCCCGTTTCCTCTCGGTGCTGTCCCTGGCCGGGCTCGGTTGTCTCGCGGGCCACCTGCTTTGGACGCGCGCCTCGGGGCTCGGACATGGACCGGCCGAGGCGGACCGTGTCCCGCGCGTGCGCGAAGCTCCTTCGGGAACGTACGTCCCGCCCGCGAGAGATCCCGCTGAGCTCGAAGCAGAGCGCGCGCGTCGGTACGCCCCCATCGACCTCGAGACGGAGGAGGCGCCGGCGGAGGGGCCGGTGGAGCGCGCGCAGCGGGTCGCGGCGCAAGGAGACTACGCGGCCGCCGCGGCGCTCCTGTGGAGCGTGGTGGCCGTCCCCGGGGCCACGGACGGAGCGCGTGCCCTGGTCATCCTCGCGCGCCTCCACGTGGAGCGGCTCGGAGAACCCCGGCTGGGGGAGACGCTCTACCGCCGCGTCGTGGCAGAGCACCCCGGCACTTCTGCCGCGGCGTACGCGCAGGCGCGGCTGGACGAGGACGGCTGAACTGCCGGCTCAGGCGTGGAGGCCCGGCGCCTCCTGGCCGGTGCTGGCCACGTACTCGGTGTAGCCGCCCCCGT
>JBDLRJ010000367.1:0-4230 GCA_039800145.1 Pseudomonadota bacterium | reverse complement strand
CACCGCCGCTGAAGTTCGAGACGGCGAAGGCGGACGAGGGGTTGGTCGAGCAGAAGCTGGTCGCGCGCGGGGTGCTCTCGGCCCCGGCGGACACCTGGGTGGGCAGCGGCGTGGCGGGGCGCGTGTCGCGCATCGAGGTGGCGCCGAACGCGCGGGTACTCCGGGGGCAGGTGTTGGCGCGCGTGGAGCCGCTCGGGGCCCAGGGCGCCCGTGAGCAGGCGCGTGCCAACCACTCCGCGGCGCTGGGCAACGTCTCCAGGGTCAAGGACCAGCTGAAGCGCGCAGAGCAGGAGCTGCAGCGGACCCAGGCGCTCGCGAAGAAGAAGCAGGCCAACGCGACCCGCCTCGACATTGCCCGCGCCACCGTGGAGCTGGCCAAGGCGGCGCTGGCCGCGGCAGATGCGCTGTCCGTCCAGGCGGAGGTGACGCTCGAGCAGGCGGAGCTGGATCTCTCCAACTCCGTCATCCGGGCGCCCACCGACGGCTTCATCGTGGAGCAGGCGCTGGAGGTGGGACAGCTCGTCACGGCGCAGGACCGGAAGGCCCGCTTCTTCGGGCTCGCGACGCGCGTGGAGAAGCTCCGGCTCGAGGCCCCGCTGCCCGCGGCGGAGGCCGTGAAGCTGCAGCCGGGGATCTTCGGGACCTTCGTCCTCGAGGGCGTGGCAGGGGTGGAACTGCGGGCCACGGTGCGCGAGCTCAAGCCACCCGCCGCGCCGGGAGCCGAGGCGCTCGCGGTGCTGGACGCGGAGAACCCGGGCGGGAAGCTCGAACCGGGCATGGCGGTGGTGGTCACCATCGTCCACGCGCGCAGGCCCAACACGCTGCGCATCCCCAACGCGGCACTCACCTTCGAGCCGGACGCGGCGCTGCGAGCGCGTTTCCCACCAACTGCTGACAGCGCGGACCACACGGCGGTCTGGGTGCTGGACGAGGACGAGCACCCGGTCCGACGGATCTTCGTCCCCGGCATCACGGACGGCGCGCACACGGAAGTGGTGGGGGGCAGCGTGGCCACCGGGGACCGGGTCGTGCTGCGCGCCTGGGTGGACGGCTCGTAGGCGGCGAAGGCGGGCACCTGCATGAAGGCATCGGGGAGAGTCGCAGCGTGGGTGGTGGGGATCGCCGCGGCGAGCGCCCTCGGCGTGTACGCGTGGCGCACCCGCCAGGGGACGGAGAAGCCGCCCGTCCGGTTCGACACCGTGAAGGTGGAGCGCGGCCCGGTGGTGGCCCGTGTCACCGCCACGGGCACGCTCTCCGCGCTCGTCACCGTGCAGGTGGGCAGCCAGGTCTCGGGGCGGATCTCCCGGCTCGAGGTGGACTTCAACTCGCCGGTGCGGAAGGGCCAGGTGCTGGCGCGGATCGATCCGCAGCTGTTCGAGGCGGCGCGCGCCCAGGCGGTGGCCAACCTCTCGTCCGCGCAGGCAGGGCTGGAGCGGGCGCGCGTGCGGGCGGTGGATGCAGGCAGGCAGCTGCAGCGGGCGCAGCAGCTCGCCGAGCGGAAGCTCATCGCCGAGCAGGAGTTGGACACGGCGCGCGCGAACGCGGAGGGGGCCGAGGCGGACGTGGCAGGTGCGCGCGCTTCGGTCTCCCAGGCCCGCGCCGCGCTGAACCAGGCGCAGGTGAACCTCACCTACACCACCATCCGCAGTCCCATTGACGGGGTGGTCATCTCCCGCAGCGTGGACGTGGGACAGACGGTGGCCGCCTCGCTCCAGGCGCCCACGCTGTTCCTGCTCGCGGAGGATCTCCGGAAGATGCAGGTGGACACCTCCGTGGCCGAGGCGGACGTGGGCAAGCTCTCCCCCGGCATGGCCGCCACCTTCACCGTGGACGCCTTCCCCGGCGAGCGCTTCCAGGGCGCCGTGCGGCAGGTGCGCAACGCGCCGCAGACGGTGCAGAACGTCGTCACCTACGACGCGGTGATCGACGTGGAGAACCCGGAGCTGCGCCTCAAGCCCGGCATGACCGCCAACGTCACCTTCGTCTACGCAGAGAAGGACGACGTGCTGCGCGTGCCCAACGCGGCGCTTCGCTTCCGGCCCTCCACCGAGCTGATGCGGCAGCTGTCCCCGGACACGGACGGGGGCACGCCGGAAGGTGGCCGCCGCCGCGGAGCGGGACGGGACGAGGCCCCGGACCGGCGGACGGTGTGGGTGCTCGACGGCTCGGGACGCCCGCGCCCGGTGCGGGTGAAGACCGGCGTGAGCGACGGCACCCTCACGGAGGTGCTCGAGGGCGAGCTCCAGCCGGGGGACGCGGTCATCACGGACGCCGTGGGCGAGCAGGGACGGCCCTCGGGCGGCGCCACCCCGTTCGGCCCTTCGCCGGGCGGCGGCGGCGGCATGCGCCGGGTGTTCTAGCGGCATGGGCGCGCTCATCCAGCTGGAGGGAATCGAACGGACCTACCGCATGGGGGACGTGGAGGTGCGGGCGCTGCGCGGCGTGACGCTCTCCATCCAGGCGGGCGAGTTCGTGGCGGTGATGGGCACCTCCGGCTCCGGCAAGTCCACGCTCATGAACACGCTGGGCTGCCTCGACCGGCCGAGCGCGGGGCGCTACCTGCTGGACGGCACGGACGTCTCGCGCCTATCGCGCAACGAGCTGGCGGAGATCCGGAACCGCACCCTGGGCTTCGTCTTCCAGGGCTTCAACCTGCTCGCCCGCACCAGCGCGCTGGAGAACGTGGAGCTGCCGCTGCTGTACGCGGGGCTCGGGACGCGGGAGCGGGAGCGCCGCGCGCGGGAGGCGCTCGAGCGCGTGGGGCTGGGCAACCGGTTGGATCACCACCCCAACCAGCTCTCCGGGGGGCAGCAGCAACGCGTGGCCATCGCGCGGGCGCTGGTGTCCGGGCCGCGCGTCATCCTCGCGGACGAGCCCACGGGGAACCTGGACTCGCGCACCTCCGTGGAGGTGATGGCGCTGCTGCAGGAGTTGGGGGCGGGCGGGATCACCGTGGTGCTGGTGACGCACGAGGCGGACATCGCGGCCCACGCCGGCCGCGTGCTGGTGATGCGAGACGGAAAGATCGTCGAAGACCGGGCGCAGTCCCCGGTGCGGGCGGAGGTGCCCTCGTGAACCCGCTCCAGGTCCTGCGCGTGGCGCTCCGGGCGCTGCTCCGCAACAAGATGCGCTCCTTCCTCACGGCGCTGGGCGTCATCATCGGCGTGGCGGCGGTGATCGCCATGGTGGCCATCGGCGAGGGGGCGCGGGCGAAGGTGGAGGAGGCCTTCGCCTCCATGGGCAGCAACCTGCTCATCGTCATGCCGGGAACCACCACCTCCGGGGGCGCACACGGCGGGTTCGGGAGTGCCTCCACGCTGACGTGGGACGATCTTGCAGCCATCCGGAAGGAACTTCCCGCCGTCCGGCACGCCGCGGCCCTGCTCCGTACGGGCGCGCAGGTCCAGTCGGAGGACCAGAACTGGACCACCACCGTCTTCGGGACGTCCCCCGAGTACTTCGCCATCCGCAGCTGGCGAATCGCGCAGGGCCGGCTGCTCACCGACAGCGACGTGGAGGGCGGGGCCAAGGTGGCGCTGCTGGGGCAGACCGTGGTGGAGAAGCTGTACGGGACCGGCGTGGATCCCACCGGGCAGCTGGTGCGCATCAAGGGCGTGCCCTTCGAGGTGGTGGGAGTGCTGCAGCGCAAGGGACAGTCCCCCATGGGCCAGGACTTCGACGACGGCGTCTACGTTCCCCAGAGCACCTGGCAGTCCCGCGTGCAGGGCGGGCTGCAGAAGTACCTCGGCGGCGTCATCTTCGTGGGGACGGGCTCGGTGGAAGACACGGTGCGCGCGCAGTCGCAGGTTTCCGGGCTGCTCCGGGACCGGCACCGGTTGCAGCGCGGGATGGACGACGACTTCTCCATCCGCAACCTGACCGAGATGGCCAACGCGCAGCAGGCGGGGACGCAGACGCTCACGACGCTGCTCGCGAGCATCGCGGCGGTGTCGCTGCTGGTGGGCGGGATCGGCATCATGAACATCATGCTGGTGAGCGTGACGGAGCGGACGCGGGAGATCGGCATCCGCATGGCCATCGGGGCCAAGCCCCGGAACATCCTCGCGCAGTTCCTCGTGGAGTCCCTGGTGCTGTCGCTGCTCGGCGGCGTGGTGGGCGTGGGGCTGGGACTGGGCGTGGCGTTCAAGCTGGGCCAACAGATGGGCTGGCCCATCCTGGTGAGGCCGGAGATCATCGCCCTGTCGGTGGGCTTCAGCGCCGCGGTGGGCG
>JBDLRJ010000366.1:0-7955 GCA_039800145.1 Pseudomonadota bacterium | reverse complement strand
GCGCCGTGTCTTACTGGGACTGTCCGCACCGGGACCCGCGGGCGGTGGCGGTGTTCTTCTCTGCGTGACGAGTGCCTCTCCTGCCCGGCCTTCCCCGGCCTCGTGGCACCTGTTCCACGTGGAAGAACCGTGCCGTGGCAGGCGTTCCCTGCACCCGAACCCACGCGCGGTTGCGCTTGCCTGCTTGCGCGCGGCGCGTCCCTCCCTCTTCCCGTGTCGCCGCCTGTCGAGGCACCCGTTCCACGTGGAACGCTCTGTCGTGGCAGGGGTGCCTCGCACGGGGGACCCGCGCGCGGTTGGCGCTGCTTGCTCGCGCGATTCGCATGCCTCCCCCTCCGAGCGCCACTGCCCGTCGTGGCACCCGTTCCACGTGGAGCGCGCTGTCATGGCAGGGGTACCTCCGCCCGTCGAAGCGCCTGCTCCGGGTGAAAGGGCGCTGTCGTTGCAAGGGTGCCTCGCACGGGGGACCCGCGCGCGGTGGCGCTGCTTGCTCGCGCGAGTCGCGTGCCGTTCCTTCTTTCCGTGTCGCCGCCCGTCGAGGAACCCATTCCAGGTGGAACGCGCCTTGGCCTGGCAGGGGAGCCTTGCACCGGGACACGCGTGGGGGGAGCTGTTCACGCGCGCGAGCCGCGTGTCTCCCCCGCCCACCTCTCCGTTCGTCGTGGCAATTGTTCCACGTGGAACGCGCCGTCGTGGCAGGGGTGCCTCGCACGGGGACGCGCGCGCGGTGGCGCTGCTTGCCCGCGCGAGTCGTCTGCCTCAACCGCAGGGTGCCTTCGTCCGTCGATGCGTTTGCTCCAGTTGAAAGGGCGCTGTCGTTGCAGGAGTGCCCCGCACGGGGACCCGCGCTTGGGCGCTGCGTGCTCGCGCCAGTCGCGTGCCCTCCCTTTTTCCGTTTCCTCGCGCGTCGAGGCACCCGTTCGAGGTGGAACGCGCCTTGGCCTGGCAGGGGAGCCTTGCACCGGGACACGCGTCGGGGAGCTGTTCGCGCGCGCGAGCCGAGTGTCTCCCCCTCGCCACATCCCCGTGCGTCGTGGCAAGTGTTCCACGTGGAACGCGCCGTGCCCGGTGGTGATTCCGAGGGGGGCCTGTCTCCCCTCCCCGGCGGCGGGAGGCGGACCCGGTGCAGTCGGGGCACGACGCAGCGTCTCCGCGTGCGCTCTCCGGGGTCATGTGTCGCCGCGGGTGCACGCCCGTGTCCACCTTTCCCCGGAACGGGTCATCCGCGCGGACTTCCCCGTCTCAGGACGCCCTCGGCGCACGGCAGCTCGAGCCACGAGGGGGGGCCGGTTCCGTGCTCCGGGGCGCCTTCCGGGGCGCAAGCGGGGTGGCCGTGGCGGCCCCGTCTCCGGCCGCGGGGGCCGGAGGGGCGCACCCTCCCGGCGGGGTTCAAGGACGTGGACACGAAACGGTGCGGCATGTCGCCCTGTTCCCGCCTTCCCGTCCGGGGGGGAAACTCGCCCCGCTGGACCGGGAATCTCGGTACGCCAACGGGCGCGGTGCGGGAGGGACTGGGCCAGCAGGGCCGGCCCCCAGGTATCGACGGCCGAAGGGTGGATGTAACCGGGGAGGGGGAGGCGGGACCGCGTGGAACAGGGCGTCTCGCCGCGGGGCATGGCCCCGCGGTTGTTTCACGTGGAACACGGGGGTCGATGCCCAGTCCCGCCAGGACTTGGCCGGGGCCTCTTCGAGCGCGGTGCTGAGCCGAGCCCGGTGGGCCCTACGCGGTGGGTACGCAGGCGAACGTCCCCTGGTGCAGCGCACGGAGGTCTCCCTTCCTGCGTCGGCATCCGCCCTCCCGGAGGCGGGACCATCACCCCGTCGTCGGCCAGTGGCCCCGGGGCCCCATGGACCCGGCATCTTGGGCAGGGCGGACGGGAGGAGGTGGGCTGGAGGTTCGGCGACGCCCATCGACGTGCCGTGGGACCCGTGACCGGGGACCCAGCGATCAGGTCCTGGCCGGGAGGGACCACGAGCGGGACCCTTCTCCCGGTGGCTATCACGCCGGGAGAAGGGCGGTGGGACGGGAGGCTCTCGGGGTGGAACGGCCTCGGGACGTGGACAGGGGCAAGCGTGCTTCCGCGGGTCCGAGATCTCGCCCCCGGTGGGGCAGACACGGGCAAGCGCCTCCGCGCGGACCCGCGGGTGTTCCACGTGGAACACCGGGCGAACGGCGGTCCCGGCGCACGGCCCCCGGTCGAATCCCCCGGGCGGACCCCCAACCGGAACTCTTCCCGGTTCCCGCCGTCCCACGCCCGAGGCGACCGACCCGCGAAGGGGCCTGCACCGACGGACCGGGGAGGCCTCCGCGACCGACCCGACCCGCGGCCGGTTGGAACCCCGGACCGGACGTGGCGAGGCCCATGCCCTCGGGTAAGGAGGACGTCCGTGCGGCCCGCGGCGGCACGCGCGGGAGGCAGCTCGAGGCTGGACCCAATCCTGGGCCGACGCAGGAGGGAGTCACCGTCCGCGGCAGGTCCTCCCCGGCGAACGTCCCGAGAGGAGAGGGAAAGAGCTACCGTGCGCAGAGGGCACGTGCCGGCACCCGTCGGACGACGTTGGAGGCGGCGGAGGTGCTGCCCGTCCCGCCGCAACCAGCAGGCCCTGTCCGAATCACAGTTCCACGTGGAGCGCGGCGGGGACCTGGTTCGGGCTGGGGCATGGAAGAGCTTCCCGCCCCCGGCCGTGCTGCCGACCCAATTGAAAAACCTGCGTGAATTCAGATCCCTCCGGTCGCCCCCGCGCCCCGGTGTCAGGGGCCCGTGGCACGGTGACGCGCAGGTTGCCGGCGGCGCGAGCCGCGTGGTACTGCGCCCCGAGCGCGCGAGGAGGGAACGTGGCCCGAGTCATCTGCATCTCGAACCAGAAGGGAGGGGTGGGGAAGACCACCACGGCCATCAACCTGGCGGCCTCGCTTGCGTCCGCGGAGCGCCGCACGCTCCTCGTGGACCTGGACCCTCAGGGAAACGCCGGCAGCGGGCTCGGGCTGGACCGGGACGCCCTGCAGGGCACCGTCTACGAGGCGCTGCTCGAGGGCCGGCCGCTCGCGGAGTTGGTGCACCCCACGGAACTGCGGTTCCTCCAGGTGGTGCCCGCCACGCCGGACCTCACCGGGGCCGAGGTGGAGCTGGTGAATGCCGAGCGCCGGGAGTACCGGCTCAAGGAGGCGCTCGGGCCGCTGCGGCGGAAGTACGACTACGTCGTCATCGACTGCCCTCCGTCGCTCGGACTCTTGACGTTGAACGCCCTTGCAACCGCGGACTCCGTGCTCATCCCGCTGCAGTGCGAGTACTACGCGCTGGAGGGGCTGTCGCAGCTCATCCACACGCTGGAGCTGGTCAAGCAGGGGCTGAACCCGCACCTCCAGACGGAGGGCATCCTCCTCACCATGTTCGACCCGCGCGCCAACATCTCCCACCAGGTGGCGGAGGAGGTGCGCGGGCACTTCAAGCAGCTGGTGTTCAAGGCGGTGGTGCCGCGCAATGTCCGGCTGTCCGAGAGCCCGAGCCACGGCAAGCCCATCCTCTTGTACGACCTCAAGAGCAAGGGCTGCGAGGCCTACCTCGCGCTGGGGCGGGAGCTGCTGCGGCGCGAGCGGCGTGCCGGCGGGAAACAGGTGGCATAGCGCGCGGAGGAGGGGAGAGGACCATGGTGGGACAGGACAGGAAGCGGGCGCTGGGGCGTGGGCTCTCGGCGCTGTTGCCGGCGGCGCCACCGCCGGCCTCGCACGCGGCGTCGCAGGGGGACTCGCCCCGAGGTGGCGGCGTGATGCGGCTGCCGGTGGAGGCCATCCGCCGGGACGGGCGCAACCCGCGCAAGCGGTTCGACGAGCAGAGGCTCCGCGAGCTCGCGGATTCCATCAAGGCACAGGGCGTGCTGCAGCCGGTGCTCGTGCGGCGCGAGGGAAGCGGCTACCGGCTCATTGCCGGCGAGCGGCGCTGGCGCGCGGCGCAGCTCGCGGGGCTGAAGGAGATTCCCGCGCTCCTGCGCGAGGCCAGCGACAAGGAGGCGTTCGAGCTGGCCCTGGTGGAGAACCTCCAGCGCGCGGACCTGGACCCCATCGAGGAGGCGCGTGGGTTCCAGCAGTTGATGGAGGAGTTCAAGCTGACGCAGGAGCAGGTGAGCCAGCGGGTGGGGCGGGACCGCTCCTCGGTGGCCAACGCCCTGCGGCTGCTCGCGCTCCCGGAGGCGGTGAAGGAGATGCTCCAGGACGGGAGCCTCAGCATGGGGCACGCGCGGGCGCTGCTCGGCGTCCCGAAGATTCCCGAGTTGGTGGCGCTCGCCCGGCGCGTGGCGGACGGCGAGCTGTCCGTGCGCGAGACGGAGTCCCTGGTGAAGGAGCGCCGGGACGGCAAGGCGGGTGCGGATCCGAAGAAGAAGGGGGTCACCAGCCAGGCGGCGCGGAGCCTGGTGGAGGACCTGCAGCGGCGGCTCGGGACGAAGGTGCGGTTGAAGGACCGGGGCGGGAAGGGGACGCTGGAGCTGGATTACTTCAGCTACGCGGACCTCGAGCGCATCTGCCAACTCATCCACAACAGGCGTTGAACCAGGAGGACGTGACATGGCGTTGTTGAAGCGGGACGAGGAGCCGGTGGTGCAGCGGGGTGGGGAGTTGAACGCGCTGCTGGGACGCGGGAGCGCCTTCGACGGGAAGCTGACCTTCGAGGGGCAGGTGCGAATCGACGGGAGGTTCACCGGGCAGGTGTTGACGCGGGACACCCTGGTGGTGGGCGAGAGCGGCCAGGTGCAGGCGGACATTGCCGCGGGGACCGTCATCATCGGCGGGCTGGTGGAGGGCACCATCGTGGCCACCCAGTTGGTCCAGCTCAACGCCACCGCCCGGGTGAAGGGGAACCTCGAGACGCCCATGCTGGCGGTGGAGAAGGGGGCGCAGTTCAACGGCGCGCTGAAGATGGAGGCAGTCCGCGCCTCTGCGCCCTCCGTGGCGGCGCCCGTGGTGCCGCTCTCGGCGGACCTCCGCAAGTAGGACGGGGCTGCTTGCAACTTCGTTCCATGCTGCTCGCCGGGCTCGCCGCAGGCGTGGCGTGGTCCGGCTGCCGCGAGCCGGGTGACGCCGCACCGGCCGCGGGAGCCGCCGCGGGGAGCGCCGCGTCCCGGACGGGGGTGCACTTCAAGGCACTCCCCGAGGGGTGGCGGGCGGACGCGGTGGGGGGCCAGGTACTGCTCGCGGGGCCCGCGGGGCGGCCGGTGCTCCGAGTGGAGGGGCGGCCGGGCGCGGCCTCGGACTTTCCGACCCCCGAAGAACTCGAGGGCGCGTTCCGCCGCGGCGTGCCGTCCGGGCAGGTGCGGCGGGTGGCGGGGGGCGAGGTCCGCTCGGAGTTCGTCTCGGTGCGGCTCGAGGTGATGCCGGGACCGGACGCGGGCTGGGTGACGCCGCGGGACATCTTCCTCGGCGCGAGGAGGGTGGGGAAGGATCTCTTCCTCTGCTCGAGCGAGCCCGGCGCGAGCGATCCCGAGATGGACGACGCCGAGGAGGCCTGCCGGGACTTCACCGTCCAGTGACGGTGGCGGCAGCCCCAGGCTCGTTAACGCGGGGTGGGGCGCGCGCCTGCCACGAGGGCGCAGAGTGTCCGTTGACCGGCCGCAGGTGAGGCGCTCCCTTAACGCGGACGTGGTCCCCGGCACCGCTGGCGCCGAGCGGGGCAAAGTCGTTGGACGCGACAGGCCCTGGGTCGCAGAGCGCCTGTTGACCGGCCGCAGGCGAGGCGCTGCCTTCCCGCGGACGTGGCCCCCGGCACTCTGGCGCAGAGCTCCGTGAAGTCATGGGTCACGACAGGCCTGGGTCGAAGATCGCCTGTTAAACGGCCGCAGCTGAGGCGCTCCCTTCCCGTGGACGTGGCCCCCGGCAGACTGGCACCGAGCGAGGCAGAGTCGTTGGACGCGACATGCCCTGGGGCACCGAGTGTCCGTTGACCGGCCGAAGGGGAGGCCCACTCGTGCCTCGGACGTGGCTCCCGGCGCCCTGGCGCAGAACTCCGTGAAATCATGGTTCGCGACATGTCCTGGGTCGCCGAGTGTCCGTTGACCCGCCGCAGGCGAGGCCCTCTCGTCCCGCAGACGTGGCCAGGCACGGCGCGGCATCAGGGAGGGGGACGGCCTCCTCGACGCGGAGATTCCTCGAGAGGAAAGGATCCACGCGACCACCGCCGCTCCCCCGCGCGATGCCGGGGCGATTCGCCCTTCGGCAGTGTGCGTGGAGCGGCTGCAGTCCAACACGGCGGCAAACCTGCAGCGCGGCCGGGGTCGGGATGCCTTCAGAGCGCGACCGCGCAGCGCCGTGAGGGTACTCGACACGTGGCGCAACCCGAGGCGGCGACCCTGGACACGCCTGGTGACCGAGCGCCCGCGGTGGGTGCAACGGGGAGCCTTGGCCAGCAGGTGCATCCTCCCGGACCCAGAAAGGCGACGGGGGCGCCCCCGCCCTGGGATGCGCCCCCGCCCGGCTGCCGGCCACGAAGGGCCGCGCGCCTCAGGAGATGTAGAGGCCGGAGTAGAACTTCAGGAAGTCCTTCACCGGGATGCGGAAGTTGCCGTCGTCCGGGCCGTTGCCGGAGGGCTCCACCTCGCCCCACGGGTTGCGCAGGTGCACGTAGCGCACGCCGTTCTCCTCGGACGTCCCGGTGATGGAGTAGGCGTGGTTCGCGTACATGCCGGTGCCCGTGTACATGGGCTTGCTCTCCTCGCCGTGCGTGCCCGCGGCCACCGAGCGGCCCGCGGCGAGCGAGCTCTTCACCTGGTTGAAGATGGACTGCTCGTTGGAGCTGGTGGACAGCCACGTGTAGCTGGCGCGCCGGCCGGTCAGGGCCGCCATCACCTCTCCCGCCGCGCCGCCGTGGCCGATGTTCTCGAAGCCACCCTTCCACTGGGCGTAGGCCTTCTCCAGGAGCGGCACCCACAGCTCCGAGCGGTCCTTGCCCTTGCCGTAGTTCAGCCCGCCCCAGCGGGTGGGCAACTGGCCGTCCACGGTGATGTTCACCGGCGTGGCGGAGCTGCTGCCGTAAGAGGTCTGGAAGAAGCGGACCGTGTACGTGCCGTCCCCGTTGTCCTTGATGGCATCCTGGATGGCCTTCGGGCTCTGGGCGGCCACCGAGGAGAAGGCGGCCACCAGGTAGCAGTTGCCGATCATCCCCTGGACCACGTCGTCCTTGCTCACGCCGCCGACGAACAGCTGGCCGTTCACCCACTCGTACTTGAGGTTGGTGTCGTCCTTCATCACCGCAGGGTCCGCCAGGTCGCGCCGCGTCCCGCCGGTGCCGGCCGTGCCGCCGCCCACCACCGCGTCGTCAATGAGCAGCGCCGTCATCTCCTCGGAGATGAACTTGTTCATCCGCTCCTTCGCCCTGGCCTCGAACTTGTCCCCGTTGGCGATGAACAGCTCGCGCAGCTGCCGGCGCTCGCTGTTGGTGACGCCGCCGCCGTCCTTCACCAGCTTGATGAGCGACTCCACCTCGCGCGTGGTGACGCCATTGCGGAGGGCGGAGTTGAAGCGGCTCTTCAGGGCGTTGATGTCATTGACGGGCATGGGGTGGGCCTTTCAAGGGGCGGAAGATTTGAAACCATTCTCGCTTGATCCGCGCTGCAGTTCATCTGCGCAGATGTCAGGTACCTTTACAGCCTGTCCAGCCGCCAGAGGGTGCGGTTGTTTTCCTGGAGGACGTGGAGGTTTCCGGCGGCGTCGAAAGTGAGTCCTTCCACGCGCTCGAGCGGCTTGCCGCGGCCATCCCGGAGCGGGAAGGCCTGGACCAGCCGGGCGCGGGGGTGGGCGGCGGGCCCCTCGAGGGCGACTTCGGCCACGAGCGAGGCCTCGTCCGAGGCGATGAAGAGGTGACCGGAGAGGGGATCCACGGCGAGCCCCGAGAAGTCCGCGCACACCTGTTCCAGCGCCTTGTCCAGCTTCACCTCCTGCGGCTTGCCCTTGCCGGAGTCGTCCAGGA
>JBDLRJ010000365.1:0-2911 GCA_039800145.1 Pseudomonadota bacterium | reverse complement strand
TGGCGCCGTTCACGACGTAGTGAGCGCCGTCCTTCCGGGCGGTGGTGCGGAGGCCGGCCACGTCCGATCCCGCGTCCGGCTCGGTGATGCCCAGCGCGCCCACCTTCTTTCCCCGGATGGCGGGGGTGAGCCACCGCTGCTTCTGCGCCTCGGTGCCGAAGAGGTGGAGCGGCCCGGTGGCGATGCTGAACTGGGCCCCGAGCCCCGCGGCAACGCCGCCGGATCCACACCGCGCGAGCTCCTCCACGAGCACCGCCTCGTACAGCCATCCCGCGTCCGTGCCGCCGTACGCTTCCGGGTACTTCAGGCCGAAGAAGCCGAGCTCGCCGAAGCGCGTGAAGAGCGACCGAGGGAACTCCTCGGCCCGCTCCCACTCGGAGGCGTGCGGGCGGAGTTCGCGTTCGATCACCTGCCGCACCATCCGGCGAAAGGCGTGGTGCTCCTCGGCAAAGAGTCCGTAACCGGCGTGCATGCAAGTTCTCCTGGAAGTGCGTCCGTCGCGGCAATCCTGCCTTGACCCGCCGCAATTGCGCTGCGTATAAGACGCGGGCTTCTCAAGTCGGACATGGCGCCATAGCCAAGTGGTAAGGCAAGGGTCTGCAAAACCCTCATTCCCCGGTTCGAATCCGGGTGGCGCCTCTCTCCGAACCCCTCCCCTTCTAAAGCGTGCGTCTCCTCCCGCTCCTCGTCGTCCTGCTGATGACCGGCGCAGGGTGCACGGCGCACGTGGCCCCCGCGGCAGCGCCCGCCCCCGCCGGGCCAGCGCAGCCGCCCGCCACCGAAGCGGTGGTCATCACGGAGGCGCCACCGCCCGAGATTCCCCCGGAGGTGGAGCAGGCCGCGCCGGACGCCGGGGCGGACGAGGTGCCCCCGCTCGAGCTGCCTCCTCCGCCGGATGCCAGCCAGCTGGGCAGCGGGCCGAAGCGCCTGGACTTCCACAACGGCGATCCGCGCGTTCCGGTGCGGCTGATGGAGGGCGCAACGGAGGTAGTTTTCACCCCGAAGTCGAGGGCACGGATGCGGACGGCGGGCGCGCTGCCTCGGCTCGTGGATGTCCCGGCGGGCAGCACCTGGCGTGTCCGGGTGGCGAAGGGCACCCCCGCAGAGCTGCAGGCGCGCGTGCAGCTCGCCGAGTTCCCCTTCGCAGACAAGGTCGGGATCGCGGAGGCGGAGCAGGCGTGGCGCGGCAAGGGGCTGCCGGTGCGCGTGCACGTGCTCGGGAGCGTGTACGGGATTGCAGGCAAGGTGGTGGACAACCGCCGCTCCCTGCTGCTCGTGGACCCGCCGCTCTCCCCCGCCGCCGCGGCCGAGCGCCAGGCGGAGCTGCTGAAGACGCACGGGGTGCGGACCCTGCTGTTCGAAGAGGTGCAGCGCCCGTCGAGCGCGGTGCTGGAGTTGCTGGACGCATCGGGCGCCGTGCTGGTGCTGTCCGAGGACCGGCTCTTCGTGGAGCCCGCGGACGAGGCGGCCGGCGTGGAGGTGAAGCGCGTGGAGTTCGGCGTGGGCTACGACTTCCACAACTTCGAAGACCGGAACTACCGCGGGCAGCTGAACCTCGTGGTGGACCGGCACGGCAAGCTGGCGGTGGTGAACCTGGTGGGGCTGGAAGATCTCCTCCGCGGTCTCGTGCCCTCCGAGATCTTCGCGCGGGCCCACCCCGAGGCGCTCAAGGCGCAGGCGGTGACGGCGCGCGGCGAGGTGCTCGCCAAGGTGGGACAGAAGCACCTGGCGGACCCCTACCTCCTCTGCAGCGAGCAGCACTGCGCCGTCTACAAGGGGAAGTCCGGCGAGGCGGCAAGCACCAACGCGGCGGTGTCCGCCACGCGGGGCGAGGCGCTCTTCAACGGGGAGGGCAAGCTCGTGGACTCGGTCTACAGCGCCGTCTGCGGTGGTCACACCGAGCACAACGACGTGGTGTGGGGCGGTCCCCCGAACGCGAGCCTTCGAGGGAGGCCGGATCTCCTGGACACGCGGGGCCCGCCGCCCGCGGGGCTCTCGCCTGCAGAGCTGGATGCGTGGCTCGCGGCAGAGCTCCCCGCCGCGTGCCGGTTGAGCACCTTCGCCAACCTGTCCCGCTACCGGTGGGAGAAGCGGTTCACGGTGGAGGACGTGGACCGGCTGACGGCGCACCTCGGCATCGGACGGGTGAGGGCGTTGTCGGTGACGGACCGGGGCGTGTCCGGGCGGGCCCGCATGCTCACCCTGTCCGGCGAGCGGGGGGCCACGCAGGTGCGGGGCGAGCTCAACATCCGGCGGCTGTTCAACAACCTCTACAGCGCCGCGTTCACCCTCCGCGAAGAGCACGACGCGAAGGGACGCCTGCAGGCCTGGGTGTTCCGCGGGGCCGGATGGGGCCACGGCGTGGGGATGTGCCAGACGGGGGCGATTGGCCGCGCCGAGGCCGGCCAGGACTACCGGGCCATCCTCCGGCACTACTTCAACGGCGCGGAGGTCAGTTCGCTGTACGGGGACGGACAGGCCCCCGGCCGGGCGGCCCTGCCCTGATCTGCAGGCCCGCGGCGCAGCGGTTAGACTGCCCGCGGGATTTTTCGACGTGAACGCGCACCCCGCACAGCGGAGGAGAAGGGGGCAGGCACGGCTTCGTTACGCCGCGGCCGCGCTGCTCGCGCTGCTCGTGCACGGGCTGGCGGGCCTCCTCGTGGTGCTCACGGGCAGCCTCTCGGGGGAGCGTCCGGCACCCCGGCCGCAGGTGCAGAAGGCCCCCCTGCCGCCGGTGGCCATGCGGCCGCTCACCTCGGACCAGTGGCAGAAGAACCGCGGACCGGTTCCGCCCTCCCCGGAGCAGCCCCGCGTGGCAGAGGCGAAGCCGCCGCCTCCGAGGCCGCCCGAGCCCCCGAAGCCCGAGCAGAGGCCGAAGGGCCAGGTGGTGGACGTGGCCCCGGGGAACCGG
>JBDLRJ010000364.1:0-9300 GCA_039800145.1 Pseudomonadota bacterium | reverse complement strand
CCCGGCCAACTCGGACGCGCTCGTGGCCTTCACCGAGAAGGTGGCCACCGCGCTCGGCCCCACGGTGGACTGGTACATCACGCTGAACGAGCCGAACGTCTACTCCGCCAAGGGGTACCTGCAGGGCGAGTGGCCGCCGGGGCTGAAGGGAGAGACGAAGCGGCAGGCGGAGGTGATGGCGAACCTCCTGCGCGTGCACGGCCGGATGGCCGCGGCGCTGCGGCGGCTGGACACCACGGACGCGGACGGGGATGGCCACGCCACGCGCATCTCGGTGGCGCACCACGCGCGCATCTTCCAGCCGGCCTCCTCCTCCACGCTGGACACCGCCGTCGCCGGGCTCACGGACGACTTCATCAACGAGTCCATCCCGCGCGCGCTCGTGACCGGGCGGCTGCGCCTGTTGGTGCCGGGGACCATCGAAATCGACGAGCAGGTGCCGGGGCTCGCGGGCTCCATCGACTTCCTCGGGCTCAACTACTACTCGCGCGACATGGTCCGCGCGGACCTCTCCAACCCGGCGCTGTCCAACCAGTACCTGCGCTCGGGGCGGCCGACGAACGACATGGGGTGGGATCTCTACCCGGACGGGATGTACCTGCTGCTCATGCGCTTCAGCACCTACGGCGTGCCGCTGGTCATCACCGAGAACGGCCTGGCGGACGCGGCGGGTGACAAGCGGCCGACGTTCCTCACGCGCCACCTCGAGGCGGTGCGCCGGGCCACGGAGGATGGCGCCACGGTCACCGGCTACAACCACTGGGCGCTCATCGACAACTTCGAGTGGGCGGAAGGGTACGAGCCCCGCTTCGGCCTGTTCCGGGTGGACTTCGAGAACGGGCAGGCCCGCAGTCCCACGGCGGCGGTATCCACCTTCCAGAAGATCGTCGAGAACCTCCCCCGCTGAAGTTTGACATCGCCCGCGCGTGGCAGACGCTCGCGCGGTCATGAGCACAATCCGGCGCGTCCTTGTCACCAGCTTGCTCCTGCTCTCCGCCTCGTGCTCGGAGCTGGGGCCGGCGGCGCTCAAGCGCTCGCGCCTCCGTTACAACGAGACGGTGAAGAGCACCTCCGAGCAGGAGCTGCTGCTCAACATCGTCCGGCTCCGGTACTCGGACACGCCGAGCTCGCTCGCCATCTCCAGCATCGCCGCGCAGTTCGAGCTGTCCGGCGGACTGGGCGTGGATCCCCAAGTCGTCGCCGGAAGTGACCGCAGCTTCACCTCCGTGCTTCCCGGCGGGAACATCTCCGCGCTGGACCGGCCCACCTTCAGCATGACGCCGCTGGACGACACCGAGTTCGCGCGGCGGCTGTTCACCCCGCTCTCGCTCGAGGGGGCCCTGTACCTGGTGAAGACGACCTGGCCCATCCAGACGGTCTTCCGCCTGTACCTGCAGCACCTCAACGGCGTCTCCAACGCGCAGCTCGCGAGCGGCCCCACCCCGCGCGAACCGCCGGTCCTCACCGAGTTCCTGGACGGCATGCGCGCGCTCCAGGGGCTGCAGCAGCGCGGGCAGATCACCTTCGGGGC
The DNA here is from genome assembly GCA_039800145.1 of Pseudomonadota bacterium. Classification (GTDB taxonomy): domain Bacteria; phylum Myxococcota; class Myxococcia; order Myxococcales; family Myxococcaceae; genus VGRA01. Next base: position 7,769 of record JBDLRJ010000364.1, on the reverse strand, counting down.
AGAGGAGCACAAGGTGCCGGCGGGCCCGTCCGTGGCGGAGGTCTCCGCGTCCGACGTGCTCTCGGCCAGCCAGCAGGGGCTCTCCTTCGTGGCGGACGCCACCGGCCGCGGCTGGGTGCTCATGCGCACCGAGAAGCGCTTCGTCATGCACGTGGACCCGGCGGCGTTCGGCTCCGACGAGCTCAAGGTGCTGCGCCGCGTGTTCCACCTCCGCGAGGGGCAGCCGCGGTACGAGATCACGCTCGAGTCCCAGCCGCCCTACGCGGACCCGGGGCAGGAGGGGTTTCCCCGGATGGACCTCGAGACGCGCTCGCTCATCCAGGCGCTCTTCTTCGTCTCCCACGGCGTGCGCGTCCCATCCGAGCACCTCGCGCAGGGCATTGCCCCGCAGACGCGGCTGCCGGACGGCAGCGCGTTCGACTGGGGCCCCGTGCTGAAGGGGCTCTTCACCGTCCGCTCCACCGAGGGCGACTGCGGCCGCGAACCTGCGCACGTGTCCGTGCCCTACCAGGGCTACTGCTTCTTCATCGACCGCACGGACCACGACAGCAAGAGCACCTTCGCGCTGCTCATGGAGTTGGCGCGGCTGCAGTTCCCCGGCCACGCGGGGAAGGCCCCGGTGCTCACCATCCCGCTCGGGAGATAGGCGTCACGCCTGCTGCTGCGCGACGGTCCGCTCCACCAGGAGCAGGAAGGCCTTGATGGAGAGCTCCAGCGCGCGGCGCGGCGTGTCCTCGAAGCGCGTGTGCGAGATGCCCGGAGACGACTGGGCGAACACCATCACCGTGGGCATGAGCGCCGCCATCTCGGCCGCGTCGTGCAGCGGCCCCGAGGGCAGTTCCGGTGCGTCCCCGCTCACGTCGCGCACGGCGTCCCGGCAGAGCCGGAGGAGCCGCGCGTCGAACGGCCGCGGCTGGATGGAGAGCAGCGGCGTCCACTCCACGGTGCAGCCGTTCCGCTTCGCCGCGGCGGCGGCGGCCTTCTCCGCGGCCGCCTGCATCCGCGCGAGCACCCTGGCGTCCAGCGCGCGCAGGTCCAGCGAGATGTCGGTGGCGCCCGGGACCGCGGTCACGAACCCCGGCTCCACCTTCACCACGCCGCACGTGGCCACCACCCGCGAGCGGGGCGTCCGCCCTGAGAAGCGCGTCCCGATGTCCCGGCACGCGAGCGCAAACTCCGCCGCGGCAAGGAACGCGTCCCGCCGCAGGGGGATGGGCGTGGCCCCCGCGTGCACCGCCTGGCCGCGGAACTTCACCGTGTGGCGCTCCACGCCCATGGTTCCGAGCACCACGCCCACGGGCTTCTCCATGCTCTCGAGCACCGGCCCCTGCTCGATGTGCAGCTCCAGGTACGCGCGGGGAGAGAGCCCCTTCAGCCAGGCGTGCGCCTCGTGCATCCGGTCCAGCTGGACGCCGTTCTCGGCGAGCGCGTCCGGCAGCTTCACCCCGTTTCGGTCCACGAGGTGCGCGAGCTCCTCCTGCGCGTCCAGCGTCCCGGCGGAGGCCGCTGAACCGGTGAGGCTCCGGCCGTAGCGCGCGCCCTCTTCGTCCGCCCAGTCCACCAGGTGCAGCGTCACCGGGGGCTTGCCCCCTGCCGCGTGGCGCCGCAGCACCTCGATCCCCGCCACGACGCCAAGCACGCCGTCCAGCCAGCCCCCGCCCGGCACGGAGTCCAGGTGGCTCCCGAGGATGATGCTGTCGGCCGACTCGCCCTCGAGCGTCACCCACGCGTTGCCCGCGGCGTCCACCTTCACCGGGAGCCCGAGGTCCGCCTTCACCTTCTCGGTGAACCACGCGCGCGCCTCGCGCCACGTGGCCGTCCACGCCACCCGCTGGGCCCCGCGCTCGTTGGAGGTTCTTGCAGCCAGCTCGCGGAGGTCCGAGACGACGCGGCGGGCATTGGGGGCGGGGAGTTTCCGGGGACGGGGAGGGGCCATGGTGCCGGCGACGTTACTCCACCGGCGAAGGCTCCACGGTGAAGTGCACGCGCGCTGCCTCGGCTTCCGACTCGGGTGAGACGTCCACGGAGGTGTCCAGCCACTGCACCATCACGTCCGCTTCCCACGCGTACGGTACGCCGTTCATCCGGACCCGGCCCGCTGCCACCGCGAGCGTCGCCTCGCGCAGCGGCAGGCCGCCCAGGTCTCTCACCATCGCGAGGAAGCGTCCCTGCCGCGCCGCGTCCGTGAACCGGTACCGAGCCTTCGCCGTCCAGGCCATGTGGTACCAGGACGGGCGGAAGGCCACGCCCGCGAGCCCGAGCCGGCGCGCGGTGGCGACCAGGAATTCCCCGGCCTCGTGCGAGAGCCCCGGCCCCGGTGCGTCCTGTCCGGGCAGGGGTGGGCGCCGGGCGTCGAAGGGAACGATGGGGTGCCTCAGCGTCAGCCAGTGCACGAAGAGGACGTCGCGTCCCTCGAGCACCTGCTTCTGCTCCACCACCTCCGCGAGCAGGTGCTCCTTTCCCGCGTTGGTGCCGAAGACGCGCAGCCGGTCTCCCGGGCCCACGTCGTCCAGCGAGATGCGGAGGTCCGAGTAGCCAAGCCGTGCGAGGTGCTCGAGCACGCCGAAGCGCGTGAACGCCAACTCGATGCCGGCCGCGGTGTAGTAGCCGAGGAAGAGCGTGTGTCGTCGCGCCGGGCGGATCCCGAGCTCCTCCTCTATCTCCGCGTACTCGGAAGAAGCGTCGGTGAGCTCGTTCCCACCGAGCCCTGCCGAGAGGAGCCGGAACTTCGCGGAGAGCGGATCGTACGTATCCGGGATGGGGCGCCGGCTGTTCAGCGCCAGCGCCACCGCCGTCCCTGCCAGCGCGCGCCACGCGTCCCGCGAGTAGCCGCCCGCGGCGAGCCAGGCGCTCGGGGTGCCTTCCAGCGCCGCGCGCACGCGCAGGTCCCGCGCGCGCACGCCCTCGAGGCTCAACCCGAGGTTGCCGAAGCGGTCCCCCGCGAGCACGTCCCCGCCCGCGAGCACGAAGGCGAGTGCCCCCTTCGGCATGCGCGCGAGCAGCCGGTCCAGCGCGGCCAGGTAGTCCGCGTCCCCGGTGCCGGGGGCGAGCACCGTCTCGTCCACCCACGCGGGCAGCGGCACGGACGTCCCCGAGAGGGAGCCCATCCACCGGTCCTCGTCGTCCTCGAGGCAGTCCGCGGTCCCGTCCGGGGGGTGGGCGTCGAGATCCAGCACCACCACCGTCCCCGAGAACGCCCGGTCCGCGCGCAGCCGTGCCACGGCCACCGCGACGTCGTTCACCGCGCAGAAGCCGCCGCCGTGGTTGCGGGCCGCGTGGTGGAATCCGCCGAGCAGGTTCAGCACCGGCCGCTTCGTCCGCAGCGTCCAGCGCGCCGCCGCGAGCGTTCCGCCGGTGGCCAGCCGCGCCGTCTGCAGCAGCGCGTCCACCGGGACCTCGGCCGGAGGGAGCGCGAAGACGGCGCCCAGCGTCTCCGCGTGCGTGAGTGCGTCCAACCAGGCGGGCGTGTGGACGCGAGCGAGATCTCCCCAGCCCACCGCGTGCGGCACCTGGAACGCCTTCGCGGGAACGATCTCCCGGTCCTCGAGGTACCAGCGGGCGAAGTCACTGCGCTGCGACTGCAGCCCCACTTCCAGCTCCGCGCGTGGGAAGGGCAGGCGGTAGAGCGGCGAGTGGAACACGGCGAGCCCGCGCCTCATCCACCCACGCTGCACACGGTTGAGGATCCGGGAGACCACGGCAGTTGGAGCCTCTCCGCTCGCCTGCCCCGCGGCAAGGAGCGGGTCCGGTCGTTCAGCCCGCGGTGTCTGCGAAGAGGTAGCCCGCGGATGCATCTCCCTCGGAAGCGTTGTCCAGGTTGGGCGCGCCGCGCCCTGCCGCGTGGTCGCCTGCGTGCACAACGCGCAGCTCCAGGGTGTACCGGGTCCGCCCGCTGCGGTGTGGGACCGTGCCGTGCAGGTGGTGCCCGCTGAAACGCACCGCGGCCCCCGTGGGCACTGCAGGGCGCAGGGCGCCGCCCCAGTCCAGAGGCGAACGGGGTGTTGGATGGAATTGCTCGCCTGCGCGTGGACGGGCGTACGCCTGGAATCCCCCGCGCGCGTTCCAGTCGGAGAGCCGGAAGCCCCCGGACGTGTTCTCCACCGCCGAGTGGAAGAAGGCCGGAAAGAAGCCGATCCGCTCTTCGTCCAGGAGCGGGTGGAGGGGGAGCCAGTGGTTCACCTGGGACTGGGGGTTGGCGTACCAGGTGTCCCGGTGCTGGCCGTAGGCGGGCGCCGCGGCGGGGATGTCCTGCGCACCGGACGACACGGCGCGGATGCGCGGCCGGTCGATGCGCCATGCAGGGCCGGTGACTCCCCAGGAGGCGAGTGCCTCCAGCGCTGCCTCCACCACCTCGGCGTCCAGCGGAAGCCCCTGCCGCAGCGGCGCGAAGTGCTCGAAGAAACGATCGTTTCCGAGCGCTGCGTACGCGGTGAGAGGATCCAGCGGCGCGAAGCAGTCGCACACCCGGTCCCAGGCGAGCGCCGCCAGTCCACGCAGCGCGGGCGTCGGCCCGAGGTACTGGAGCTCCCCGGCATAGAGGGCCTCCCGTGCCGAGGCGTCCAACCTCACGGGCCCAGCACCCGCGCGGCGTCGCCGCGGCCCTGCGGGTGGTTCTCGCCGCGCTCCACGAGGGCGCGCTGGAGCAGCTTCGCGTCCACTGCCTCGCCGGCCACGGCGCGTGCCTCCGTGACCTCGGGGCGCTCGACCTCGGACGGGCCGAGTCGCGCCCCGGCGGCGGAGGCACGCCGAAGACGGGAGGCGACACGGGCAGGGAGCCGGGGCATGGGTGCACAGACAGTACCGCCGGTCCCGCGCTATGCAGCCCCCCCATGCGCGCCATGGTGCTCGACGGTTACGGGTTTCACCCTCGCCTCGCGGAGCTTCCGCCACCTTCCCCGTCTGCGGGCGAGGCGCTCGTCCGCGTTCGCGCCACCAGCGTGAATCCCATCGACTGGAAGCAGGCCGGGGGCGTCTACCGGCCCATCCTGCGGGCGCGCTTCCCCGGCTTCGTCCCCGGCTACGACGTGGCGGGCGAAGTGCTTGGGCTCGGCGAGGGCGTGCAGACGTTCTCGGTGGGCGACCGCGTGCACATCCGGTTGTCCGGCAGCAACGGCGGCGCCAACGCAGAGCAGGTGTGTGTCCCAGCGGCGGAACTCTCGAAGCTCCCTGCCTCCGTGGACTTCGCGCAGGGGGCAGGCATGCCACTCGCGGGGCTCACGGCGCTGCAGGGCCTGCGGGACGGCTGTGGACTGCGTGCCCCGCTCGACGGCGCGCGGGTGCTCGTGGTGGGCGCCTCGGGCGGCGTGGGCCACCTCGCGGTCCAGGTTGCCTGCGCCTGGGGCGCCCACGTCACCGGCGTGTGCAGCGCCCGCAACGCGGACTTCGTGCGCTCGCTCGGCGCGCACGCGGTGGTGGACTACGCCGCGCCGGACGCGTGGAAGGGGGTGGTGCCGTTCCACGCCATCCTGGACTGCGTGGGCGAACCGGTGCCGCCCCAGCTCGCGCGGCTCGTGCCCGGCGGCCGTTTCGCCTCCTGCCTGCCGGGGCCGGGCGTCTTCCTCCAGTCGGCCTTGAACCCGCTGCGGAGCCGCAAGGTCGCCGCGGTGATGATGCAGCCCAATGCCGCGGACCTGTCGAAGTTGGACGAACTTGCAGAGACAGGCAAGCTGCGGGTCCACGTGGACAGCCGCTTCCCGCTCGAACAGCTGGGCGAGGCGTGGGCCCGGAGCCGGACGGGCAGGGCGGTAGGGAAGATCGTGGTGGAACTTCCCTGAGCGGAGTCCCGGTGGCAGCCCCTCGCTGCGGCGCGCCGGAGACTCAGTTTCGGGGCGGGGTGTACACGAAGACGGCCCCGCTGTCGGTCATGCTGTTGTCAGCCTGGTCTCCGGTCACGCCCGTAGCACTGCTGTCCTCCCACGTGGCCCCGACCACCAGCATGTCCTCGCTGAGCGCCACGGTCTCGCCGAAGAAGTCGCCGCTGCCCGTGTTCGTGGCCTTGAGGTACCACCGCTGCGTCCAGTTCCCGCTGGTTCGTGTGAAGACGTAGACGGCGCCGCTTGTTGAACTGCTGTTGTCCGCCTCGTTGCCGTTGATGCCGGTGGCGCTGCTGGACTCGTAGCTCGCGCCGACGGCGAGGATGTTGTCATGGAGTGCGACGCTGGTGCCGAACTTGTCGTTGCCGTTGGCGTTCGACGCCTTGACGTAGGCCTGCTGGGTCCAGGCCTGGCCGGTGCGGGTGAAGACGTAGACGGCGCCGGAATACAAGGCGCTGTCGTCGGCCTCGGCGGCAGCGCCGGGGTTGACCCCCGTGGCGTTGCTGGACTCGTACGGTGCGCCGACTGCGAGCGTGTGCCCATCCAGCGCCACGACGTAGCCGAACTGGTCCGTCGTGCCCGGGTTGGAGGCCTTGATGTAGGCCTGCTGGGTCCAGGTGCCGTTCGACCGCGTGAACACGTACACCGCGCCGGCCTCGGGCGCGCTGTTGTCGGAGGGGTCCCCGTTGATTCCCGCGACGGCGCTGGCCTCCCCGGGCGCGCCCACCACCATCGTGTCGCCCGAGAGCGCGACGCTGTGTCCGAACATGTCGTCCAGCCCCGGGTTGGCTGCCTTCACGTAGGCCTCCTGGGTCCAAACGCCGTTCGTCCGGTTGAACACGTAGACCGCGCCGCTGTTCGACGCGCTGGCGTCGGACTGGGCGTCTGCGCCATCCGGGGTGAGCGTGGGATTGACCCCCGTGGCGCTGCTGTCCTCGAACAACGCCCCGACCACCAGGGTGTTGCCCTCGAGGGAGAGGCTGAAGCCGAACTCGTCTGCAGCCCCGGAGTTCGAGGCCTTGACGTAGGCCTCCTGCGACCACACCCCGTTGCTCCGGGTGAAGACGTACACGGCGCCACTGTTGGCGGCGCCGTAGTCCACCTCGGTCCCGTTGATGCCCGTGGCGCTGCTGTCCTCCCGCCGTGCGCCGACTGCGAGCGTGTCGCCGGACAGTGCCACGCTGAACCCGAACTGGTCCTGTGGCTCGGAGTCGGACGCTTTCAGGTAGGCCTGCTGCGTCCATGCGCCGTTCAAACGCGTGAAGACGTACACGGCCCCGCTGCGCGTGGCGCCGTCATTGGATTGTGCGTCGGACCCGTCCGGGGCGAGCGTGGGGTTGACGCCCGCCGCGCGGCTGTCCTCGTACGCCGCTCCCACCGCGAGGGTGTTCCCGTCGAGCGCCAGGCTGTAGCCGAACTGGTCACCCGTTCCCGTGTTGGAGGCCTTGAGGTAGGCGGTCTCGGGATTTCCGCGCACCACGACGATGCCGTAGTTCCGCTCCGCCCCATTTGGAGTGACGACGCGCACGGTGATGGAGGTCAGGCTTCCGCTGCCAAGGGGGATAGGCGCCGACGGGCTGCCCGAGAGAACAGGCGTCCCATTGACGGTGATGTTGGCCCCTGCCACCCCGGCGGCTGCCGTGGGCGTCACCACGACCGAGTCGACGTAGCCCATCGCTGAAACGACATAGAGAAAGGTGCTGGGCGCAAATCCCGGACTCAACGAACCTGGGGAGACCACGAGCCCGGAAAGCGTCGCGTCGTTGTTGATGCATGCGCCTGCGCTGCAGAACTCCCACGCGCTGCATGCCACGCCGTCATTCGGGCCGGCGCAGTCGCCCTGGGCGCCGCAGAAGGTGCGGTCAGTGGCGGGGTCCACGCACTTACCGCCGCAGGGCACCTGGCCTGCGAGGCACGAGGCCTGGCACGTCCCGCCCGTGCACACTTCACCCGAGC
>JBDLRJ010000363.1:0-11122 GCA_039800145.1 Pseudomonadota bacterium | reverse complement strand
GTGGCCCAGGGGCTCGCGGGGGAGGGGAGGCAGTTCCGGTACCTGCTCGTGGACCCTCCCCGCACGGGCGCTCCGAAGCTCCCTGCCGTCGCGAAGTCGCTCGGCGTGGAGCGACTGGTGTACGTGGCGTGCGATCCCGCGGCGCTCGCCCGCGATGCGCGCGCGCTGCGCGAGGCCGGTTTCCGGGCGGAGACACTCCAGGTCGTGGATCTCTTCCCGCAGACGCACCACGTGGAGGCGGTGATGTCCTTCGCACGCGCAGCACCTGGGCGTTAAGAGCTGACCGGAATGGACGCCCGGATCGTCGAGTTCGCGGAGGTGCTCAGGCAGAACGGCCTGCGCGTGAGCACGTCCGAGGTGGTGGACGCCGAGCGGGCGGCCGCACTTGTGGATCTCTCGGACCTGGATGGCTTCCGTTCGGCGCTCGCAGCCACACTCTGCAAGCGCGAGCTGGACCGGGAGGCCTTTCAGCGCTGCTTCACCTGGTTCTTCAGCGGCGCGGCCCGCAGCTTCGAGGACGTCGACCGGGCGCTCGCGCGGCGGCTCGAGGAGGACGGGCTGCTGGAAGGGGACGAGCTGACCATGATCCTCTACCAGCTCAAGCAGCTTCTGCCCGGCATGCACCCGCTCACGCAGGCGGTGCTCGAGGGAGACCGCGCGAAGCTCGCGGCGCTCTTCCGCGGCGCTGCACTCCAGCTGGATCTGTCGAAGATGGAGGGGGCCTTCCAGGCGGGCTTCTTCGGCCGCCGGCTGCTCGCCTCCGCCGGCGCGGACAAGGCGTGGGCGGACCTCAAGGCGCTCGAGTCGGAATTGAAGGCCCGCGGACTGCCCGCCGAAGGGGTGGAGGTGGTGAGCCGCCACGTGGCAGGCGCACTGCGAAAGGTCGAAGAGGCAGCGCGGCAGGAGATCGGCCGGCAGGCCCAGGCCCGCACGCGGCGGAACGCGGGCACGCTCTCCGAGAAGCCGCTGCAGCGGCTGAGCCGGGACGAGCTGGACCGGACGCAGGCGGCGGTGCGGAAGCTCGCCGAGAAGCTGAAGACCCGGCTCATCCGGCGGCAGCGGCGCGAGGCGCGGGGCTCGCTCAGCCCCCGGAGGACCCTTCGCAAGAACCTTCCATGGGGCGGCATTCCCATGGTGCCCGTCTTCCGCGGCAAGCGCCCTGAGCGCCCGGACGTGGTGATCCTCTGCGACGTCTCGGACTCGGTCCGCAACGTCTCGCGCGTGATGCTGCTGTTCACCCACACGCTGCAGTCCCTGTTCAACCGGGTCCGCTCGTTCGTCTTCGTCTCGGACGTGGGCGAGGCCACCGCCGCGTTCCGGGACGCCTCCCCGGAGGAGGCCGTGGAGACCGCGGTCCAGGGGGCCGGCATCTCGCTCGCGGCCAACTCCAACTACGGCCACGCGCTGGCCACCTTCGCGCGCGAGCACCTGGGGGCCGTCACCCGTCGCACCACGGTGCTGGTGATCGGTGACGGCCGGAACAACTTCAACCCGGCCCACACCTGGGCGCTGAAGGAGATCAAGCAGCGGGCCCGCCGCGTGGTGTGGATCTGCACCGAGCCCCGAACCCTCTGGGGGAGCGGGGACAGCGAGATGCCCTCGTACGCCCGGCTGGTGGACCAGGTGGTGGTGGTGCAGACGCTGGATGATCTCGGCCAGGTGGCCGAACAGCTGGTGCCCGTCCACTGAAGCCATGCTACCCATCCAGGCCATGAAGCTCGTGACCCAGGACACCGGTGCGGACGGCGTGGAGTCCGCGGATCTCAAGACGCTGCGGATGGCCTCGCCCTGGCTGGACGAGGCGGCCCTCGGTCGGTACCTCGCGTACCAGCGCGCCTACGTGGAGCTGCTGGAGCAGGCCGTCGCATGCACCTCGGGGCTGCTCGCCGAGGCCCATGCGCGGGCGCTCGCGCAGTCCCAGGCCTCCCTGGACGAGGTGGGGCGGCTCGGTTCGCTGTGCACCGACTACGCGGGAAGGCGGGGCGTGGAGCGCACGCTCGGGGAGCGCCACGGGCAGCTCTCCTCCCGGAACGCCGCCACCCGCGCCACCGGGGGACAGCCCTCGGCCAGGGACCTGGAGCTGGAGCGGAAGCTGAAGGAGGAGCTCTCCGGCCCCGGCGCCCTCGAGCGCCTGGTGGCCCGGCACGGGGAGGCCGCGGTGAGGCTGCTCCAGTCCCGCGAGGAGGAGATCCTCGCGCTGCACCGGCGTCAGCTCGCGGTTCACCTCTGAAGGTCACCCGGTTGCATTCGCCGGGGAGCGGCCCTAAGGCTGCCCTCCGCATGGCCACGAAGCGCTATTTCGTCCACACCTTCGGCTGCCAGATGAACGTGAACGACTCGCTCCGCATGGGCGAGGCGCTCGCGGGCGCTGGTTATGCCGTCACCCCCACCGCGGACAACGCGGACCTCATCCTCCTCAACACCTGCAGCATCCGGGAGAAGGCGGAGGACAAGATGCTCTCCGCGCTCGGTCGCTACCGGCAGGTGAAGCTGTCCCGCGGGGCGGTGATCGGCGTGGGCGGCTGCGTGGCGCAGCAGGAGAAGGGGAAGCTGCTGGAGAAGGTTCCGTACGTGGACTTCGTCTTCGGGCCGGACAACATCTCCAAGCTGCCCGAGATCCTCCACAAGGTGCAGGCGGAGCGGCAGCGCGTGGTGGAGACCGCCTGGGTAGACAGCGAAGACTACGTCTTCCCCCAGGCCAACCCGGAGACGTCTCGCGGCAAGGTGAGCGAGTTCGTCACGGTGATGAAGGGCTGCGACAACGTGTGCGCCTTCTGCGTGGTGCCGCACACGCGCGGCCGCGAGGTGAGCCGGCCCTTCCCCGAAGTCCTGCAGGAGGTGGCATCCCTCGCCGCGGTGGGCGTGAAGGAGGTCACCCTCATCGGCCAGAACGTGAACAGCTACCGCGGGGGGATCGACTTCGCCCAGCTGCTGCTCCGCGTGGCCGAGGTGCCGGGCATCCTCCGCGTTCGGTTCACCACCAGCCACCCGCACGACCTGTCCGACGCCCTGGTCGAAGCCTTCCGGGTACAGCCGAAGATCGTCCCGCACTTCCACCTCCCGGTGCAGTGCGGCTCTGATCCAGTCCTCAAGCGCATGCGCCGCGACTACACCGTCGTGGAGTACCTCGAGCGGCTCGCGAAGCTCCGCGCCGCGCGGCCCGGCATCGCCGTGACCACGGACATCATCGTGGGCTTCCCGGGTGAGACCGAGGAGGACTTCGAGGCGACGCTCGCGCTCACCGAGCAGGTCCGCTACGAGAACCAGTACTCGTTCATCTTCTCCTCGCGCCCGAAGACCACGGCGGCGCTGAAAGAGGACGAGTGGGGCGTCGTCCCGCACGACGTGAAGATCGAGCGGCTCGAGCGGCTGCAGAAGATCCAGCGCCGCATCTCGGGCGAGATCATGTCCACGCAGGTGGGGCTCGAGGTCGAGGTCCTGGTGGAGGGGCCGTCCCGGACGGATCCCAACCGCCGCTTCGGCCGGACGCCCGAGAACCGCACCGTGAACTTCGACGGGGACGCCCCCGCCGGTGCGCTGGTGCGGGTGAAGGTGGAGCACGCGAGCCCCAACCAGCTGCTCGGGCTCCAGGTGGGCTTCACCCGCCCGGTGGCGCTCCCGGTGGCGGCGCCCGGCACCCTCCAGGCACCGCAGCCCACACCGTGATCCGCCCCTTCCGGGGTCACACCCCCACCGTCCCCGCCGGCTGCTTCGTGGACGCGTCTGCCCAGGTGATCGGCGACGTGGTGTTGGGGGAGGGGAGCTCTGTCTGGATGAACGCCGTCCTCCGCGGAGACGTTCAGCCGGTGCGGATCGGTGCTCGGACCAACATCCAGGACCTCTCGCTGGTCCACGTGCAGAGCCGCGGGTTCGCCACCAACGTCGGGGACGACGTCACCGTGGGGCACCACGTGGTGCTGCACGGCTGCACGGTGGGCAACCGGGTGCTGGTGGGGATGGGTGCGGTCATCCTGGACGGGGTGCAGGTGGGAGACGACTGCATGATCGCCGCGGGGACGCTGCTCACGCCGGGCACGGTCATCCCGCCCGGGCAGCTCGTGCTCGGCAGCCCCGGCCGCGTGAAGCGCCCGCTGACCGAAACCGAGCGCGCCTTCCTGCTCGAGTCCGCGCAGGCCTACGCCGGCTACGCCCGCGAGTACCTCCACGCCTTCCCCCCGACTCTCTGATACCCTCCCGCTCCCATGCGTCACGGTCTCTCCCTCGCTTCCGCACTGCTGCTGTTCTCCCCTCCCGCCCTCGCCGAGGCCGACTGGTTCGCGAGCCTGTACACCGGGGAGGGCGTTGAGTTGCGCGCGGACGAGCGCGTGTTCACGCTGTTCTCCGTGCTGAACGCCACCGGCTTCGACGACGCGCCGGTCACGCGCCAGCACCCCGTCCCGCGCCGCGTCTTCCACCCGGTCCGCCAGCAGGTGCGTGCGCGCGTCTTCTCCGGCGAGCCTGCTCTCCGCGAGCAGGCCGATCTCTTCTTCGACGCCCACCCCGCGACGCTGGATCGCTACCTGGCCTACACGCTCCAGTCGGCACCTCCTCCGTTCAGCACCGGCGCGAAGGCGAAGGATCTCCAGGAGCTCAAGGGGCTCGAGGGGCTGCTCAAGGCCGCACACGGCGGCTGGACGCTGCAGGAGGCCATGGCCCAGCTGCAGGGCGAATACCGGCGCGCGCTCCGCCCGTACCTCGCCACGCTGGACGAGCCGCTCGGGAAGCTGCGCACCACGCTGAAGGTGCCGGAGAGCGGCCCCTCCACGCTCGTGGTGATGAACCTCCTGGACGCGCAGGGCTCGGTGCGGGGGGCGGTGGCAGACGGGGAGGTGGTGCTCGTGGTGGGCCCATCCGAGAAGCCCAACCTCGAGGGGCTGCTGCAGGAGTACGCCCGGCTGACGCTCGAGCCCGCGGTGGCGAAGAAGGCGGAGTCCGGGTGGAGCAGCGGGCAGGCGCTGCTGCGCGAGGCCCAGCTCTCCGGCGCGCCCGAGCGGTCCGTCGGCGCCTACGCGGTGGCGTTGCTGTCCCGGGCCGCGGCGCTCAAGGCGCTCGGTGCGCCGGAGGCGGCGTGGGACCAGGCCGCGGGCCAGGGCTACTTCGGGCTCAAGGAGCTCGCCCGCGGGTTCGATGATCCCTCGCGCTCCGTGGACGGCTGGATGCTCGAGGCGCTCGCGAAGGTGGAGCCGCGCAAGCCCGCGGTGAAGAAGTAGGAAGGCCGGGCACCCACTTGGAGCAGTTCCTCCGCAGCCTCATCGACCAGGCGCACGGCCCTGCCGCCTACGGCACCGTCTTCGGGGTGCTCGTGGCGTGCGGCCTCGGCGTGCCGCTCCCCGAGGACATCTCGCTGATCCTCGGTGGCTACCTCGCGCACGCGGGCCGGGTGGATCTCTTGGCCATGATGGCCGTGGGGTTCGCCGGGATCCTCGTGGGGGATTCGCTCATCTTCTTCGCCGGGCGCCGCGCCGGGAACAAGGTGGACTCGCGCGCCGGGATGTTCGCGCGGCTCGTCACCCCCGAGAAGAAGGCGCGGGTGGAGCTCCTCTTCAAGAAGTACGGGGAGAAGATCGTGATGGTCGCCCGCTTCATGCCGGGCGTGCGCGCGGTGACGTACTTCCTCGCCGGCGGCTCCGGGATGTCCTACGGGCACTTCATCTTCTGGGACGGTCTTGCAGCCATCGCCTCGGCGCCGGTGTTCGTGTACCTGGGCTACCGGTTCGGCGGAGAGCTGGAGTGGCTGCTGAAGAAATTGAAGGAAGGCCAGGTCGTCGTGTTCGGGACGCTGGCGGTGGCGTTGCTCCTGTACCTCGGCTGGCGGCAGTGGAAGTCCCGCCAGGTCCGCAGCCCCTGAGCGAAGCGCTTCAGCCGCCGAACAGCTTCCGGAAAAAGCCCTTCACCCCTGCACCGGGCTCCTGGGCATCCTGCGTGGGCGTTGCCTCGGGCGCAGGGGCCTCTCCTGCAGGGGCGGGAGAGGCCGACGGGGACTCGACAAGGGCGGCCGCGGGTGTCTCCGCGTGCGCGCTCTTCACTGCCTCCGCGAACACCTCGGCCGGCTCCGCCACCTGCGGGAGGGGGACAGGTGCAGGCTCGGGCTCCGGCGCGCGGTCCACGCGGCCCGGGTTCGGCGGCAGGGGCGGGCGCAGCGTCCGCGCGTGGAGGTAGCTGGCGGCCACCTTGTCCAGGAAGCGCTGGGTCTCGGCGTCCACGTGGGTGAATCGCAGCCCCATCCCGCTCTTGCCCTTGCCGTCCTGGCCGGTGACGAAGTCCACGTGCACCTGCGCGTAGAGGAGGCGAGCGCCCCCCTCGAGCCGGGCCTCGAGCACCGCGACGGTGCCGGGCGGCTTCACGGTGCGGCTGCGGACATAGATCCCCCCGGCCGTCAGGTTGGCCCCGTGGCGGCGGAGGAAGTCCTCCCTGGAAGAGAAGGGGAGGTGGACGACCAGGGAGGGGAGCGAAGCTTCGGTGGACACGGGACGTTTGGACCTCGGGACGAACGTTGATTGAGGCACGCCCCGGAAATCCGTATCTTGCCGCGCCCTCTCCCCGGACGGAACCGCTTTCATGCTGACAGACACCCTGCGCCTCGCCCTGACGTTCGACGACGTGCTCCTCCAGCCCGCGGAGAGCGCGGTGCTCCCCCGCCAGGTGGACCTCTCCACGCGGCTGACGCGGAGCCTCCGGCTCAACATCCCGCTGCTGTCGTCCGCCATGGACACGGTCACCGAGGCACGCACGGCCATTGCCATGGCGCAGGAGGGCGGGATCGGGGTCATCCACAAGAACATGACCCCGGCGCAGCAGGCGCTCGAGGTGCAGAAGGTGAAGAAGTTCGAGTCCGGGATGGTGGTGGACCCGGTCACCACGCCGCCGGACGCCCCCCTGAGCCACGCGCTGGCACTGATGGAGCGGCACGGCATCAGCGGCATCCCGGTGGTGGACGGCAAGCGGCTCGTGGGAATCGTCACCAGCCGCGACGTGCGCTTCGAGAAGAACGTCTCGCAGCGCGTGGACCAGGTGATGACGCGTGACCTGGTCACGGCGAAGGAGGGCATCTCCCGGCCGGCGGCCATCGAACTGCTGCACGCGAACCGGATCGAGAAGCTGCTCGTGGTGAACGCCGCCGGGGAGCTTCGCGGGCTCATCACCATCAAGGACATCGAGAAGACGCGGAGCCACCCGTCCGCTGCCAAGGACGCGCTCGGACGGCTCATCTGCGCCGCGGCGGTGGGCGTCTCCGCGGACCGGGAGGAGCGCGTGTATGCGCTGGTGAAGGCGGGAGTGGACGTGATCGTGATCGACACCGCGCACGGCCACAGCCGCGGCGTGCTCGAGGCGGTGCGGGACGTAAAGCAGAACTGGTCCGGGAAGTTCGAACTCCTGGCAGGAAACGTGGCCACCGCGGAGGGCACGCGTGCGCTCATCCAGGCCGGCGCGGACGGCGTGAAGGTGGGCATTGGCCCTGGCTCCATCTGCACCACGCGCGTGGTGGCGGGCGTGGGCGTGCCTCAGGTGACCGCCGTGGACGAGTGCGCCCGCGAGGCGGACCGGCACGACGTCCCCGTCATCTCGGACGGGGGCATCAAGTACTCGGGCGACATCGTGAAGGCGCTCGCTGCAGGGGCGTCCTCGGTGATGATCGGCTCGCTCTTCGCCGGGACCGAGGAGGCCCCCGGTGACGTCATCCTGTACCAGGGCCGCTCCTACAAGAGCTACCGGGGCATGGGGAGTCTCGGGGCCATGAAGCAGGGCAGCAAGGACCGGTACTTCCAGGCGGACGTGGAGACCGAGATGAAGCTCGTCCCCGAGGGGATCGAAGGCCGCGTGCCGTACAAGGGCAGCCTCGCCATGAACATCTTCCAGATGCTCGGCGGGATCCGCAGCGGCATGGGGTACACGGGGTGCGCCTCCATCGAGGCGCTGCGGCGCGACGCGCGCTTCGTGCGCATCACCTCGGCCGGGCTCAAGGAGAGCCACGTCCACGACGTGATCATCACGGAGGAGGCGCCCAACTACCGCGTGGAGTAGCGGATCAGTTGAGCTCGTTCTGCCGGAGGATCTCCTTGCCGGACTGGCCCACGGTGGGCACGGCGAGCAGCACCTGGGTCATCTTCCACTGGGTGCCGTCCAGGCGCCACGTGGTGGCGAAGCGCAGCTTCGTCTTGCGCCGGGTGCCGCCGGAACGCGCGTCCAGCTCCGTGTCGAACCAGGCCGTGCCGAGCGGCGGGGCGGCCTCCACGTGGATGCGCGCCGGGTCTGAAATGGTGGCCGTCTCCCAGACCTGGAAGCGGTCCGAGAGCAGCTCCTGGATGCAGGGCAGATCGTTGCAGGACTCGCCGAGATCCGTCCCCAGGAACAGCGGCGCGCGCGGCTCGAACAGCGCCACCACGCCCGCGAGATCCTTCGCGGCGTAACGGGACAGGAAGTCCTTCACGCCGTCCCGGAGGGCCTGCACCGGGTCCACGGGGGGAGCCGGCGGGGCCGGGGGCGCAGCCGGCGCCTTCGGACTCGCGGCAAGGGCAACGGAGAGGGCGAACGCACCCAGCGTCATGGCGAGGCTCCCGAGGAGGCGAGGGCTAGCGCTTCTTTCCGCCGGCGCCCTCGGCGGGCTGGGACGTGGACAGCCCGAGCTTCTTCTCCGCGTTGGCCACCCGCTGCAGCAGCAGGTCCTGGTCCGCCGGGGCCAACGCGTTGATGCCCTTGCGGAGCACCTCGAGGTCCAGGCGAGCCACCTTGACCGTGGCCCCGCCGCGCACCTCGTCCACCACCGCGAAGTCCACGAGATCTCGGACGTACTTGTCGAAATCCATCCGCACGTCCGCGTACTTCTCCACGCAGAGATCCCGCGCCTTCACGAGTTCCTGGCTGCCCTCCTTGAAGGACAGGTCCGGGTTGCGGCGCATGGACTCGTCGAACTGCTCGGTCCGCTTCTGCAGCGACTTGTAGAGCTCGATGTAGAGGAGCACCCGGTCCGCCTCCGAGCGGCTCTCGGAGTGCGCGTTGGCCAGCGCCTCGTCCACGTCCTTGCAGTTCACGCGCGCCAGTTGGTCGGCGTCCAGCGCCTCGGACGCAGCGCTGCCGGCTGTCTCGCGGTCCAGGCGCTCGTCCGAGGAGATCTCCTTCACGCACCCCGAGAGGGACAGTGCAAACGCGGCAGCGGCTCCGAACAGTGGGCGCATGGGGGGAAATCCTCTCAGGGGGAAAAGCAGCTGGAAAAACGTTGGCTTCCCATCGGTTGATAGCGATAACCCCCAGCCTCGGTCAATCGCCGTCGCGGTCCTGCTCCCGGAGCCCCCACCATGGACATCCACGCCGAGCGCATCCTCATCCTCGACTTTGGCAGCCAGTACACGCAGCTGATCGCCCGGCGCGTCCGCGAACTGGGCGTGTACTGCGAGATCCACCGCGCGGATCTCTCCGAGGCCCAGCTCCGCGCCTTCGCCCCGCGGGGGATCATCCTGTCCGGCGGGCCCATGAGCGTGGAGCAGGCGGGGGCCCCCTCGTGCCACCCGGCGGTCTTCTCGCTCGGCGTCCCGGTGCTCGGCATCTGCTACGGGCTGCAGCTGCTCTGCAAGCTGCTCGGTGGGCGCGTGGACAAGGCGGCCCACCGCGAGTACGGACCGGCAGAGATCTCGGTCGTCGCGCCCAGGGGGCCGCTCGCCCCGTTCGCCGCCGGGGAGCCGGTGAAGGTCTGGATGAGCCACGGGGACCGGGTGGAGCAGCTGCCGCCGGGGTTCCACGCCGCCGCCACCACTCCCTCGTCTCCGTACGCCGCGGTGGCGCACGAGAGCCGCCCGCTCTACGGCGTCCAGTTCCACCCGGAGGTCGTCCACTCGCCGCGCGGCCGCGAGATGCTGCAGGCGTTCCTGCGCGAGTGTGGCGTCACCTTCAGCTGGACCATGAAGGGATTTGCCGAGGAGGCCATCCGCGCCATCCGCGCCCAGGTGGGAGAAGGACGGGTCATCTGCGGGCTCTCGGGAGGCGTGGACTCCTCCGTGGCCGCGGTGCTCATCCACAAGGCCATCGGGGACCGGCTGCAGTGCATCTTCGTGGACAACGGGCTGCTGCGCTCCGGGGAGCGCGCGCAGGTGGAGGCGCTCTTCAGCGGCCAGTTCCAGGTCCCGCTCCGGACGGTGGACGCCTCGGGGCGCTTTCTCTCGGCGCTGGCCGGGGTGACGGATCCCGAGCGGAAGCGGAAGATCATCGGCCGGGAATTCGTGGCCGTGTTCGAGGAGGCCTCCCGCGAGATCCTGGACGCCCGCTTCCTCGCGCAGGGGACGTTGTACCCGGACGTGATCGAATCCGTGTCGCTGAAGGGCCCCTCCGCCACCATCAAGAGCCACCACAACGTGGGCGGCCTCCCGGAGACCATGAAGCTGCAGCTGGTGGAGCCGCTCCGCGAGCTCTTCAAGGACGAGGTCCGGGCGCTGGGGCGCGAGCTGGGACTGCCCGAGGAGATGGTGGGCCGCCAGCCGTTCCCCGGGCCGGGGCTCGCCATCCGCGTACTGGGGGAGATCACCCCGGACAAGCTCTCGCTCGTGCGCAGGGCGGACGCCATCGTCCAGGAGGAGATCCGCGCCGCGGGACTCTACGCCCAGGTGTGGCAGGCCTTTGCCGTGCTCCTCCCGGTGCAGAGCGTGGGCGTGATGGGGGACGAGCGGACCTATGACTGGACCTGCGCGCTTCGCGCCGTGACGTCCGTGGACGGGATGACCGCGGACTGGGCGCGGCTGCCGCACGAGCTGCTCGGGAAGATCTCCGCGCGGATCACCAACGAAGTCCGCGGCATCAACCGCGTGGTCTACGACATCTCCAGCAAGCCGCCCGCCACCATCGAGTGGGAGTAGGGACGGGCGGCGTGCCGGGAAGGGCAGGTCACCGGGCGCTGGAGGCCTGGGTCCCGCGGAGCTCGTTCACCAGCCGCTGAGCGCCGTAGATCTTCTCCAGCGCCTCGAGGATGGCGGCGCTGTGCACGGCCACCGCGCGGTTGACGGACGGATCGAACCCGTAATCCCCGCCCAGGGACTGGATGTTCCCGTCGAAGATCAGTCCCACCACCTGGGCGTCCCTGTTCACCACGGGCGAGCCCGAGTTCCCACCGATGATGTCGTTGGTGGTGGCCATGTTG
>JBDLRJ010000362.1:0-3318 GCA_039800145.1 Pseudomonadota bacterium | reverse complement strand
GCCCGCTTCGCCGCGGCGTACGCCCTGAGGCTCGTGCGAGGCCCGGCCCCGCTGCCTGCGCTCCGGGCGTGTCTCTCGGACCGCGGCGAGGAGGTGCGCGCGGTGTGCGTGCGCGGCGTGGGGGAGCGTGCCGACGGGACGGATCTCCCGAGGCTCGCGGCGGGGCTCGGAGATCCCTCGCCGCTCGTCGCGGTCCAGGCCGTGCGTGCGCTCGCGCAGGCGGCGTCGGCGTGCGCCGGGGCTCCGTGTCCGCCGCTGGAGGCGCTGGGGCAGCTTCGCCTGCGGCTCGAGCGCGCCGGGGAGCCGGGCGGGTACCAACCGTTCCTCGCGCTCTTCCAGGCGAAGCTCCCGGTCGAGGCGCGCCCGCTCCTCGCCTCGCTCCGCGCCGGGCTCGCGGGCGCCCCGGCGGTGCTGGACTGCAGGGCCGCGGCCGCGCTGGACCGCCTGGAGGGACGTCTTTCGGAGTCCCAGACGTGCGGCCGCGGCGAGGTGCCGGAGCCGGTCCGGTTGCGGCTCGCGCTGGGGGAGTTGGCGCAGTCGGCGGCGGAGGCCCGGACGCGCGCGGAGGCCGGCCTGTCGTTCCTGGCACACCCGGACGCGGGGGTACGGGCCGCGGCGCTGGGTTTGGTGGGCGAGAGTGGCTGGAAGGACGCGGCGCCCGGGGTGCGCGCGTTGCTCGGGGACGGCGATCCCGTGGTGGCCTCCACCGCCGCCGCGGTGCTCGGCCGACTGGGAGACGCCGCGTCCGGCCCGGCCATCCTCGCGCTCGCCGCGGGCGGCCGGTTGCCTCCGGACGTGTGGCCCGTGCTCGCAGAGGCGCTGGGGGGGCTTCGGCCGGAGGGCGCGGACGTGCTGCTGCGGCGGTGGCTCGGGGACCCGGCGCCCGCGTTGAGGCTGGCCGCGGCAGACGCGCTGAAGCAGGACGGGGCGGTCATCCCCGAGGTCCCGGCGGTCTCCCGCCCCGAGGCGGCCCCGGTCCAGCCGCTGCCGACCGGCGCACGGCTCGAGCTGGAGACCCGGCGCGGGACGGTGCTGGTGGCGCTGGACACGGAGGAGGCGCCCCGCACCGCGGCGGCCATCGGCGCGTTGGCGAGGGCCGGCTTCTACGACGGGCTCACCTTCCACCGCGTGGTGCCGGACTTCGTGGCGCAGGGAGGAGATCCCCGCGGGGACGGCGAGGGCGGCCCCGGGCACACCCTCCGCTGCGAGCTCAATGCCCACCCCTACACGCGCGGGACGGTGGGGATGGCGCTCTCGGGGCCGGACACCGGGGGCAGCCAATTCTTCTTCACGCACTCGGCCCAGCCCCACCTGGATGGGCGGTACACGGCCTTCGGACAGGTGGTTTCCGGACAGGACGTGGTGGATTCACTTCTCGAGGGAGACACTTTGCTCCGGGTGCGCGTGCTCCAATGAACGGCAGGCGGGACCCCTCCACGCCGCGCTTGATTGCAAGCGCGGCCGTCACGTAAGTGAGACACCCCATGGCAGCCACCCGTTCACGGGGCCCGTCCGGCCCCCCCCGCGAAGAGGAAGGACAGCCGGTCCCGGTGGTGGTGATGGGGCTGGGGGCCATTGGGCAGGCGGTGGCGCGCGCGGCGCTGCGGAACGAAGAGGTGCGCCTGGTGGGGGCGGTGGACGTGGATCCGAAGCGGGTGGGCAAGCCGCTGTCGGAGGTGCTGGGGGCCCCGGCGGGGGCGCTGACGGTGAAGGCCTCCCTGGAGGAGGCGGTGGGGCGGACGCGGGGGGCCGTGCTGCTGCATGCCACGCAGTCCCGGCTTCCCCAGGTGATGGACCAACTGCTCGCGGCGCTGCGGCTGGGGATGTCGGTGGTGTCCACCTGCGAGGAGCTGGCCTTCCCGTGGCTGCGCCACCCGGAGCTGGCCGAGAAGCTGGAGCGGGCGGCGCGCGCGGCGGGGGGGACGGTGCTCGGCACGGGCGTCAACCCCGGCTTCGTGATGGACCGCCTGGTGGCCACGCTGGGGACGGCCTGCGGCGAGGTACGCCACGTCCGGGTGGAGCGGGTGGTGGACGCGCGGACGCGGCGGCCTGCGCTGCAGCGGAAGATCGGCGCGGGGATGACCGAGGACGCGTTCATGGCGGCGGCGGAGCAGGACGCCATCGGCCACGTGGGGCTGGTGGAGTCCGCGGCCCTGGCGGCGCTGGGGCTGGGGTTGGACTGCGACGACTTCGAGGAAGAGCTCCTGCCGGTGATCGCGGAGGAGGAGATCCGCGGCGGCACCGTGGTGGTGAAGCCGGGGCACGTGGCGGGGATCCACCAGGTGGCCACGGGGCTCTGGGAGGGCAAGGAGCGGGTCCGGCTGGAGCTGACGCTGGCGCTCGGGGCAGAGGGAGTGGGGGACCGCGTGGTGCTGGACGCGGATCCGCCGGTGGAGATGGAGCTGAAGGGGGGGCTCGCGGGAGACGTCGCCACCGCGAACCTGGTGGTGAACGCGGCGCCACGCATCACGGCGGCAGAGCCCGGGATCCTCACGGTCCTGGAGCTGCCGGCGGGTCGTTAGTCGGTCCAGGGAGAACGCACACAGATGCTCGACAAGAAGGCGATTGGCAGGGCCTCTCCGCCCACGCTCAACGAGGTGGAGAAGGGCGCCATCCGGCGGTTCGCCGAGGCGATGGGGGACTTCAACCCCGTGTACTACGACGAGGAGTACGCGCGGGCGTCCGGGTACCCGGCCATCGTGGCGCCCCCCACGTTCCCGGCGAGCTTCCACTCCGCGGCGGATCTCCGCGAGCTGCTCGGGGTGTCCATCAAGTCGCTGCTCCACGCGGAGCAGTCGTTCGAGTACGAGCGCCCCATCTTCGCGGGCGACCGCGTCTACGTGACCACGCGCGTGACCGAGGTGGGGGAGCGCACCGGGCCCGCGGGACGCATGGACCTGGCGGTGCTCGAGGACGAGGGGCGGGACGAAGAGGGCAACGTGGTGTTCCGCGCGCGGCGGACGCTGGTCATCCGCGCGGTGAAGGAAGGGGTGGCCTGAGATGCCTGCGCGCAAGCTGTACTTCGATGCCGTCCGCGTGGGCGAGGAGCTGCCGCCGCTGACGAAGGCGCCGCTGGACCGCGTGCAGCTGGCCCGCTACGCCGGGGCCTCCGGGGATTACAACCCGGTGCACGTGGACGAACTTGCAGCGCGGGCGGCGGGCATGCCGTCGGTGTACGCGCCGGGCATGCTGGTGATGGGGCTGCTGGGGCAGCTGCTCACGGACTGGGCGCGCGGCGCGCAGGTGCGGCGCTACGGGGTGAAGTTCGTGAAGATCGTCTGGCCGGGGGACACGGTGGTCTGCAAGGGCCGCGTGACG
>JBDLRJ010000361.1:0-9214 GCA_039800145.1 Pseudomonadota bacterium | reverse complement strand
AGAGACCGAGCTCGTCGGCGGTCTCCACCACGCGGATGCGGAGGTCCATCGAGTACGCAGCCGGCATGCCCACCTCCTACGTGGGTCAGATCACGACTGCCCCCTCCGTGTCGATCCCGGCGGAGCCGAAACGGGATCAATCAGCCCGGCCGCCGCTATCAGAGGATCTTCCCGGGGTTGAGGATGCCGCGCGGGTCCAACGCCGCCTTCACCGCGCGCATCAACTGCAGCTCCGGCTCGCTCCGCGTGAAGTGGAGGTACTTCTTCTTGAGCAGCCCCACGCCGTGCTCGGCGGAGATGCTCCCGCCGTGGGCGCGCACCAGCTCGAACATCACCTCGTCGGACGCGGCGGCGTGGCGGAGGAAGTCCGCCTTGTCCATCCCGTCCGGCTTCATGATGTTGACGTGGAGGTTGCCGTCCCCGATGTGGCCGAACAGGCACACCTCGAAGCCGGGGTACCGCGCGGAGAACACGCGGTCGAGCTCGCTGCAAAAGCGTTCCAGCCCTGCCACCGGCAGCGAGATGTCATTCTTGTGAGGCAGCCCCGTGGCGGAGAGGGACTCGCTGATGGACTCGCGCAGCGCCCACAGCTCCCTGCCGCGGGAGGGGGACTCGGCCAGCGTACCGTCCGCCACCAGCCCCTCCTCGAACAGCGCGGAGAACCAGGCCTCCAGCTGCTCGGGGGCCGCGCCCTCCGTCTCCAGCAGCACGTAGCAGCCGTGGCGCGCGTCGAAGGGGGCGCGCAGCTTGCGGTGCAGTTCCACGCGGCGCAGGCATGCGTCCGTGAAGAACTCCCACGCGGAGAGCGGCAGCGCCGCCTCGCGTGCGCGGCGGAAGAGCTTGAGCACCGCGGCCACGTCCGGCACGCCGAGCAGCGCCACGTCCGCCTTGCCCGGCAGCGGGGCGAGCTTCAGCGTGGCCGCGGTGATGACGCCGAGCGTCCCCTCGCTGCCGATGAAGAGCTGCCGCAGGTCCAGGCCGGTGTTGTTCTTCTCGAGCGCGCCGCCCAGCTCCAGCACCTCGCCGGAGGCGGTCACCACTTCGAGTCCGAGGACCCACTGCCGCGTGAGCCCGTACTTGATGACTTTCACGCCGCCCGCGTTGGTGGAGAGGTTGCCGCCCACCTGCGAGCTGCCCTTGCTGGCGAAGTCCACCGGCCAGGTGAGGCCGTGCGGCGCGCAGTGCTGGTGCACCGCCTCCGTCACGGCGCCGGCCTGCACGCGCACGGTGCGGCTGGCCACGTCCACGGGCTCCATGCGGTTCATCTTCGCGAGCGACAGGACGAGCTCACCGGAGGCCGCCACCGCGCCGCCGGCCAGTCCCGTGCGTCCGCCGGAGGGGACCACCGCCACGCCCAGCCCGTTGCAGAGCCCGAGCAGCCGGGACACCTCCTCGGTGTTCCGCGGGAAGGCCACCGCGCAGGGGGCGGGCGTGTACACGCGCGTCCAGTCCCGCCCGTACTCGGCGAGCTCGGAGGCGTCCGTGGTGTAGAGGCCGGGGGCGAACTCCGCGTCGAGGCGACGAAGCAGCTCCATGGCGTTCGCGCGCGCGCTACTCGGGGGACTGGACCAGCAGCTTCTCCTTGCCACAGGAGAGGCAGCGGACCTGCAGGAACAGGTCGTCCTCGGACTCCTCCGGCACGGTGCCGGCCGGGACGCCGAGCTCGGACTGGGCGAGCGCGGGGACGCGGGCCGGGATGTCCGCCGCCTTGAGCACGTCCACGAGCACCATCTCGCGGTCGTGGCACTCGCGGTACTCGGGGCCCGCGAGCCACGCGGGCTCGGCCCCGTCCGTCATGCGCGAGAGCTGCTCGAGGTGGAAGCTGGCCTCGGACAGGTAGGCGAGCCGGCGCAGGCGCGCCTCGTCCGGGAGCCCCGCGAAGGCCACGAAGGCCTCGCGCAGCGCCTCGCGGTCACCGCCGGTGGAGAGCTGCGCCAGGTCCTGCGCCTGCTCCGCCGAGTCCACGGCCTCCTCCCAGTTGTTGTCCGGGTTGAAGCCGGCCTCGAGCAGCGAGGTGAAGAGCTGGGCCGCGGCGAGCCGGCGGCGGACCTCGTTGAGGGCGTCCGCGCTCTCCTGGGACAGCCGAAGCTCGAGCATGGCGCCCGTCACGCGCGGGTCCACGGAGCCGGTGGGATCGTCCACGTCCAGCTCGGCCTTCAGCGCGGCGTGCAGCGCCTTCGCGGCGGAGAAGCGGAAGAGCGGCTCCTCGTCCACCTGCCGCAGGTACATGGCGGCGGCGGCCACGTCCTTGTTGCCCATGCGGAGCGTGGACTGGGCCTTCGCCACGAGCGAGGGGTCCGACGACGGCTTGCGTCCCTCGAGCCGCTGGCGCGTGGCCTCGCGCATGGCGGACTCCAGCGTGCTGCCCGGCGAGGAGGAGGGGGGCACCTGGGGGCGGAGCCCCGGCACGTCCAGCACCCACGCGGGCGAGGCGATGCCGAGCCCCTTCAGGCCGCGGAAGAAGAGGGCGGAGGGAGGATCCTGCGGGCGGAAGGGCGGGAGCTCGCTGCCCTCGTCGGCCGGCAGGGTGCCGCCGCTGCCCTCCTGGCTGCGGACGCGCTGCTCGCGGGTGAAGGAGGTGGCGCCCACGGCCGGGGGAGGAGGCGGCGGCGGGGCCTCTTCGCCCCCGAGCCCCTGCACGCGGTCCATGTCGACCTCGTCCAGCTCCAGCTCGTCCAGTCCCTGCGCGCCGGTGAAGTCGCAGCGCAGCAGCTTCAGCCTCTCGAACGTGGCCCCGGCGAGGTTGGCGCCGCGGAAGTCACAGTCCTGGAGCCGCCCGCCGTGGAAGTAGGCGTTGGAGAGGTCCGAGTCCCGGAAGTTCATCTTGGAGAGATCGCACTTCTCCCACTCGCTCCCCACCAGCTCGAGGCCGGAGAGGTCCGCGTTGGCGGAGAAGAGGTTCTCCAGGGTGGCCCCGGTGTGGGTGGTCCCCACGGCCCCGGACTTGCGGGCGCGGTTCCACGCGGTGGATCCTTCCTTGAGCAGCGACTCGATGGTGGCAGGCTTGGCCATAGGGTTGGCGTATATACCCGGCCCCCGGGGGCCCCGGGCCACAAATGATCGAGTTCCGAGTCGACCGAGACCTCGCAGGTGTCCGATTGGACAAGGTGCTGCGCAAGCGCCTGGCCAACGTTCCCCCGTCACACCTCTTCAAGATGATCCGCACGAAGAAGGTGAAGGTGAACGGCAAGCGCGCCCAGCCGGAGCAGCCGCTGCAGGAGGGGGACACCGTCACCATCCGCGGGGACGAGGCGGCGCTGCTCGGCCCCGGGCGGCCGAAGGAGAAGGCGCCGGCCGAGCTGGATGGTTCGTGGCTCGACGTCCTGTACGAGGACGACTGGATGATGGCCGTGGACAAGCCCTCGGGGCTGGCGGTGCACACCGGGAGCGGCATCACCGGCGGGACGCTGGTGGACTACGTGCGCGCGCGGCTGGGGCCGAAGGCGGTGCGCAACGACTTCGCGGCCAGTCCCGCGCACCGGCTGGACCGGGAGACGTCCGGGGTCATCCTCGTGGCCAAGCGCCGTCCTGCCATGGTGCACTTCACCGAGGTCTTCACCCACCACCACCCGAAGAAGAGGTACCTGGTGCTGGTGAAGGGGCGGATGCCCACGGCGTCCGGCGTCATCGACCTGCCGCTCGCCGAGCACCAGCAGTCCGCGGAGTCCAAGGCGCGGCGCGGCGTGAACATGCAGCCGGCCGTGACGCGGTGGCGGGTGGTGGCGCAGGGCACGGACGTGGCGTACCTGGAGTGCCTCATCGAGACCGGGCGGACGCACCAGATCCGCCGGCACCTCGCCGCGGTGGGACACCCGGTGGCGGGGGACCGGAAGCACGGTGACTTCGCCTTCAACCGGGACGTGCGCGCGCGCCACGGGCTCAAGCGGCTGTTCCTCCACGCGGCCTCCATCGAGGTGCCGCACCCGGAGGACCAGCGCCGGCTGCGCCTCGAGGCGCCGTTGCCGGACGAACTGAAGGCGGTGCTCCGCGGGGCGGGGCTGGAGCGGCCATGAGCGACGAGCAGCAGCAGGCGCCCGGGGAGGGCGGGGCAGGGGACCCGGCGGCGACGCGGCTGAAGCTCGAGCCGCGGCCGAAGCGCAAGGGACGCTGGTGGAAGCGCATCCTCGTGTCGCTGCTGGTGCTGGTGCTGCTCGCGGTGGGCGGGGCGGCGGGGGCGGTGTACTGGGCGGTGGACAAGTACGGGGACGGGCTGCCCGGGGTGCCGCGCCCGGACGAGTACTTCCCGCCCATCCTGAGCGAGGTCTACACGGACGACCAGGTGCTCGCGGCCGAGTTCTACAACGAGCGCCGGAAGGTCGTTCCCTACGAGCGCATCCCGAAGCGGCTGGTGCAGGCGTTCATCGCCTCGGAGGACTCGAGCTTCTTCGATCACTTCGGCGTGGACGTGCTCGGGACCTCCCGCGCCGCCTGGTACACGCTGCGCAAGAAGATGGCGGGCAGCTCCCAGACCCAGGGCGGCTCCACGCTGACGCAGCAGACGGCGAAGGCCATCCTCATCTCGCGCGAGGGGTACAAGAGCGCCACCGAGAAGTCTCTCAAGCGGAAGATCCGCGAGGCCATCCTGGCGTGGCGGCTCGAGCAGGCGCTGACGAAGGAGGAGATCCTCTACCTCTACCTGAACAACGTCTACCTGGGGCACCACAGCCACGGCGTCCAGAGCGCAGCGGAGAACTACTTCCGCAAGGACGTGAAGGACCTGACCCTGGCGGAGATGGCGCTCATCGCCGGGCTGCCGCAGGCACCCTCGCGCTACTCGCCGTTCGTGCGCCCCGAGGCGGCGAAGAAGCGCCGCGCGTACGTGCTCCGGCGGATGCTGGAAGAGGGGATGGTGACGCGCGCCGAGTACGACGAGGCCACGCGCACCGAGGTCCGCGTCTTCCCGGTGGAGGACGTGTTCCACGAGTTCGCGCCGTACTTCGTGGAGGAGGTCCGCAAGCACCTCGTGGACCGCTACGGCAACCCCCTGCTGCTGGACCAGGGGCTCAAGGTGTTCACCACCATGGACAGCGAGCGGCAGCGCGCCGCGCAGGACGCGGTGATGGCGGGGCTGCTGCAGCTGGACAAGCGCCAGGGCTGGCGCGGGCCGGTGCTGCAGTTCCCGGGCGAGGCGGAGCGCAAGGCGTTCCTGCAGCGCGCGGACAAGGCGCTGGACGGGGAGCCGCTGCAGCCGGGACGCGTGTACGCCGCGCTGGTGACCCAGGTGGAGTCGCAGGGGGCGAAGGTCCAGGTGGGAAAGACGCAGGCGTACCTCCCGCTGCTCGGCATGCGGTGGGCGCGCAAGGTGAACGCCGAGGCGTTCTACCCGGCCGCGCTCATCTCGGACGCGCGCAAGGCGGTGGCCGCAGGGGACGTGGTGCTGGTGCGCGCGGTGGCCGAGCCGCGGCAGCTGGCGGACGACCGCGAGGCGTACGACGCGCGCCTGGAGAAGGAGCTGCCGAAGGGGCTGCCGTTGGTGCGGCTCGAGCAGGAGCCCGAGCCGCAGAGCGCGCTCGTGTCCGTGGACCCGCACCGGCAGTACCTGGTGGCCATGGTGGGCGGCTACGACTTCGACGCCAACGAGTTCAACCGCGCGTACCAGGCGTGCCGGCAGCCCGGCAGCAGCTTCAAGCCGCTGGTGTACGCCGCGGCGCTCGAGGGCTGGGGTGACCTGAAGGGCGAGCGGCGCACCGAGGCCACGGTCATCGTGGACAGCCCCATCGTGTTCGATGATCCCAGCAACCAGGTGCGCTGGAAGCCCGGCAACTTCAGCGACGACTTCGCCGGGGACGTGCTGCTGCGCCACGCCCTCATCAACTCCATGAACATCCCGGCGGTGAAGACCTTCAACGAGGTGGGGGTGGGGGGGATGATGGAGTGGTCGAAGCGGCTGGGGCTCTCCACGCCCATGAACGCGGACCTCTCCGCGGCGCTGGGCAGCTCCTGCGTCATCCCTGCGGAGCTCACCGGCGTGTACGCCACGTTCGCGCGGATGGGCATCAAGCGCCCCACCTGGTTCATCCGGAAGATAGAGGACCGCTTCGGCCGCCGGGTGGAGGACCACACCGCCTACGACGATCCCTGGGCCTCGCTGCAGGACCGCGTGGGCGGGGGCTACGCGCGGCTCTTCCAGCCCGGCGAGCGCGTCTACTCGCCCGAGACCGGCTTCATCCTCGTGGACCTGCTCCGGGGCGTGGTGACGTCCGGCACCGGTGCCCCGGCGCTGAAGCTGGGCAAACCGGCCGCCGGGAAGACCGGCACCACCAACGACGCGTTCGACACCTGGTTCGCAGCCTTCACGCGGGATCTCGTGACGGTGACGTGGGTGGGCTACGACCTGAACCCCCACCCGCTCGGGAAGTACGAGACCGGCGGCCGCGCCGCGCTCCCCATCTGGCTCGCCTACATGCAGCGGGCGCTCGAGGGGCGTCCCCAGCCGGAGTTCTCCCCGCCGCCCGGGGCAGACCTGGTCACCCGCCGCATCGACACGAAGACCGGCAAGCTCGCCAGCGACGGGAGCAAGGGCGCCACCTCCATGTGGTTCAAGCGCGGCACGGAGCCGGAGGAGCAGCAGGCCGAAAAGGGCACCGTGGACTCCAACCAGTTCATGATGGAGTAGCCCACTGTAGGACAAGGTGTGTAAAGCGATTTGCCGATCCGGGCGGGGAGCAGGTAGATCCCCCGGTCGACAATCCGGGCGCTTCCCCCCTCCCACCCCCTTCGAGGACTTTCACATGGGTCAGATCACCACGCTTGCTCGCTCCCTGGTTCGCTTCGGCCTGAGCAACAAGGACGTCAACAAGATCATCGCCGAGGCGAAGAAGGAGGGCGTGACGGCGGAGGAGAAGGCGGAGCTGCAGTCGCTGCTCACCTCGTCCGAGTTCCAGTCGAAGTTCTCGGCCAGCAGCCGCGCGGCGCTGACCCGCTTCATCGGCACGGTGCAGACGGTGGTCCCGCCCCCGGTGAACCCCACGCCGCCGGTGAACAACGGCACCACCACGCCCACCAAGCCGGTCCACCAGCTCGTCCCGGCCTCGCTCGCGCAGGTGACGGACCCCGCCGCGCTGCCGGCCAAGTTCAAGATGGACGTGCAGGCGCTCGCGTCCGAGCTCACCGGGAAGCCGGGGCTCACGGACGCGGACAAGGCCAACCGCGTGATGGAGTTCTTCCAAGCCTACGCGAGCAAGTTCAAGTCGCTGACGTACAACGAGAGCGACTCGAAGAAGAAGACCATCGCCGAGGCGTTCGGGCGGGTGCTCGAGTCCGTGGGCTTCAACGGCGTCGTCACGGCGGACGGCGACAAGGACGGCGTGAAGGCCGGCGTGGAGATGCTGCTGGGTGACAACCCGGAGGCCTACACGGTCAAGTCCAACCACAAGCCCTGGACCACGACCTACTGGCCCATGGCCGGCAACAACGCGGACATCAACGGCTCGGCCTCCACCAACCTCTGGGCGACCAACGGCGCGCTGGACAAGTTCGACCAGTTCCTGAAGGCCAAGGGCAAGCCCACCGGCGCGCTGTCCTTCGAGCGGCAGGCCAGCCTCAACTGGATGCTCGAGCGCAGCGACATCATGAAGGGCAAGGTCCGCTACACCGAGGCGCAGAAGACCGGCCACTACATCCCGGACAGCAACCTGTCCGAGAAGGACGCCGAGCGCACCACGGGCGTGGACTTCAACGGCAACGGGAAGATCGACGCGGACGTGGCCTGGGACTTCCTGGACGGCCACGGCCAGTTCGGCACGGACGGCAAGATGGAAGGGACCATGAGCGTGGGCTGGTGGGGCAGCTGCGACAAGGTGGCGCTCGCCGGCAACCTGTTCAAGGAGCCCAAGAAGGACGTCACGCTCAACGGCGTCACCTTCACCGCGCAGGACATCAAGGGGCTGCTCACCGTCATCGCCGACAGCCAGTCCACCCAGACCAAGTGGGCCGGTGAGCGCTACGACGCGGAGTACGACGTGGTGAAGCTGAAGAACGGCACCACGCTGCAGGGCCGCATCGAGACCTCGTTCGAGCTGTGGCAGCCGGGCATGCGCCGCAACAAGGACCGCGTGGAGATCACCTCCGGCTTCCCGGCGGAGCTGACCATCCGCACCACCAGCGGCGAGACAAAGACGCTGAAGGCCGCCGACCTGGCCGCCATCAACCGCGAAGACAAGCGGGACGACGCCGGCCTGTTCCACAACACCATCAAGGACTGGCTGAAGACGGGCATGCCGGCGGTGATGGACAAGGACTCCGGCGACCACGTGTGGAACTACAACTTCTGGAAGTGCGAGGACAAGGAGACCACCGTCAAGCCGTCCTGGGCCCCGGAGAAGCTCGTGGGCATCAACGGCGCGGCGGGTGACGGGAAGATCACCTACGTGGAGCGCGAGGTGGAGCTCGGCGGGACGGGCACCAAGGAGCGCTACCAGTACTGGGTGGAGGAGAAGAACGGGAAGATCGTCAACTCGGGCTGGGGCGCCAACTCCACCAACCCGGACTTCCTGTGGGGCCCGGCCCGCGAGGCCACCTTCACCGGCCGCAACGAGCGCAACCCGTTCGTGGACCCGGCGCTGGTGAAGGAGCTGTACCTGAAGTCCATCGAGGAGTAGCCCTTCTCCCCGGCCCTCGAGCCGGTCCTCGGCGGCGCGTTCCCGGAAGGTGGGACGCGCCGCCGTCGTTTTTTCTCGCAACTTCTCAACGGCCAAGAACGACAACCCATCCAAAGCCCCACGGAGGAGTCGCCCATGCCGGTTTCCGCCACGAGCAGCACCCGCACCAGCAGCCACCGCAGCGTCACCCAGTCGCCCCTGCTCCGCCAGGGGGCCACGGGCCCCTCGGTGTCCCGTCTCCAGCACCTGCTGCGCGCGAAGGGGTACCGGATCGACGTGGACGGCATCTTCGGGCCGAAGACGGCCGCAGCGGTGCGCGCCTACCAGCAGCGCGAGGGGCTGCAGGTGGACGGCGTGGTGGGCCCGCAGACGTGGGGCTCGCTCGGAACCCGCGGGACCGGCGGCACCTCGCCGTCTCCTTCGCCCGGCGGGACGCGCACGACGACCGGCTACCAGAATGGCCGGGCCGTGTCGGTGCAGCTCGCGTCCATCGGCGGGGGCAAGTGGCTCAACGCCCGCGCCGCCCCGCAGTTCCTCGCCATGATGAACGCCGCCCGCGCGGCCGGCGTGCACCTCTCGGTGAGCAGCGCCTTCCGCACCATGGACGAGCAGCG
>JBDLRJ010000360.1:0-2603 GCA_039800145.1 Pseudomonadota bacterium | reverse complement strand
GTGGTGCCGGGGGCGCGCGCCTTGCGGCTCGTCCTGCAGGTTCCGCTCGAGCGCTACGTGGCCTCGGTCGTGGCGTCCGAGGCAGGAGATGCCCCGGCCGAGGCGCAGGCGGCGCAGGCCGTGGTGACGCGCACCTGGGCAGCCGCACACCTGCGACGCCATGGAGACGCGGACGCGTGCGATCTCACCCACTGCCAGCTCTTCCGAGGCGAGTGGACCGCGGCCTCGGGACGGGCCGCTGAGCGAACAACAGGAAGGGTGCTGACACATGGCGACGGTCCGCTCCCTGCCTTCTTCCACGCGGCCTGCGGCGGCCACACCGTTGCGGCGAAGGACGTCTTCGGAGCGTCCGGGCCCGAGGCCGTCCCGGACACCGGGCCCGGCGGTAAGCCCTGGTGTGCCGAGCCGCCCTGGCGCTTCACCGTCACGCGCACGAGGCTCGCGCGCGCCCTCGGGCTCGCCGGGAAGGGCGGCGTGCAGGTGACGGCGCGAACGCCGGATGGGCGGGCCCTCGAGGTGGAGGCCTTCGGCCGGTGCATGCCGGGCCCGCTCTTCGTGGCGCGCGTGGGCCGTGCCCTCGGCTACGGGACGCTCCGCTCCACCCGCTTCCGGGTGGAGGGGGACGGGGAGCGCCTGCGCTTCCAGGGCGAGGGGCGCGGCCACGGCGTGGGCTTCTGCCAGGCAGGCGCCGCGGCGCGGGCTCGGGCGGGGCAGCGCTGGGAGCAGCTGCTCGAGGCCTACTTCCCCGGGCGTGCTATCTCCCCTCCGCCATGACTCCCTCCGAATTGCAGCCGCTCGTCTCCGCAGCCTTCGCCGACCGCGCCCGGCTCAAGGATGCTGCCACCGTCCAGGCCGTGCGTGACACCGTGGAACTCCTCGACCGCGGCGAGCTCCGGGTGGCGGAGAAGGGCAGCACCGGCTGGACCGTGAACGCGTGGGTGAAGGAGGCCATCCTCCTGTACTTCGCCATTGCCGAGATGAAGGTGATGGAGGTGGGCCCCTTCGAGTTCCATGACAAGGTGCCGCTCAAGCACGGACTGGACAAGGCCGGCGTGCGCGTGGTGCCGCCGGGCGTGGTGCGCTACGGGGCGCACGTGGAGCGCGGCGCGGTGGTGATGCCCGGCTACGTCAACATCGGCGCGCGGGTGGGCGCGGGCACCATGGTGGACACCTGGGCCACGGTGGGCAGCTGCGCGCAGGTGGGCAAGAACGTCCACCTCTCCGGCGGCGTGGGGCTCGGCGGCGTGCTCGAGCCGCCTGCTGCCTCGCCGGTCATCATCGAGGACGGGGCCTTCATTGGCAGCCGGTGCATCGTGGTGGAGGGCGTGGTGGTGGAGGAGGAGGCAGTGCTCGGCGCCAACGTGGTGCTGACGGCCTCCACGCACATCGTGGACGTCACCGGTCCCGAGGAGAAGGTGTACCGGGGCCGCGTCCCGGCCCGCTCGGTCGTCATTCCCGGCTCGCGGCCGAAGACGTTCCCTGCAGGGACGTACCACGTGCCGTGTGCGCTCATCATCGGGCAGCGCAGCGAGAGCACGGACAAGAAGACCTCGCTGAACCAAGCGCTCCGCGACTTCGCGGTGGCCGTGTAGCCATGGCCGTCACGGCGGACAGCCTCGCGGAGCGGACCCTGGAGTTGTGCCGCGTACCGAGCGTCATTGGCGACGAGGCGGCGCTGTGTGACGTGTTCGAGCGTTGGGCGCGAAGCCACTTCCCGGCGGGCGAGGTGCTGCGCGTCGGTCACTCGCTGGTGCTGGGGCGCGCGGAGGATGCGCGGCGTCCCACGGTGGTGCTGCTCGGCCACCTGGACACGGTGCCTGCACATCCTGGCGACGGGCCGCCCCGGCGCGAGGGGGACCGCGTGTACGGGCTGGGCGCGTCCGACATGAAGGGTGCGCTCGCGGTGATGCAGGCGCTGTGCGAGACGCTGGCGCTCGAGCAGTTGCCGGTGAATCCCGTCTTCGTGTTGTACGAGCGCGAGGAGGGGCCCTACCTGGAGAACGGCCTGGGGCCGGTGCTGGAGCGCGTGCCGGCGCTCTCGCGCGCCGCGCTGGGCATTGCGCTCGAGCCCACGGACAACCGGGTGCAGGTGGGGTGCGTGGGGACGCTGCACGCCACGCTGACGTTCCGAGGGCAGAGCGCCCACTCGGCGCGGCCCTGGCAGGGGAAGAATGCCATCCACGCCGCGGGGGAGTTGCTGTCGGAGTTGAACACCCTTGCACGGCGCGAGGTGGTGTTCGGCGGGCTCGCCTTCTACGAGGTGATGAGCATCACCCGGGCGTCCGGCGGGCGCGCGCGCAACGTGGTGCCGGAGGCGTTCGAGCTGAACCTGAACTACCGCTTTGCGCCGGGGAAGACGCTCGAGCAGGCGCAGTCGGAGGTGCGAGAGTTTGTTCATGGCCGGGCGGAAGTGGCGTTCACGGACCTGTCGCCGTCCGGGCGGGTGCCTTCGCCGGGCGGGCTCTACGGCGAGCTCTTGCGCCTCGTGGGCGCTGCGCCCGAGGCGAAGCAGGCGTGGACGGACGTGGGCCGCCTGTCGTCTGCCGGGATGGACGCGGTGAACTTCGGTCCCGGAGACACCGCGCAGGCGCACCAGGCCAACG
>JBDLRJ010000359.1:0-4865 GCA_039800145.1 Pseudomonadota bacterium | reverse complement strand
CGCCGCGCAGCCAATGGCGAGCCCGAACAGGCCGAGCGGGGTGGACTCTGCGAAGGGCTGCGAGGCGGGGGCGGCGGCTGGGCTCTGCATGGTTGTCGGTCCTATAGACCGCCGCGGCCCGCGCGGAAACTGTCCCGTGTCGTCCTGGAAGCGGGCGCGCTAGAGCGCCCAGTACGCCTCTTCGTCCAGCCCCTCTTCGCGCTCGGGCAGGCCGCGCATGAGGCGGGGGGAGGCGTGCAGCAGCACCTCGTAGCTCACGCGGTTGGCGTACCGGCACACCTGGCTCATGGAGGAGTAGGTGAGGAACTCCCGCACGTGCTTGGAGGAGTTGGGCACGCGGGACCGGTGGTACCGGTTCGCCGCCATGTCGTGCAGCAGCGCCGCGAGCGCCCCGTCACCGGCGCCGTTGGTGCTGGTGATGCGTTCGGGGCCACCGTGGTACGGCGCAATGTGCGAGTACACCTTCACCGGGTTGCTGCACGCCCGCCGGGACATGGGGCGGC
The DNA here is from genome assembly GCA_039800145.1 of Pseudomonadota bacterium. Taxonomy (GTDB): domain Bacteria; phylum Myxococcota; class Myxococcia; order Myxococcales; family Myxococcaceae; genus VGRA01. The sequence goes on along the minus strand of JBDLRJ010000359.1, from coordinate 4,362 downwards.
TGAACTCGTACCGGTTGAACTCCGGGATGGCGCCGGGGAGGAGCGGGTAGCGCGTCTCGCGCTTCACCTCGTCGTCCGTGTAGCCGGCCATGTAGAGGCCGGTGGCCCCCGCGGTGCAGAGCACCAGGTCCGTGAACTCGAGGGCGCGGTCGCACGCGAGCAGGGGATCCGCCGCGCCGGTGAGCGCCTCTCCCTCCTCCTCGTTCATGGCCACGATGTCCACGTGCTCGGAGATGAAGGAGCGCCAGAAGTCCGGCCGCTCGGCGATCACGAAGCGCGTCCCCAGGGTCAGCACCACGGGCACGCCCTGCGCCTTCGCGAGCGAGATGGCGCGGCGGGTGGCCTCGGGCATGGGATCACCGGGGCTCGCGCGCATGAGGTACGCGGAGAGCACGAGGCAGGAGGCCCCCTCGAACACGTGGGCGGGGATGCTCTCCGGCCGCAGCGCGTTCATCTGCCCGGGGCTGATGGCGAAGCTGCGCTCGCCGTCCGGCGTCACCAGCGCAAAGCAGCGGCCGATGGGCCCCGGCACCGGCTGGAGGTGATCCAGGTTCACGCGGCTCGAGGTGTTGGAGAGGTAGCGGTAGCCGGACGTCCCCAGGCGGATCACCTCGCTCATGACGCCGAGGAGGATGGAAGCGTCGTCCGCGAGCACCGAGTAGTTGTGCAGCGTGTTGCCGATGGTGCCGCCCGCGAACTCGTGGGTGATGAGCCGGTGCTCGAGCAGCTCTTCGTAGAGCCTGGCCGCGCGGTCGTCCGGGATGAGGGTGGAGGCGCCCTTCGGTAGATCGTAGCGGAGGAGCAATTCGGCCGGGACGCGCGCGTCGATGTCCACGAGCGTCTGGTCGATCCCCACCACGTGCGTCCTCACGCCGGAGGCCTGCGCGGGCTGCGGTGCCACGAGCGGATCACGCGCGTGGACGGGGAAGTAGTGCTTGTGCTTGCGGCGGCCAGGGAAACGCACCGGGATCCTCGCGGAGAAGGGGAGCGCACGATAGCGCGTTGCCGGGCGCGTGGGGGCTGTGGAAGGGTGCGCTCCGTTTTCCGAGGGGACCCCCATGACCGCCACGCTCCGACTCACGCTGTCTCTCCTGGCCGCAGCGACGCTGACCCACTGCCAATGCGGCGCGCCCCCGGTCGAGGAGCCCTGCTCGCCGGCCATGTGCGCGGGCTGCTGCGTGGACGGGATGTGCACCTTCTGCCCCGGACCGGACGCGGGCGAACTGACAGACGCGGGCAGCAGTGGCGGGGACGCGGGTGCCCCGGACGCGGGAGGACAGTCCACGGAAGATACCGGCTCGCCGCCGCCGGTGGACGGTGGCCAGCCTGACGCGGGGACGCCGGACGCCGGGACTCCGGTGCAGGACGCCGGCACGCTGCCGGTGAGCTTCGACGGTGGCTGGGTGATGCCCACGCTGCCGCGCCGGCCTGCCCTCGTGGGGGATGGCGGGACGACGGTGGTGGTGGCGCCGGGCGCGGATCCGTCGGCGCCCACGAAGTTCTCGGGCAGCGTGGATCCCAGTGCCGCCCCCACGGTCGTCTACCCGCCGGACGGCGTGATGCTGCCGCCCAACACCAACTCCATCGAGTTCCACTTCGTGCCGTCGTCCGGCCAGACGCTCTTCAAGTTCACCTTCGTCGCTCCCACCACCACGCTCGAGGTGTACACGGGCTGCACCGCGGTGGGCGGCGGCTGCGTCTTCACCCCGGACGCGACCTTCTGGTCCAGCCTGGCGGCCTACGCGCGCGGCACCGTGCCGGTGAAGTGGACGGTGTCCGGCGTGGACGGGGCCTCGCCCGGGTCCGTGGGCGTCTCGGGACAGCAGGGGCTCTCGTTCACGGAGCAGGATCTCCTCGGCGGGCTCTACTACTGGAACAGCGCGGGTTCCGTGGTGCGGTTCGACTACGGCTTTCCCAACTCCCCGCGGCAGACCTACGCCACGTCCGCGACCGTGGGGGCCTCCACCTGCGTGGGCTGCCACGTGCTGTCGAGGCAGGGAAACCTCATCGCCGTGGGCAAGGACATCCCGGCCCCGGCGCAGTACTCGGTGCTCTCGGTGCCCACCCGGCAGGTCGCCTCGTCCTCCGCAGGTCCGCTCGTGGGCGCCGCCAACTTCTTCAGCTTCTCCCCGGACGAGAAGCACCTGCTGCAGTCCAACGGGAGCAAGATCGAGTGGCGGGATCTCATCTCCGGGATGGTCCGTCCCGTCACGGGGCTGGGCACCATGCCGGACTGGTCCCCGAGCGGGGCATCCATGGTGTACGTGAAGCCGCCGTCCGCGCTGCCGTTCGGGTTCGGCTCCCCCGGCGTCCAGTCCGGCGCGCTCCAGGTGATGGACTTCAACGGCACCGGCTTCAACCCGCCCCGGGTGCTCGTCGCCTCGCAGGGGCAGAACAACTACTACCCCACCTACTCGCCGGACGGAGAGTGGATCGCCTTCAACCGGTCCCCGTCCAACACGGAGTCCATGACCAACGCCACGGCCGCGGATGGCGGTGTCCCGGACGGAGAGCTCTGGGCCATTGACGCCCAGGGCGGAACGCCCGTGAAGCTCGCGCAGGCGACTGCGCCGGGCCCCTGCTCGTGGCCCAAGTGGGCGCCGGTGAAGCACGACTACGCGTTCGGGCAGGTGATGTGGCTGACCTTCTCCAGCCCTCGCGCGTACGGGCTGCGGCTCGCGGACTGGCAGCGCACCCAGCTGTGGATGGTGGCGTTCGACCCGGCGCGGATGGCGCAGGGGCAAGATCCGAGCTTCCCGGCCTTCTGGCTGCCGTTCCAGGACATGGGGAGCGGAAACCACATCGGCCAGTGGACCACGGAGGTGCCTCGCGCGGCATGCACCGGGACCGGCCAGTCCAACTGCAGCCCCGGTGAGATCTGCGTCAACAACCGCTGCCGGCCGGGGTGATGCCTCAGGGACCGAAACGTGCGCGCAGCTGGCGCACGGTCTCGTCCCGGTCCGGGCTGGTCCGCACCACCGCGGGGAGGGTGAGCGCGGCGGAGAGGAAGTCGCCCGCTTCGTCCTCGAGCGCCCGGAGCACCTGCGAATCGGGCTGCAGCCACCGCATCCGCAGCACGTGCGGCGCGAGGTGAAACCCGAGGAGGCTCGCACCGGGCCTGCCCGCTGCGGCCGTGCGCAGCAGCCCCACCTCTTTCCTCCACGCGGGGCGCGCGTCGGGCAGCGAGGGATCCTTCAGCGCCTGGAAGAACAGGGGCGCCAGGAACTCGTCGAACCGCTTCATGGCGAGCCGCTCCACCGCCCGCTGGCGGACGTCCGCGCTCCACGCGTCCCTCCAGCCGAGACGCTCGGCCAGGTACTCGTTGATGATCGCCGACTCGTAGAGCACGAGCCCTTCGTCCAGCAGCAGCGGCACCGCCGCGGTGGGCGAGAGCGCGAGGAAGTGGGCAGGCTTGTGGGCCAGGTCCAATGCCTCCAGCTCGCACGGCTGTCCGAGGTGATCGATCAGCGCGCGGGTGCGCTGCGCGTAGGGACAGCCTTCCGAGAAGAACAGGCGCATGGGGAAGGGAGTGCAGTGCCGCGGCGCGCGGCGCAAGGGGAAGTCAGTCCCGGCGGCGAGAGGCGCGCAGGGCCCAGAGCGCAAACGCCACCAGCCACGGTGCCGCCCCCGCGCCGTTGCAGCCACAGCCGGGCTTCAGCTTTCCGGTGTCGGGCTGCCCGTTCCCTGCATCCTGCGCGGAGGTTCCGCCGTCCTGCGTGGGCCCTCCGGCGTCCTGTTCGGTGCTGCCTGCGTCCTCCCCGGCCGTGCCCGCGTCCGCGGCCGGGAGCAGTGGGGCGGGACACGCGGCGGCAGGGTCCAGGGTGGTGACGGTGGCGGCGCGACCGTCGGTTGCGAACAGGAACCAGGACTCCCACCGCGTCCGGTAGGCCTCCACCCTCGCGAGCTGCTCCGCGGTGGCCGTGGTAGCGCCGGGCGCGAGCACGAGCACGAAGGCCACGCGGAAGCAGCGCCGGGCGTCCGGGAAGGCGGGGAGCCGGGGCCCCTGCGCACGCACCACGTCCGCCACGGAGACCCAGACCTCGTCCAGCGCGCTCGCCGTCTTCGTCTCGCCGCGGCGAAGCGGCATCTCCGCCGCGCCCATCCCCGAGCCGTCGTCCAGCACCCGCATGGGAGGGGTCTCCTCCGGCGCCCGCAGGCCCATGAGGTACTGGTCCAGGGGGCCGTACTTCCGGGTGCCGCCCGAGAGCTGGTACTGCCCACCGCCCAGCGGGGTGATGAAGTTCCCGAACATGACGGACTGCGAATCCGCGAGCGCGCTGTAGTGCAGCGTCACCAGGGACAGGCGGTTCGTCTCCTGGCCGTCCAGCGGCTCGCGCGTGTCCCCCCGGTGCAGCACCTCCA
>JBDLRJ010000358.1:0-17416 GCA_039800145.1 Pseudomonadota bacterium | reverse complement strand
CGGGAGGAAGCACCGGCGGCTCGCTGAGCGGCATCTGCCTCAACCCCGCGCTCCAGGGCAACCTGGCGCTGGTGGCGGCGCCCATCCGCATCCCGTCCGACGGCACGTCCACGTCCCTGCTGTCCGCCACGCTGAAGGCCGGGACGTCCGCCCAGTCGCTGCAGCCCATCACCAACCAGAACTGCACCGGTGACGGCGTCATCTTCAAGATCACCGCGGGGAGCGGCGTGCTCATCGACGTGTCGGACCCGGCCAACACGAGCACCAGCCAGCTGTGCGCGGGGACGGACAACACCGGCGTGGCGAAGGTGAAGCTGCGCGCGAACAGCACCGGCACCACCACCACGGTGACCGCCTCCTTCACCGACAACGCGGGGCTGTACAACGGCCTGGCGCTCACGTCGGACCCGGTCAACGTGGCGGAGCCGAAGCTGGGCAACCTCGTGGTCGCCCCGAGCCCGAACTACGAGAAGCTGATGGGCGTGAAGTCCTCCGGCTTCCGCGAGAGCCAGACCGTGAGCTTCCTCCTCCGCGACGCCGCGGGAGACCCGTACCCCGAGGGGCTGACCGTGACGTTCGAGCACGAGTCCAAGGGCGGTTCGTTCCTCGGTGACACGGCCACCTGGAAGCAGGTCGGCGGCGTGAACGTGAGCCCGCTGACGGCCACTGCCACGGGGACCACGGACGCGAGCGGCAAGGTGAGCGTGACGCTGCGCTCGGGCACGGTGTCCAGCATCGTCTTCGTGAAGGCCCTTGCCACCGCGGGCGGCGTCACCAACAGCATCACGGTGAGCGACATCGCCATCGTGGGGGCGAAGACGAGCGGCGCGAACATCAGCCTGGACTGCGGCTTCCCGGGCCCGGACGTGGTGCCCGGCTGGTCCTACACGTCCGGCTCCAAGTCGCTGTACCGCAAGGACTGCACGGACGACGTTAAGATTGGCTGCAGCGCGTACTTCGGTGACCGGTTCAACAACATCATCGCCATCCCCACGGTCACCACCATCGCCTCCGAGGCGGGCAACGCGCAGATCCCGGGCTCCACCGCCCCCTCGCCGACGGACACCGACGCCGCCGCGGCCAAGGGGTGGATCGTCCTGGGCAAGAGCGTGAACTACGTCTTCGTGACCGGTTACGGCCTGCCGGTGGACGTGGCCCCGGACACCGCGCTGTCCGAACCGTCCCGCGCCAACATCGCCGCCGGCCTGCCCGCGACCATGAACCCGCGCGACCGCATCTCCAGCGTCATCGTGGCGGTGTCCGGCGAAGAGGGCTTCGTGGACGGCTCCAACAACTGCCCGCAGGACGGCGTCTACAACGCGCCGGGCACCGCCAACTGCACCCTGGGCGAGAAGTTCATCGACATCGGCGAGCCGTTCGTCGACGTGGACGACAACAACACGCGCAGCTCGGGCGAGTACTACATCGACTCGAACAGCAACGGCCAATGGGACGGCCCCAACGGGAGCTGGGACGAGAACACCACGGTGTGGACGAGCACCAAGCTCTGGTACACGGGCCTGCCGCTGACCGCGACGGCCAAGGCCTACTCGAACAAGCAGACCAAGACGTCGCCGGCCATCGGGACCACGCCGGGCGGCTTCGCCTACGCCATCCTGATGGAGCAGAACTCCACGAGTAACTTCTTCGCGGAGTTCGGAGACAACTTCCTCGGGCCGCTCCCGGTGGGGACGCCGTACACGGCACAGGACCAGGAGTCGACGGGCGCCACCTTCACGTGGGGGCCGGGCAACATCGACCTGTCGGTGGTGAACCCGTACGGCGTGAACGTCACGCGCATGTTCTGCCCGAAGAACCCGGCCAGGTCCCCCGTGCCCGAGACGCCGCTCATCTCCGAGTGCACGTCCTCGTGCTCCGCCGTGGACTCGAACAACCGCTGCTACCCGGTCACCTTCATGTCGGACTTCGCCACGGTGCGGGAGGTCACGTTCCAGATCAAGACCGGGGCGGGCGCGGGAACGGCCTACCTGGGGGCGGGCGCGTCGGCGGGCTACCCCGTCTGCTCGAACGGACAGACGCTGGACCAGGTGTCCATCAGCGCGAGCACGTCTGCCACGCCGATTGGCATCTGCGTGCGGCAGACGAAGACGGAGGCCTGCGGCAGCCGCACCTGCGGCACGGTTCCCACGGACAACTGCAACCAGGCGCGCCTGGGCGAGACGTGCGGCAGCTGCACCGCCCCGCAGACCTGCGTCAGCGGTACCTGCCAGTAGCCTCCACGTCGGTGGGCGGCGTCACGTGAGCAGCGTGCCGCCGTCCACCACGAGGTGGGACCCGGTGACGTACCGGGCAGCGTCGGAGGCCAGGAAGACGATGGCCGTGGCAATGTCGTCCGGCTGGCCCATGCGGGCCAACGGCACGCGCCGCTTCACGAAGTCATCCAGGAAGGCCTGCATCTGGGCCTCCGTCATGCCGCTCTCCGGCAGCGGGCGTGACGTCCCCTCCGTCTTCACCGCGCCGGGCAGCACCGCGTTCACGCGAACGCCGTGCGGGGCCATCTCCAGGGCGAAGCTGCGGGTGAACATCAGCACCCCGCCCTTGCTGGCGTCGTAGGCGGCGAGGCCCACCTGGGAGGGGCGGAGGCTGTCGATGGAGCCCACGTTGACGATGGCCCCTCCCCGCCCCTGTGCCACCAGGCGGTTGCCCACGGCCTGGGAGAGGAAGGCCAGCCCCTTGAGGTTGACGCGGTAGACGCGGTCGAACAGTTCGGGGGTGGCCCGCAGCATGGGGACGGACGGGAAGATGCCCGCGTTGTTGACGAGCACGTCCACGCCCCCGAAGCGGTCCACGCACGCAGCCACCAGCTTCGCGCCGGCGTCGTCCGCCGAGACGTCCAGCTGCAGGGTGGACACGGGCTCGCCCACGAGGGACGCCGCCGCGCGCTCGGCCGCCGCCCCGTCCACGTCCGTGAGCAGCACCGTGGCCCCGGCCTCCACCAGCCGCCGGCACGCCCCGAAGCCAATGCCCATGGCCCCCCCGGTGACGGCCACCACCTTCCCCTCGAGATCGAACGGCCCCCAGTTACACACGCGCCACCTCCTTGAGTCCTGCCTCGAGCAGCACCCGCCGCTCTGCCGCGCCCACCACCTGCCGGACCGCGTCCACCGCGTCCGCGTTCACCGAGACGGAGTGGAGCCCCAGCCGCACCAGCGCCTCCGCGAAGGCCGGACGGTTGGACGGGGCCTGGCCGCAGAGGCTCGCGTGAAGCCCCGCGGCGCGCGCCCCCTGGGCGATGCGCGCGATGGCGTCCATCACCGCGGGATCCTCCTCGTCGAACAGCGGGGCGCACGTCTCCGAGTCCCGGTCCACGCCCAGCACCAGCTGCGTGAGATCGTTGCTGCCAATGGAGACGCCGTGGATGCCCAGCCGCGCATAGGCCGGGAGCCAGTGCACCACGGAAGGCACCTCGGCCATGATCCACCGCTGCAGCGCCCGCTGCGCCCCCAGCCTCGAGCCGGCCACGCGCCGCAGGCAGGCCTCCAGCTCCCAGCCCGTTCGAACAAACGGGAGCATCAAGTGGACGTTCGGGGACTTCTCCCGGACGCGCGCAAGAACTTCCAACTCCAGTTCGAACAGCGCCGGCGCCGTGACGTACCGGTACGCCCCCCGGTAGCCGATCATGGGATTCTGCTCGCGGGGTTCGTGCGCCTCGCCTCCCCGCAGGGCGCGGAACTCGTTCGTGCGGAAGTCGTGCGCGCGGTACAGGACGGGGCGCGGGAAGAAGGCCTGGGCCACCGTCGCCACCGAGGCCTCCATCCGCTCGAGGAAGCGCTCGCGCCCACCGGGCTCGCGCACGAGCGCCTCCGGGTGGCTCCCGCCGAGCGCGTCCACCAGCATGAACTCCGCGCGCAGCAGCCCCACGCCGTCCACGGGCAGCGCGGCCACGGCCTCCGCCTCGGAGGCGATGGCCAGGTTCACGTACACGCGCGTGCCGAGCGGCTCGGGGACAGGGCGCACGGCCGGGGCGAACGGCGCCTCCCCGCGCGAAGGCGCGCGCTCGCCAGGCTGCTGCACCGCCTCCTTCCGCCCCGGCGTCACCGTGCCCTTCGCCCCGTCCACCGTCACCCACTCCCCGTCGCGCAGCCGGGACGTGGCCTCGCGCGTGCCCACCACCGCGGGCACGTGCAGCTCCCGCGAGACGATGGCCGCGTGGCACGTCATGCCGCCGCCGTCCGTCACCACGGCCGCGGCACGCCGGAGCAGCGGCATCCAGTCCGGGGACGTCATGGGGGCCACGAGCACCTCCCCGGGCTGGAACGCGTTGCCCTCGGACGGGCTGCGGAGCACGCGCACCGGCCCCGCGGCCACGCCCGGCGAGGCGCCGAGCCCGGACAGCGCGGGGTGCGGCGCCGCCTCCGGCGACAGCGTGGTGATGGGCCGCGTCTGCACCAGCCAGAAGCGGCCGCCCTCCTCGGTCCACTCCACGTCCTGGGGCGAGCCCTGGTGGCGCTCCACCTGCAGCCCCACGCGCGCAAGCTGCACGCACTCCTCGTCCGTCAGCACGCGCCGGCCGCGCGCCTCGGCGTCCAGCGTCACGCGCCGCTCGCGCCCCTCGGGGTCCACGCGCAGCGCCTCGGCCTTCTGCCCCACGCGCACGGACAGCAGGCGCGGCCCCTCGCGCGAGAGCACGTAGGTGTCCGGCTCCACCGCGCCGCTCACCACCAGCTCCCCGAGCCCGAAGGCCGCCTCCACCACCATCCGGCCGCGGTCCCCGGTGGACGGGTCCACGGTGAACATCACGCCTGCACGCGTGCCGCCCGCCATGCGCTGCACCACCACGGCGAGCGCGGGCTCCTCCACGAGGCCCTGCTGGCGGCGGTAGGCGAGCACGCGGGGGGCAAACGCCGAGGCCCAGCAGCCGAGCACCGCCTTCTCGAGCCCCGCCACGCCCACCACCTGGGTGAATGTCTCGTGCATCCCGGCGAACGAGGTGCTCGCCGCGTCCTCGCTCGTGGCAGACGAGCGCACCGCCACCGGCACGTCCCGCCCCAGCTTGCCGTAGGCCTCGAGCAGCGCGCCGCGCAGCCGTGCCGGCAGCCCCGCTCGCCGCACCAGCCCCTGCAGCTCGGCGGCGGTGCCCTGGAACGACTCGGTGGAGGCCGCGGGGAGGCGGCCCATGCGCTCGCGCAGCTCGGCCCGGACGCCGCCCTGCTCGAGCGCATCCAGGAAGGCGCCCGCCGTCACCACGAAACCAGGCGGCACGGGCAGCCCGGCGCGGATGAGCTCCCCGAGGTTGGCCCCCTTCCCCCCGGCGCGCGCCACGTCCTCCCGCGACAGCCCCTCGAGCGGCACCACCCAGCCATCCATCCACGCCTCCTGTCCTTCCACGGGGGCCGGAAAGCTGGGCAGGGGCCCTTTCGGCGGCAAGCCGGGGGGCGTGGAGAACCCGCCATTCCGTCCATGGGAAGACGGCCAGATGGGGCTATGGTTCCGCGCCCATGAGCATCCGAATCGGAGTACCCGGCGAGCAGGCGCGCGGCGAGTGCCGCGTCGCGGCCACGCCCGAGTCCGTGGCAAAGCTGAAGGCGGCAGGGTTCGACGTCACCGTGCAGCGTGGGGCCGGGCAGGCCGCCGGCTACGCGGACGCGCAGTACGAGGCGGCAGGCGCGGGGCTCGCCGACGGCGCGGAGGCCCTGTGGAAGGGCTCGGACGTGGTCATCAAGGTGCGCCCGCCCTCGGAAGCGGAGGTGGCCCAGGCCCGCGAGGGGCTGGTGCTCGTCTCCCTGCTCCAACCCGAGCGCAACCCGGGGCTCCCCGGCGCGCTGAATGCCGCGAAGGTGACGGGGCTCGCGCTCGAGCGGGTGCCGCGCGTGACGCGGGCGCAGAAGATGGACGTGCTGTCGTCCCAGGCCAACCTGTCCGGTTACCGGGCGGTGGTGGAGGCGGCGGCCGCGTACCAGGGCTTCTTCGGACCGCAGATGACGGCGGCGGGCGCCACGCCCCCGGCGAAGGTGCTCATCATCGGCGCGGGCGTGGCGGGGCTCGCGGCGGTGGGGGCAGCGAAGGCGCTCGGCGCCGAGGTGCGCGCGTTCGACACCCGCGCCGCGGCGCGCGAGCAGGTGGAGTCGCTCGGCGCGAAGTTCCTCACCGTGGACATCGAGGAGAGCGGGGACGGCGGCGGCGGCTACGGCAAGGTGATGAGCCAGGCCTTCATCGACGCGGAGATGGCGCTGTTCCGCAAGCAGGGCGCGGAGGTGGACATCGTCATCAGCACCGCGCTCGTGCCGGGGACGAAGGCGCCGCTGCTCCTGCCGAAGGACGTGGTGGCCTGCCTCAAGCCGGGCTCGGTGGTGGTGGACATGGCCGCGGAGCAGGGCGGCAACTGCGAGCTCACCGTGCCGGGAGAGGTGGTGACGTTCCAGGGGGTGAAGATCCTCGGCTACACGGATCTCGCCTCGCGCATGGCGAACACCGCGAGCCGCTTCTTCGCCATGAACCTCGTGCACCTGCTCAACGAGATGGGCGGGGGCGCAGGCTTCAAGGTGGACCTGGACAACGACGTCATCCGCCCGGCGCTGGTGACGATGGGCGGCGAGACGCTGCCGCCGCCACCGAGGAAGGATCCCAGCCCCGCCGCGGCGCCGAAGCCGAAGCCGGCTGCCCCCGCGCCCCAGGCCGCTGCGCACAAGCCCTCCGCCCCGTCGGCGAAATCCCACGCGTGGACGACCGTCGCGGCAGGGGCCGGGCTCGCCGCGCTCTTCGCGTGGCTCGGCAAGGTGGCCCCACCCGCGTTCCTCCCCCACTTCACCGTCTTCGTGCTGGCGTGCTTCGTGGGCTGGCAGGTGGTGTGGAGCGTGACGGCGGCGCTGCACACCCCGCTCATGAGCGTCACCAACGCCATCAGCGGCATCATCCTGGTGGGGGGCCTGTTGCAGGTGGGCGCGGACGTGGACGCGGCCGGCCTGCTCGGGGCCGCGGCGGTGCTGTTCGCCAGCATCAACGTGGCCGGCGGTTTCCTGGTGACGCAGCGGATGTTGAAGATGTTCCGGAAGGGTCCCGAGGGAGGTGCGCGGTGAGTGACCTGGGTGCAGTGACGGGAGACGGCGGCGTCCGGACAATGGCCTACCTGCTGGCGGGCGTGCTGTTCATCCGCTCGCTCGGTGGGCTGTCCCGGCAGGAGACGGCAGCGCGGGGAAACCTGTTCGGCATCCTCGGCATGGGGCTCGCGGTGGCGGCGACGCTCTGGGGGTGGTGGACCACGCCGGGCCACGGCGTGGGCGCGGGGCTCGGGCTGCTCGTGGGGGCCGTGGTGGTGGGCGGCGCGGTGGGCGCGGTGCAGGCGCAGCGCGTGGCCATGACCGGCATGCCGGAGCTCGTGGCCGTGCTCCACAGCTTCGTGGGACTGGCCGCCGTGCTGGTGGGCATCTCCAGCTACCTGCGGCCGCACGGGGTGTTGCCCGGGCAGGTGGCGAGCACGCTGTCGCTCGTCGAGATCTGGATCGGCGTCGCGGTGGGCTCCATCACCTTCACGGGATCCATCGTCGCGTGGGCCAAGCTGCGGGGCAGCCTCTCCGGCAAGCCGCTGCTGCTCCCCGCGCGCCACGGGCTGAACCTCGTCATGGTGGCCGGCATCGTGGGGCTCGCGGTGCCCTTCGCAGGCGCCCGCACCCTGGCGGAGGGCATGCCCTGGCTGCTCGGCATGACGGCGCTCTCGGGGCTGCTGGGCGTGCACCTGGTGATGGCCATCGGCGGGGCGGACATGCCGGTGGTGGTGTCGCTGCTCAACAGCTACTCGGGCTGGGCGGCGGCGGCAGCGGGCTTCATGCTGGAGAACGATCTCCTCATCGTCACCGGGGCGCTCGTGGGCAGCTCCGGCGCCATCCTCTCCATCATCATGTGCCGCGCCATGAACCGCTCCATCCTCAACGTGGTGTTCGGCGGCTTCGGCACGGGCGAGGCGAAGTCCGGCGGCGGCGCGGGCGCCGGCGCGGCGCAGGGCGAGGTGCAGGAGATCAAGGCGGCGGAACTCGGCGAGCGGCTGCTCGCGGCGAAGAGCGTCGTCGTGGTGCCCGGCTACGGCATGGCGGTGGCCCAGGCGCAGGGGGCGGTGAAGGAGTTCTGCCACTCGCTGCAGGAGGCGGGCGTCTCGGTGCGCTACGCCATCCACCCGGTGGCGGGCCGCCTGCCCGGCCACATGAACGTGCTGCTCGCAGAGGCCGGCGTTCCGTACGATCTCGTGCTCGAGATGGAGCACATCAACCACGACTTCCCGAAGACGGACGTGGTGCTCGTCATCGGCGCCAACGACATCGTCAACCCGGGCGCGCTCGACGATCCGCAGAGCCCCATCTACGGGATGCCGGTGCTGGAGGTGTGGAAGGCGGGCCTCACCGTGGTGCTCAAGCGCGGCATGGCGGCGGGCTACGCCGGCGTGGAGAACCCGCTCTTCGTGCTGCCGGGGACGAAGATGCTCTTCGGGGACGCGAAGAAGTCCGTGGACGCGCTGGTGCAGTCCGTGCGCGCGGGGGCCGAGGCGAAGAAGGCGGCCTGAGCGGACCGCTTCAGTTCAGGTACTTCGGACGGGCCGGTGCGGACGGGGGCTGGGCTGCGCGAAGCAGCTCCAGCCCCTCGCGCGTGAGGATGAAGCGCACGGTGCCGCTGCCGCGCTCCGTGTCCAGCTCCGCCTCGAACGCGGGGCCGCGGAGGGCGCCCAGCACCGCGTGGTGGTCCATGTCGCGGATGGTCCCGGACACGATGTCCCCCGCGACCAGGCCTTCCTTGCGCCCCGTCCGGAGCAGCTCGAGCGCGGCCTCGTGCAACGTCAGCGCGAGCCCCTGCCCCATGGGGAAGGTGCTGAACAGCACGGAGATGAGCACCCAGTAGGGCGGTTTCCCATCCGACATGACGGCCGGTACCCTAACGCCCTCCTCCGCCCATGGCGCCGAAGAATCCACTCGACACCCCGCTGGCCGCTGACATCCAGGTCCGTGCCGAGCAGGCCCATGCCCTCAGGCGCGTGGCGCGCACGCTCGAGTCCCTGCTGGACGAGCTCGCCCGCATCCAGGCTGGCTTGGGCACACTCCCGGCAGCGGCCCGCGACGGACAGCGCGCCCGCCACCGCGAACTCCGCGCCGAGGCGGAGAAGTACCTCTGGTACCTGGTGGTCCAGCGGGAGGCGATGGGCCTCTGCAACCACGACGACGTCCACGCGCTGTACCGGGTGCCACCGCCCCTCTGAATGCGGTAAGCGTCCCCGCGCCATGGACGCCCCCACGCTCGCACGCCGTCTCGCGGATCCTTCCCTCCCCCACGCCCAGCGGCTCGCCGCGCTCTCGGTGGACGAGGCGCTGCAGCAGCCGGTGTCCACGCTGCTGCCCCCTGCACGCGCCGCGTCGGTCGTGCTGGAGGCGGTGAAGGGATGGCTCGCCACGGAGGGGGCGCTGCTCGCGCTCGGCCGCGCGGTGGAGTCCATTCGGCAGGAGGCCCTCGCCGTGGACAGCCTCGGCGACGAGCTCCCGGAGCAGCTCGTGGAGGGCCTGGAGCGCTGGCTCGCGCGCCCCTGGTCCCCGGACCGCGCGGTGGTGCTGGCGCTGCTGGACCGCAAGCCCGTGCGCCAGCTCATCCGGCAGCTGCTCAAGGACGCGCTGCTCGAGTTCGGCGAGTCGGTGACGGCGCCGGTGCAGGGCGTGGCGCGCGGATTGACGGGCTTTGCGAAGAAGGCCACCGAGCGCGCGGGCGTCTTCGGCGCCGTGGCGTCCGTGGTGGGCAGCGAGGTGGAGCGCCAACTCGAGCGCCGGGCAGCGGACTTCGCGGACCAGGCGCTGTCGGGCGTGCTCCAGAAGCTCGCGGACGACTTCAGCAGCCCGTCTCGGGCAGAGGCACAGGCCGAGATGCGCGCCGCGCTGTTCGAGGGGTTCCTCGGCATCCACGGCGGGGCGCTCGCCCGCGAGGTGACGCGCGCGGACGTGGTGGGCGGCACGCGGGTGCTCCGCGAGGCCATGGACGGGTGGCTCTCCTCCGCGGTGGGCGAGGCCCAGCTGCGGAGGACCGTGGAGCGGATCGTCGCCCGCGAGGCCCACCGCCCCGCGGGCGAGGTGCTCGAGGAGCTGGGGCTGCGCGCCGCGCTCCGGGGCTTCGTGGTGGAGATGCTGACCGAGCGCATCCGCGCGGTGGCCGCCACCGAGGCGTTCCACGCTTTCGCTGCCGAGCTGCTCGCGGAGTGATGCCGCCCGCGGAGGGCATGTCCCCTCCGCCCCGACTTCAGAAGCCGGCCACCAGGCCGAGCGTCACGGTGTCCTGCACCGGCCTCAGCACGCCCGCCCCCTGCGTGCCATACACGTCCCCGCCGGCGTGGTCGTGACGCCCCTCGAGCCGGATGGAGAGCGACGGCTCAGGATGGAAGTCCAGCGTCACCGTGCCGGAGGCCACCCACGGGACAGGCCAGAAGAGCGCCTCGGCCGTCCCCTCGCCATCGCGCGCACGCCATTCCCGGAAACCATCCGCGCGGGCCGCGAGGGACAGCGTCTCACTGAAGGCCCAACGTGCCGAGAGCGCTGCCGCGGCCCACCCGCTCAGGCCGAAGCGGTTCCGCTCGCCGCCCAGGTCCACGTGGGCGATCAACGACAGGCGATCCAGGACGAGCCAGGTGGCGTGCGCGTCCAGGAGGTGACGGAAAGGGCGCCCTTCAGGCGCACCGGCCGGTCGTTCCACGCCCCCCATGTAGAGAAAGGACAGGGCCAGCGGAGAGGCGGCATCGGAATGGGTGCGCAGCATCACGGTCTTCTCCGGGTTGGAATCCACCACCGCGTTCCAGCCGTTGAAGACGCCCGCGGTGGCGGTCCAGCCACGCCCCACGGGAACAGCCGCGGTGACACCGGCGTGGTAGTACGGCAGCCCGAAGAACAGGTTGGACCGGGACCAGTTCCAGTTGTCCCGCACCGGCACCACCTCCGGGCCGATGGGCGAGGTGAAGAGACCCGCAGACACCGTCACGCCGGGCCCCACGTCCACGCGGTACGCGCCCCACGCCTCCTGGAGGAACTGCCAGAGAGCCGCGCTCGAACCATTGGCGCCCGGGGCACCTGGGAGCGAGGGCTCGGACAGGTAGTACGAGGAGGGCGTGGCCCCCACCTGCAGCAGCAGCTTCCCCGAGCCCCGCCCACCCTTCCACGACGCGCCCAGCGCCGCGTTGGAGAGGGTGAGGCTTGCGTGGCGGTTGTCGAAGCCGCGCAGGCGGGTCAACCCGTCCGCGGGCTCGCGGACGTTCCACTGGACGTACCCCTCCACGTAGCCGCTGAACGTGACGCCGTCCTCGCCCACGGCCCAGGCTCCCCCCGAGAAAAGGAGCAACGAGCAGGCAAGCGCGCGGACCATGGGCGCGTGCCTACACCACGCACCCTCAGTGGGACAAAAGCGAAGACACGCCCCCCGCCGCTGCTGCCCCCAGAACCACCGTCGGGACGGACCACGCCGCCGGCAGCTTCCAGAGCAGCCCGAGCGCGCACAGCGCCACGGCGAGCCCCCCGGCCGAGCCCACGACCGGACCCGACACCTGCACCGCCGTCGCTGCGACCAGGCCCACCACGCCCAGCATCACGCCGTCGAGGAGCGCGTGGAGCCGCGCGTCCGCCATCCAGCGCTCGAGCCGCTCGTGCAGCAGGACGACCATCGCGAAGGCAGGCAAGAACGTTCCAGCCGTGGCCGCCAGCGCGCCGGGGAACCCGCCCGCCGAGTAGCCCACGAAGGTGGTGAAGACGATGAGCGGCGCGGGGAGGATGCCTCCCAGCGCCACGCCGTCGAGGAAGGCCGAGTCGCTCAGCCACCCGTGGGCCACCACCGCCTCGTGCCGGACGATCGGGAGCGCCGTGTAGGCGCCACCGAAGCTGAAGAGTCCCGCGCGCAGCCCGAGCAACAGCAGCGCCCATGGCGTCGCCGGCTCGCCGCCCGCGGCCTGCGCTGCAACGGGCCCGGGGACCGGTGCCTCCGGGACGTGGCCCTGCCAGCACCAGCCCACGAGCCCGAGCAGCCCCGCGACCGCGAGCCAGCCACCGGCACGCCTGCGCCAGCTGAGCCCGAGCGCGGGAAGTCCCAGCACCAGCCAGAACGGCGCACCGGCCACGGACGCGAGGAAGGCCGAGCCCACCAGCGCCCCGGACTGCGCCGAGCCGACCACGCCGCGCCCGAGCCGCCAGGACGCCCGCACCACCAGCGCCGCCACCGCGGCCTGCAGGCACAGCATCACCTCGCCCGGTATCCACTGCCGCGCCCCCGCCGTGCGCCACGCCCAGCCCGCGGCGAGCATCAGCCCCACGCCCGGCAGCACGAAGCCGAGCGCCGCGAGCACGCCACCGAGCCGTCCCCCCTTCCGCATCCCGAACCAGGCGCACAGCTCGGTTGCCTCCGGGCCGGGTAGCAGCTGGTAGAGCGCCAGCGCGCGCTGGAACTCCTCGGGGGTCACCCAGCGCTCGCGCTCCACCAGCTCGTCCCGGAGGTGGGCAACCTGGGCCACCGGCCCGCCGAAGGCGAGCGCGCCGTAGCGGAGAAAGCGCAGGAAGAGCGCGGTGGAGCTCACGGGGGAACGTCTACCACGCGGCCCTTCAGCCGCGTCCCCTCCTCGACGCGCTCGTCCGGGTACAGCACCACCTCGTCTCCCGCACGCGCGCCGGAGAGCGCTTCCACCCGGTTCATCCCCGCGTGCCCCCGCCCGAGCGCCACCCAGCGCGCGCGCCCGGCCTCCACGCGCCACGCCCCCCACCCTGTACCCCGGCGAATCCACGCGCCCGCGGGCACCCGGACCACGTCCCCGTGCCAGCGCTCCACCACCACGCGGACCTGGAAACCATCCCCGAGCCCGGGCGGCGGCCTCTCCTCGAGGGCCAGCACCACCTGCGCGCGCGACTCCTCCACCCCGAGGGCCGACACCTTCACCACCGCGCGCGGCTCTACCCGCACCACGTGCGCGGCAAGCGGGGCCCCGCCCCACTCCCGGACCTCGGCGCGCATCCCGTGCCGGAGCGTCGCCACGTCGTCGGACAGCAGCAGCACGCGGACCTCCAGGCTCTCGAGCGCCCCCACCTCGACGAGCGGCGCCCCGGGCTGGACCGGCCCCGCTACCTCCACCGGCACCGAGAGCACCACCCCGGTGAGCGGCGTGGCCAGGAGCAGCGGTTCGCCCGGCGCCTCGCCCGGCTGGGCCTGCCGCAGGGCCGCGCGCGCCGAGTCCTCCTCGTGCGTGGCGAGGTGCAGCGCCGAGCGGGCCGCCTCGCGCTCGTGCCCCAGCACGCGCACCCGGCCCTCAATTTCGTCCAACTGCGCCTGGGCCGAACTCCCCCCGCGCACCAACACCTCCATCCGCCGGCGCTCCACCTCGAGCGCGTCTGCCGCTGCATCTGCCTGCGCCACCCCTGCGCGGGCGCGGGCCACGGCGGCCCGGGCTGCCTCCAGCCTCGCTCGGACGACCACCCGTGCCTCGCTCCCGGACAGCGGCACCGGCAAGGCGGAGAGCCGCGCCACCACGTCACCGGCATTCACGCGGTCCCCGGGCCGCAGCGTCGGCTCCGCGAGGAACCCCGCCACCGGCGCAGACACCTTCCAGCGCCGCCGCGCCCACGCGTGGCCATCCTCTTCCAGCGTCTCCGACAGCGGCCCGAAGTCCACTGCTCCCAGTTCCACCTCGACCGGCCGCGGGCGAAGCACCCAGGCCAACGCGGCGCCCACGAGCCCGAGCGCCAGGGCCCACCGCGCCCACCGCCACCGCGCGAGAGGCCTCATGGAGCGGGCCCCCGTGCCGGGACACGCGCTCGCCGCGGTCCGCTCTCGTCGCCCGCCGCTTCGTTGTCCGGGTGCCCGGCGCCCGCAGGCGCACATTGCAGGTCCGCCCTCGGCCGCAGGCGAACTCCTCCCAAGTCGAGAAGCATGCGCGGAGGGATGGGCTCACCCGGCACCCGCGCGCCTGCACTGTCCCCGAGCGCCAGCGCTTCACCCTTGGCCACGCCGCTCCACGGGAGGTGCTCCACGGCGGGCTCTCCTCCGGCCTCTTCCCCGGACGCGTGCGCGCTGGAGGGCGCCTCCGAAGGGACTCGGGCCTTCATTCGCGCGCCTTCAACACGGCCACGAGATCCAACCGCCGCACCCGCGTGGCCAGCAGCAGCGCGGTCAGTGCCGAGGCCGTGGCGACCACGGCCGTGCCGAAGAGCCAGGTCCGGGGCTCTGCGACCAGCGGCAGCCGGAACAGCTCCGAGCTGCCGATGGCGCGCATGAGCCACGTGGCGAACAGCCACCCCAGCCACCAGCCGGGCACGAGCGAGGCCAGCACCCGCGCACCGAGGCCGCCGAGGAACAGCTGTGCCACCTCCCTCCGGGTGAAGCCCAGCACCCGCAGCGTGGCGAGTTCCCGCGCCTGCTCGGCGAGCGCCACGCGCCCGTCGTTGTAGACGACCCCCGCGGCGAGGACCGAGGCAAACAGCGACAGCACCGTCCGCGTCACCCTCACGCTGTCGGCCATCATCCGTCGAAAGGCCGCCAGCCCGGCCCGGCGCACCGCCACGCCTGCCACGCGCGGCGTCCTCGCGAGCGCGGCGAGCAATTCCGGCTCCCGCGCCGCGTCCACGCGCAGCAGCGCCCCGGTGTATTGCTCGCCGCCGAAGAGGGCGCGCGCCGTGCGCTCGGCGGCGAGGACACCCAGCGCGAGGGGCTCGTGGGACAGCCCCACGACCGGGACGTCCTGCACGCGGCGGTCGCCGTCCTCGCGCTCCACCTGCACGCGCTCCCCCACCGCCACGCCCAGCTTCGCGGCCAGCGCGTCCGTCAGCACCAGCCCACCCTCGGGCGGGGGCGGCGCCTCCCGGCCCCCGGCGTCCAGGACCCGCCGCAGCCGTCCACCCGCCTGGCGCGCCACCACCGGGCCGCTCCAGTCGTCCCGCGGTCCCCGCAGCCGCACCGGCACGGCGCGCTGTCCCTCCACGCGCCACGCGCCCGGCAGGGATGCAAGTTCATCCAACGCCTCGCGCCCGCGGGTCTCGAGGAAGGTGACCGAGACATCCTCCCGGGCCGCCTCCTGGAACGTCCGGACGATGACCTGGTCCATGGCGTCCCAGGCCACCCCCGCGAGCGCGAGCAGCGCCCCGGCCAGCGCCAGTCCCAGCACCGAGAGCCCGGTGCGCAGCGGGCGCCGCAGCAGGGTCCGCATCACCATGCGTCCCCCCGGCGTCAGCCACGCGAGCCGGTCCGGCAGCCGCGTGAGTCCGCGCCCGTAGGCAGGCGGGGGCGCAGGCTGCATCGCCTCGGCAGGTGGGACGGCCGTGGCCGAGGAGACGGCGTGCCACGCCCCGGCCAGCGCCGCCGCCCACGCCACGCCCACCGCGAGCCCCACGTGCGCAGCCGACACGTCCGGCACGAGGCGGTCGAAGCGGAAGTATTGCCGGTAGAGCGAGAGCAGCCCCCGCACCAGCACCGCGCCCAGCCCCGTGCCCACCACCGCCCCCGGCAGGACCATGCCCCACGCGAGCAGCAGGTAGTGACGCGTGAGCGCCGCCCGCCCGTAGCCGAGCGCCTTCAGCAGCGCCACCGTCTCGCGCTGCGTCCCGAGCAGCCGCGCCATGACGTCCCGCAGCAGGAAGGCGGCCACGGCGAGGAAGATGGCGGGCACGAAGCGGGCCTGCACGTCCAGCTGCCGCAGTTCCTCGTCCACGAAGCGGGGAGAGAGCTGCTCGGACCGCGGCCGCACGCCCACGCCGCCGTACGGACGGAGCACCCGCTCCAGCTGCCGTGACACCTCGGGCCCGGACGCGCCGGGGGCGAGCGCCACGCGCAGGTCGTTGAACGCTCCCCCGAGGTCCAGCGGCCCCTCGAGTTCGTCGCGCGCGAGCCACAGCACGCCGGCCCGGCGGTCGTCCGGCCACGGGGAGGCGGGCGCGAGCACGTAGACGGCGTCCGGCGCCGTGGCCACGCCCGACACCGTGTAGGCGCGCCGCTGCCCGCCCAGCAGCACGTGGAGCACGTCCCCTCGATGCAGGCGGTGCGCCCTCGCGAACCCCTCGCCGAGCAGCAGCTCGCCGCGCCCCGGCATTGCCCCCTCGAGCAGGACGAGGAGATCCTGCCGCGCGGGCAGCGACGAGACCTGGAGGCGGAGGGGATCCCCCACGCCCTCGAGCTCCACCGGCGCCCAGGTGGAGAGTCGTGGCTCCACGCCCGCCACGCCGGGCAGGGCCGCTGCCTCGTGTGCCACCCGCAGCGGTGCGCGCACCACGCCCGCGGCCAGGTCCGAGAAGCGCGTGCGCGCGTAGAAGTCGTCCCGCGAGCGCTCGAGCGAGCGCGCCGTCCCCCGCAGCGCCACGAGCGACATCACCCCGCACGCGAGGATGGCCGAGAGCGCCACCGCGGGCCCCACCAGCCGCGCCGCGTCCCGGAGCAACTTTCGGTCGAGCGCGCGCACGCGTGCACGCTCACCAGTGGATCTCGGACGGCGGGACGGGGAAGCGGTTCCGGGACTCGGACACCACCCGTCCGTCTCCGAACGTCAGCACCCGGTCCGCCATCTGCGAGATGGCCTGGTTGTGGGTGATGACCACCACCGTGGTGCCCAGCTCGCCGTGCGCCCGGGCGAGCGCCTCGAGGACGCGCCTCCCCGTCGCCACGTCCAGCGCGCCCGTGGGCTCGTCACACAGGAGCAGCTCCGGCCGCTTCGCCAGCGCGCGGGCGAGCGCCACGCGCTGCTGCTCGCCGCCGGACAGCTGCGAGGGGAAGTGGTCCGCCCGCTCGGACAGTCCCACCCGCTCCAGCGCCTCGTCCGGGGACATGGGGTGCTCGGCAATGTCCGTCACCAGCGCCACGTTCTCCCGCGCCGTGAGGCTGGGGACCAGGTTGTAGAACTGGAAGACGAAGCCCACGTGCTCGCGGCGGTACCGGGTGAGCGCCGCCTCGTCCGCCCCGGAGAGCAGGTGGTCGCGGTAGCGCACCTCCCCGCTGCTGGGACTGTCCAGCCCTCCGAGGATGTTGAGCAGCGTGGACTTCCCACTGCCCGAGGGCCCCAGCAGCACCGCGAACTCCCCCTGCTCGAATGCCACGTCCACGCCGCGCAGGGCCCGTATCTCCACCTCCCCCGCGCGGTAGGTGCGCGTGACGCCGCGTGCCTGGAGCACCCCCTCCCCCATGCCGCGCCACGCTGCGCACGCACGGGGCTTTGCGCCAGGGGTCCCCGCGCGTGATAGGTCGCCTGCCATGAAGATCGTCAGCCTCGGCGGCGGCCCTGCGGGCCTCTACTTCAGCCTCCTCATGAAGAAGGCCTTCCCGGACGCGGACATCACCGTGTTCGAGCGCAACCGCCCGGACGACACCTTCGGCTGGGGCGTGGTGTTCTCCCGCGAGACGCTCTCGCACTTCGAGGCGGCGGACCCCGAGAGCTACCGGCGCATCACCGAGAAGTTCGCGTACTGGGACGACATCGAGACCTGGTACC
>JBDLRJ010000357.1:0-5672 GCA_039800145.1 Pseudomonadota bacterium | reverse complement strand
CCGCCGGGGCCCGAGCCCTTCACGGACGAAGGATCAATGCCCTTGTCCTGCATGATGTTGCGCGCCACTGGCGTGGCGTGGACCGGCTCGGCGGCCTTCGCCGCAGCGGGGGCTGCCGGTGCGGCAGGGGCAGGGGCCGCTGCGGGAGTGGATGCAGCCGGAGCAGGGGCCGCGGCGACCGCGCCCGCCGCCACGCTGCCGAGCACCTGGCCCACGCGCACCGTGTCGCCCTCCTTCACGAGCGCCTTCTCCAGCGTGCCCGCGGCAGGGGAGGGGACGTCCACCGTCACCTTGTCCGTCTCCAGCACCAGCAGCGGCTCGTCCGCCTTCACCGCGTCACCCGGCTTCTTATGCCACTTGCCGACGACGGCCTCGGAGATGGATTCGCCCAGCGTCGGAACGACCAGGTCAACGCCCATTGTCATGCACCTCGGAAATGCGGAAACGGTCCTGCGGGAAGGCTCCGGGCGCGTCTTCTAACAAGCCGTGCCCGGAGTGGTCAGTTTTTCAGCCGCGGCGCGTCAGTGGCCGTGCGACGGGGCCTTGAGCTCGATGCGGAGCGCCTCGCCCACCAGCTGTGCCTGCTCGATCTCGTGCGCCTCGAGGAATCCGGTGGCAGGCGACGCGCTCTCCACGCGCCCCACGTAGCCGAACGACGGCGACTTCTTGAGCGTGCCCAGGAGCTCGGCCACCACGGGGGCTGCGTACCGCCAGCTGCCCATGTTCTTCGGCTCCTCCTGCACCCAGCGGACTTCCTTCAACTTCGGGAACTGCTTGAGGAACTCCGCCACGGCGTCCGAGGGGAACGGGTACAGCTGCTCCACGCGGGCAATGGCCACGTCCTTCACGCCCGCCTTCGTCCGGGCATCCAGCAGGTCGTAGTAGACCTTGCCGCTGCACAAGAGCACGCGGTCCACCGCCTTCGCGTCCAGCCCCTGCGTCTCGGGGATGAAGCGCTGGAAGCTGCCCTTCGAGAGCTCCTGCAGCGTGGACTCCACGCCCGGACGGCGCAGCAGCGACTTGGGGCTCATGACCACGAGCGGCTTGCGCAGCGGGCGCAGCGCCTGGCGGCGCAGCAGGTGGAAAATCTGCGCCGGCGTGGAGGGGTAGCAGACCTGCATGTTGTCCTGCGCGCAGAGCTCGAGGAAGCGCTCGAGCCGCGCCGACGAGTGCTCCGGCCCCTGGCCCTCGTAGCCGTGGGGCAGCAGCATCACGAGGCCCGACAGCCGGCTCCACTTCGCCTCCGCCGCGGCGATGAACTGGTCGATGATGACCTGCGCGTTGTTGGCGAAGTCACCGAACTGCGCCTCCCACACCACCAGCGCGTCCGGGTAGTCCAGCGAGTAGCCGAACTCGAAGCCCAGGCAGCCCATCTCGGACAGCGGGCTGTTGAGCACCGTGGCCTCCGCCTCCGTGCGGGCGAAGCGCGAAAGCGAGTTGAACTTCCCGCCCGTCTTCACGTCCCGCAGCACCGCGTGCCGGTGCGTGAAGGTGCCGCGCTCCACGTCCTGGCCCGTGAGCCGCAGCCGCACGCCCTGCTGCAGCAGCGACGCGTAGGCCAGCATCTCCGCCGGCGCCCACTGCAGCTTGCGCTTGCCGTCGGCCTGCTCCTTGCGGACGTTCAGCACCGTGCGCACCACGTCCGGGTGCGGGCTGAAGTCCGCCGGCACCTCGGCCAGCTGCCTGAGCAGCTCGGTGAGCGTCCCTTCCGCCACGCCCGTCTCGCCGTCCGGCACGCCCGCGTCCGCCCCGCCCTTGAAGCGGCCCCAGAGCCCCTCGAGGTAGCTGACCTCCTTGAACGCCGGCGTGGCCTTCACGCGGGTGAGCGCGTCGTTGAAGCCCTGCAGCGTGGCCTGCCACTGGGCCTCCACCTCCTCCGCGGTGAAGAGTCCGCGCTGCACAAGCTGCGCGCCGTACTGCTTGCGCACCGAGGGCTTGGCCTTGATGAGCTCGTACATCTTCGGCTGCGTGTAGGCCGGGTTGTCCGCCTCGTTGTGGCCGTAGCGGCGGAAGCACACCAGGTCGATGACCACGTCCGAGTTGAACTTCGCCCGGTACTCGGTGGCGAGCTTCATCACGTGCACGCACGCCTCGGCGTCGTCCCCGTTCACGTGGAAGATGGGGATGTCCAGCAGCTGCGCCATCTGGGTGGCGTAGAGAGACGAGCGCCCCTCCTCCGGGTCCGTGGTGAAGCCCACCTGGTTGTTGATGACCAGGTGCACCGTGCCGCCCGTGGAGTAGCCGTGGATGCGGGCGAAGTTCATGGTCTCGGGCACGATGCCCTGGCCCGCAAACGCCGCGTCCCCGTGGATGAGCAGCGGCACCACCACGCTGCCCGCCGCGTCGGCCGCGCGGTCCTGCTTCGCCTTCGCGCGCCCCACCACCACCGGGTTCACCACCTCGAGGTGGGACGGGTTGAAGGCCATGGACAGGTGGACCTTCTTGCCCGTGGCCGTCACGTGGTCGGACGAGAAGCCCTGATGGTACTTCACGTCACCGCGGGACAGGTACTTGCTCGCGTCGTACTGGTGCTCGAACTCGGCCAGCAGCTGGTCCGCGCCCTTGCCCATGATGTTGGTGAGCACGTTGAGGCGGCCGCGGTGGGCCATGCCGAGCACCACCTCCCGCGCGCCCAGCTCGGAGGCCTGCTCGATGAAGGCGTGCAGCATGGGGATGAGGCTCTCGCCGCCATCCAGCGAGAAGCGCTTCACGCCGAGGTACTTGGTCTGGAGGAACGTCTCCAGGCCGTCCGCCTGGCAGAGCTTGCCGTAGATGACCTTCGCGTCCGCCTTGCTGAACGCGGTGGTGTTCTGCCCCAGCTCCATGGTGCGCCCGAGCCAGCGCCGTGCGTCCGAGTTGAGAATCTGCATGAACTCCACGCCGATGCTCCGGCAGTAGGTGTTCCGCAGGTGCTGGAGAAGATCCTTGAGCCGCGCGGTGGGCGCGGTCATGGCGCTGGAGGTGTCCACCACCTGCTCCAGCTCCGAGGGGGTGAAGTGGCTGTCCTTCACCATCCCGTAGTCCGCCACGTGGTCCAGCGGCGGGCGGCCGCGGCCGAGCGGATCGATGTTGGCGGCCAGGTGTCCGCGAAGGCGGAAGGCGTACACCACCTGGTCCACCCGCGCCTGCAGCGCCATCTGCGCGTTGGACGCGGTGCCCGTCACCGCGACGGCGCCCGCGTGGCCGTTGCGCACCTTGCCCTGCATGGGGGCCGGGCGGCCGGACACTTCCGTGTAGATGGGCAGCCCGCCCGCGCCCTGTCCCTGGAAGTACTCGCGCCAGGAGGCATCCACCGAGTGGGGGTCCGCCAGGTACCGGGCGTACAGCCCCTCGATGAAGTCGATGTTGCCGCCGGAAAGGAAGGTCTCAGGGGTGTTGGGCATGTGAAGTCTCGGGAGGGTCGCCGGTCGTAGCGCAAAGCCGGGGAGGCGGCAAAGGGATGTGGCGAGGGCCCAGCCGTGCCAGGCGCTGGGAAAGGTCCGCAGGGCGTGCGCGCCTGCGATAAGGCGTGGTTTTTTCCGGTCTCGAGCGCTGCGGACCGCTGGTCGGTCTGGTCATACTCCGGTAAAGGGTCCTGCATGAGACACCTGTGGGGCATGGGAGTTGTCGCAGCGCTCGCCGCCAGTCCAGCGCGAGCGGCTGAGCAGGAGGCCTCGTCCTCGGGGGACGCCGTGGCCGTTCAATCGGTGTCGCGGGGGCTGACGTTCGGGCTGAACCTGGCGCCGTTGACCGCAGGGGGGCCCCTGCTGACGGTGTCTGCCGATCTCCCGGTGCTCCGGCTGAAGACCGCGTGGCCCGTGGCCTTTGCCGCTCGGGTGGGCATCTCCGAGCAGGTCCCTGTCTCCATGCCGCCGGTCGGTTCGGCACTCGCGGTGGTGCGCCTCGAGTCCCCGTGGATCCAGCCGTACCTTGGCACCGGGGTGGGCCTGGCGTGGGCGAAGCTGGACACGCTGCTGAAGCCTTTCCCCACGTGGGGTGTGCTCGCAGGGCTGCGCATCCCCGTCACGGCTCACTGGGGGGCTCGCGTGGAGCTCACCGGGTCGCCCAACTTCCAGTCATACGCCGGCGCCGTCGGCCTGGAGTTCACGCCATGATCCCCGTTCACGCGCGCATCGCTCGCCTCCTGTTGGCCCTGACCTTCCTCGCGGGCTGCAACTTACCGAGTCCCATTCCTCCGTCCCTGTCCTTCGCCACGAGCATCACCCCGACGTCGGGCGTGGTTGGCACCCCGGTCACCTTGAAGGGGATGTTCTTCAGGGACAGCAGGAACTCCCTGGAGATCAGGGTCTGCAACGTCCCGCTTGTGAACACCGGGTTCTCCGGGAAGGGGACGCAGGAGGTGGTGGGTGAACCGGCCTTCGCCGCCCGGGGAGATGCCTTCACCACGGTCACCGGGACAATTCCCACCGGGCTCACCCCCGGAACGAAGTGCCCGGTCACCGCATTCCGGACTGTCGACGTCAACTGCGACAACTACCCGATGCTCAACGATGAGATCCTGGGGTGCACCCCAGGCCCTGTGACGGAACGGGTGGAGAACTTCTACCCCGGGACCTTCACGATCCTCGGCGGGGCCCGGCTCGGGCCGCCCACGGCGCTGCAGGCCTCGGTGGTGGATGGCACGCTGACGCTCGACTTCACGCCTCCCGAGCTGGTGAACGGCCCCATCACGACGTACTGGTCCCAGCTGGACGACGGGGACTGGACGGAGCAGCCCGTGACCGGTCCGCCCATGCCCCTCCCCGAGCTGGACACCTCCGTGTCACACCGCATCGTCATTGCTGCGGAGGACGCGGCGGGCAGGGGGGATCCCTCCGAGGTGTACACCTGGACGCCTCCTCCCGAGGGCCCGAAGGTCCCGAATGCGCCCACGCAGCTCCAGGCCACTCCCGGAGACGGGCAGGCTTCCATTGCCTTTACGGCACCGTTCGATGGCGGGAGCCCCATCACGCAGTACGAGGCCAGCGTGAACGACGGCGCCTTCACGGCCCTGCCTCAGGCCACGCCCGGCTCTCCGGTGACGGTCACGGGGCTGACCAACGGCGTGAAGGTGAACGTTCGCCTGCGGGCGGTGAACGCAGTGGGGCCGGGGAAGCCCTCGCTCCCCGTGGAGGTCACGCCGTTCGTGCCCCGCGTGCCGGATGCCCCCACCAACCTGCGCGCGCGCCCGGCAGACGGCGGCGCGGTGATTGGCTTTGGGGTGCCCTACGACGGTGGCAGCACCATCCTCCGCTACGAGTACAGCGTGGGCTCGGGTCCGTGGAGCACCGTGGCGCAGGCCACGCCGGGCTCGCCGGTGACCATCACCGGATTGCAGAACGGGACCCAGGTGGGCGTGTCACTCCGCGCGGTGAACGCCGTGGGGGCAGGTGCAGCCTCCACCGTGGTCTTCGTCACGCCGCGGCCGGTGCGCGAGCCGGACGCGCCCACCCACCTGGTGGCCATGCCGCTCGCAGGCTCTGCCTCCGTGGCCTTCACCGTGCCCTACGACGGCGGCCTGCCCATCACCTCGTACGAGTCCAGCGTGGACAGTGGCCCGTGGACGGCCATCCCGCAGGGCAACACGCCGGGAACGCCGGTCACGGTGACGGGACTCACCGACGGCGTGTCCGTCTCCATCCGGCTGCGCGCGGTGAACGACGTGGGCCCCGGCGCCCCCTCGCTGCCGGTCT
>JBDLRJ010000356.1:0-3789 GCA_039800145.1 Pseudomonadota bacterium | reverse complement strand
CGGGGAACGTGATGCCGCGCCCGCCCCGACCGGTTGAGGTAGGACGACGGGCGTGACCGGCGTGCAGTACGGACGAACGCCGAGGAGAGGATGGCCATGGCCACGGATGTTCTGGTGCTGGGGGCAGGTGCGCGGGAGCACGCACTCTGCTGGAAGCTGAAGCAGGATCCCGCGGTGGGCCGCCTCTTCGCGGCGCCCGGAAATCCCGGCATTTCACGGCTCGCCACGCTGCTCGAGCTGCCGCCCACGGATGGCCCGGCGGTGGTGGAGGCGTGCAGGGCGCACGGCATCGGGCTGGTGGTGGTGGGGCCCGAAGCCCCGCTGGTGGCGGGGGTGGCGGATGCGCTCCAACGCGCGGGCATCGACGTCTTCGGTCCCACGGCGGCGGCGGCACAGCTGGAGGGGAGCAAGGCGTTCGCCAAGGAGATCATGCGTGCGGCCGGGGTTCCCACGGCGGACTTCCGCCTCTTCACGGATGCCTCCGAGGCGGAGGCCTGGGCCGGTGCGCGCGGGGCGGTGGTCATCAAGGCGGACGGGCTCGCGGCAGGAAAGGGCGTGGTGGTGGCGGGGTCCGCGGAGGAGGCCGTGGCGGGCGTCCGCGCGTGTGCGGCGCTCGGCGAGGCGGGGGCGACGTTGCTCCTCGAGGAGCGGCTCGAGGGCGAGGAGCTCTCCGTCATGGCGCTGTGCGACGGAGAGCGCTACGCGCTGCTCCCCCCGGCGAGGGATCACAAGCGCGTCGGAGACGGGGACACCGGTCCCAACACGGGCGGGATGGGCGCCGTGTGTCCGGCGGCCGCACTCGATGGCGCGGCGCTCGAGGAGGTGGGGCGGAAGATCATGGGTCCCACGCTCGCCGAGATGAAGCGGCGCGGCATCCCGTTCCGCGGCGTGCTCTACGCGGGACTGATGTTGACGCAGTCAGGGCCGAAGGTGCTCGAGTTCAATTGCCGGTTCGGAGATCCGGAGGCGCAGGTGATCCTGTTGATGCTCGACGAGCCCCTGCTCCCGCTGCTCCTCGCCTGTGCCAGGGGGAACCTGTCGCCGAGGCCCCTGCGTACCCGGCAGGGGGTTGCCGTGGGGGTGGTCGCGGCCGCCGCGGGCTACCCGGCAAGCCCGCGCACGGGGGACGAGATCCACGGCCTCGAGGCGGTCGCCGGGGGCGTGCAGGTGTTCCAGGCCGGGACGAAGAAAGCGGGAGGGCGCGTGGTGACGTCGGGGGGCCGCGTGCTCACGGCCTGCGCGGTAGGGGAGGACGTTCCTGCTGCACAGCGGACGGCGTACGCAGCGCTGTCCCGGGTGCGCTTCGACGGAATGCACTACCGGCGGGACATCGGCGCGTCACTCGTCCGCGATCCAGATGCGTGAGGGGCCGGCCGGTTAGGGGACCGGGGGCTTCCCTACCTCGTTCCGGGACGGACCACCTGGCCGTTCACGATGCTGAACACCTCCCACCGGTCCCCCACGAGCGAGGCAGGCACGTCGAACGCGTCCAGCAAGCCTGCCTCGGTGTAGAGCCGCACGCGCGCCCGGCCGTTGGCGAGTCCGCTGCCGGTGCGAGAACCGGCATTCGTGAAGTCGTGGACGAAGTAGCGGAACGTCCCCCGGGGATCCAGGCGGGCCACGGTGATGGTCTCCGGGCCGTGTCCGTCCCGGTCGTCCCGGTCGAGGAATGCGAGGTCCTCGAACTGCTGGAGGTTGCGGAACGAGATGTGCCAGGCGCCCTCCTTCACGAGGTGGGCGTCCAGGTCCCGCGGCGTCCCCTCCCAGTCGAGCACGATCCGCACGCGCCCCGGGGGAAGGGTGGGCGTCACCGAGAAACGGTTGGCGAAGATCGTCCCCGCCATGAAGCGCAGCTTCACGCGGGTGGCGACGTAGCCGGACTTGCGGAACGTGGCCTCCAGTTCCTTTTCGCCCGGGCCGAGCTCACCCGGCATGGGGAACTGCACCGCTCCGTCTGCGTCCGTGCGCCCTTCCGACTCTGCAAAGAGGACGACGGCGTCCGGCACCGGCTTCCCGGTCAGCGCGTCCGTGAACCTCAGGGTGAGCGTCCGGTCCAGTTCGGCGAAGGCATCCTCGGAGGACTCGTTCATCCGCTTCGTGGAGTCCGCCTCCGCCTGGGCCAGGCACAGGATGAACACCGAGGCAGCGAGGAAACGGGAGGGCATCTGCATGTCTGCTCCTGTCATCACGACGACTGCAGAGCGTCAGGCCGGAGGACGGCGGAGTCAAGGCAGGGCGTGGGGGAGTGTGGATGCTCAGCCGCGTGCGCGGCCGCGCCCCTCGTACCGGGCCCAGAGCAGGCCCGCGGCGAGCGAGAGCACGAGGACGGGCAGCCACGCCGCCACCGGGGGCGGCAGCCTCCCGGACAGCACGAGCGTCCGGCACACCACCATGAGCCCCCAGAGCGCCACTGCCACGACGAGGCCCTCGACCATGGCCGTGGTGAGGTGGCCCTTCCGGCCGGGGCGAAGTGCGAGTCCCACCGCGAGCAGGGCCGCGGGCAGTCCCGCGAGCGGGTAGGCGAAGCGGTTGTGCAGCCCGAGCACGAAGCCCTCCACCGGCAAGCCCACCTCTCGACGCGTGCGGACCTGCTCGAGGAGCTGGGGAATCCTCAGGTGCTCGGGTCTCCCGAGCCGGACGCGCAGGCCGGACTGCCCTGCCTGCAGGTCCCGCAGCAGCTCCGGGTGTGACTCGAGCGTGGAACTCCCGTCCGCCTGGAACGCGCGGAGCTTCACGTCCGTCAGCCGCCACGTCGTGCCCTGGACGTGCTCCATCCGGCGTGCGTCCACGCGGCTGGCGAGGGTGAAGTCCTTGCCGAGCCCGTACACCGTCACGTTCTCGAAGCCGCGGTCCGCGTCTCCCCCGCGGAGGTGGAAGACGAGATCTCCGCGCCGGAACCACTGCTTCGGGAAGAAGAAGAAGCGCCAGTCTCCCCAGCGGTGGAACCGGTGGACCGTGATCTCCTCGACCTCGCGCGAGGCGCGGGTCACCACGTACTCGTCGAACGCCACGAGGCCCGCGCACAGCGCGAGCGAGAGCAACCCCACGGGCAGGTAGAGGGCCCGCGGCCCGAAGCCGAGCGCCCCCACCGCGGTGAGCTCTCCGCGCTTGCGGAACAGCGACACGGTCGCGCCCGCGGCCAGCAGCAGCACGCCCGCCCCGAGTTGGTGGATGACCACGAGGGCCTTCCACCCGTAGAGCACCGCCACGTCGTGCACCACGTTCTCGCCCACGTAGATCTTCGCCCGGTCCACGAAGTCCGTGACGAGGAACACCGCGAGCACCACGCCGAGGATCCCGGCCGCGTGGACCAGGAACGACCGCGCCACGTAGCGGGCCAGCGTCCAGCTCACGAGACCGTCCCCCGGCGCACCAGCCGCCACGCGAGCACCGCGCCCACCGCCGCGAAGGCCAGGTTCGGCAGCTGCCCCGCGAGCGGCGGCGGCACCTGCCCGCGCAGCGCGAGGTTGGAGCACAGCTGCAGGAGCACGTAGTAGGCCACGTAGGAGAACAGCGCGAGCAGCACCGCGCGGGCCCGCGCCCCCTCGCGCCTGCGCACCGCGAGCGGTGTCCCCACCAGGGCAATGGCGAGCGGCGCCAGCGCCATGCCGAGCCTGCGGTGCAGCGCCTCGCGCGCCTGCAGCGTGTTCTCCCCGCGCGCGTGGAGTTCGTCCACCTCGGCCCACAGCTCGTGCAGTGCGCGCTCTTCGCGGGGCCATGCCGTCCTGGTCCGCCGGCCCACGGACTCCTCCACGCCCACCGAGAGCTCACCGCTCCCGAAGGCCACCG
>JBDLRJ010000355.1:0-3412 GCA_039800145.1 Pseudomonadota bacterium | reverse complement strand
GAGGTGCGCTGGGAAGTGGGCGCATCCACGCTGGGGCTGACGTCCCCGTACCTGAGGGATCCGCGCACCGGGAAGGTCTACCTGCTGGGCGGCGGCATCATCACGGACCTGGACGCGGGGGGGGCGCGCCTCGTGGACCGGCGCCTTCACGCCTTCAACACCCAGGACTACGACGGCCTGCGCGTCACGCGCGGGGGCCGCACGCGCGCCTTCCAGGTCTCTCGCGGCGAGCCGGGGAGCCCGGTCCGGCTGCTCGACGACGCCGGGAAGCTGGACGACTTCGCGCGCAACTGGCACGACCGTCTGTTCCGGCTGGCCACCGCGGAGCTGCTCGGGCGCGGCGAGGCCCCTGCCGGAGGTGAGCCCGAGGTGGGCGTGCGCGTGGACTACTTCCGCGGAAAGACGGCGCTGGGGTACGTGGAGGTGGCGTTCACGAAGGAGGCCGGTTGGGCCCGGACGGAGTTCACCGCGGGCTGGGCGAGGCTCACCGGGAACCTGCTGGGGCTCGAGCAGGAGGCTGACCGCGTCCTGGAAGGCCGCTGAGCAGCGCAGCGACGGTGGACTCGAGATCCGCCAGGTCCAGGGGCTTGGGCAGGAAGGCGTCCGCCCCCGTTGCAAGCAGGGCCGCGGGACTGGCCGTTGCGTCGACATGCCCCGAGACCACCAGCACGGGAATGTGGCGTGTACCCGGGTTCGACTTGACCCTGCGGGTGATTTCAATCCCGTCCACGTCCGGCAGCCCCACGTCCGTCACGAGCAGATCGGGCGGTGCACGCTCCAGCTGGGAGAGCGCCTCTCGCCCGGTCGCCACGCCGCGGGCTCGGTAACCTGCCTTCTCGAGGAGCTCCAGGACCAGGTGCAGGAGATCGAACTGGTCCTCGACGACGAGCACTGCAGGCGCGGGGTACGTCATCAATTCTCTCTAATGGTTTCAATGTGGAAGGAGAATGAGTCTGTGCCAACTGTCAGCGGCCGTCCAGTGGGCGACGCGAGAATTTACGAGGTTGGCACTTACCCGTTTGCGACCGTTGGAGGCTGGACCTTCGCCTCGGTGACGTCCGCTGGACTCCGTGCCGTGGGATGGCCGGGAACGGGACAGGCCGAGACGGCTCGGAACGTGCCTCCGCGGGTTGCATCCCTCCTCGAGCGGCTGCAGCGCCACTGGGCCGGGGAGCCCCAGCGCTACGACGACGTGCAGGTGGATGTCTCCGGTGTCCCGGCCTTTCACCGCGCGGTCTACGCGGCTGCCCGCGGGCTGGGCGTGGGGCAGACCTGCACCTACGGGGAGTTGGCGGCGCGCCTGGGCGTGCCCGGTGCGGCACGTGCAGTGGGGCAGGCGCTCGCGCGGAACCCGTTGCCGCTCGTCGTTCCCTGTCACCGCGTGCTGGCAGCGGGGGGGCGGCCGGGAGGTTTCTCGGCGCCCGGAGGGCTCGCCACGAAGGTGCGCCTGCTCGGGGCCGAGGGCGTGGTGCTTCGGCTCAAGCTTCGCTGAGGGCCGCGTCGAGGACGGAGAGCGCCTCGCGGAAGTGGGCGCGGCCGTAGCCCAGGCGCACGTGCCCGTCCCCGTCGTGGAAGAGCGTGGAGGGGACCACCAGCAGCCCGTGCGCGCGGAGCAGCCGTTCGCAGAAGGCCTCGGCGCCGCCCGCGCGCAGGGCGGGGTAGGTGGTGGTCCCCCCGAGCGGCGGCTGCCACGCGAAGGTGTCCGCGTGGCGGTGCATGAAGCCCGAGAGCGCCTCCAGGTTCTGGGCCAGCAGCGCGCGGCAGCGGGCCTGGAGCGCGTCTGCGTGGCGCAGCGCCACCTCCGCGAGCAGCTCGCTCGGGGCGGCGTTGCAGATGGTCGTGTAGTCCTTGAAGGCCGCGAGCTGCGCGTGGAGCCCGCGGTCCTGCGTGCAAGACCATCCCATGCGCAGCCCCGGCAGCCCCATGGACTTGGAGACGGCGTCGATGGAGAGCGCGCGGTCGGACAGTTCGCACGCCGCGGGGAGGGGGCCTCCCGGTGCATGCTCGAGCCCGCGGTACACCTCGTCCGAGACGAGCCACGCGCCGTGGCGGCGCACGGTCTCCACGAGCGCCGTCCAGTCCGGGGGCGAGAAGACGAAGCCGGTGGGGTTGTGGGGGACGGAGACGAGCACCGCGCGCGTGTCCGGGCGCAGCAGCCGCGCGAGCCCTGCGACGTCCAGCGCGAACCCCCGCGTGGGATCTCCGCGCCACTCGGTCACCGTGGCCCCGCGCGCGCGCGCCACCTCCGCGTGGGACTGGTAGCAGGGGGCGTGCACCACCACGTGGTCTCCGGGCTGGACGATCGCGGACATGAAGGCGAACACCGGCTCCTCCGCCCCCGTCCACGCGAGCACCTGGTCGGCCTTGACGCCCGCGTAGCGCGCGGAGATGGCCTCGCGCAGCGCGGGGGCGCCGGCCGTCTCCGTGTAGCCGAGCCACAGGTCCTCGAGCCGCGCGCGCGCGCCGGGCTCCAGCGCGAGCAGCCCCGCGACGGTCATGGACTCCGGGTCACTCGAGCCGAGCAGGTAGCGGGCCGAGAACTCGTGCTGCGCGAAGTAGCGCTCGAGCGCGAACGGACGCAGCGACATGCCGGCCGCTCAGCGCGTGCGGCGCGAGCCGTCCCGCGTGCGGACGGGCACGGGGGCGGGACTCGGACGCAGCAGCCAGGCGCCTGCGACGGCGATGAGGGCGGGGATGAGCACGCTCACGAGACGCTCCCGGGGAGAGAAGTACCAACACGGGAAAGTCTGCTCCCGCGGGTGGCCCGGAGTCGAGTCCCCCCGGAGAAGCCGCGTGTGGGCGTGCGTGTGGCCGTGTGTGGCTACGGGGCCTTCGCCGCGGGGGCGGGCACCACCGGCTGGGCATCCAGCCAGCGGCCGTACGCCTGGAAGTTGCTCTCGCGCCCGAGGAAGGCCTTCACGAGGTTGGCTGCGTCGTCGCTCCCGCCGGCCTCGAGGATGGCCTTGCGGTAGCGGGACGCGGGGGCAGGGTTGAGCCAGCCCTCCTGGTCGAACACGGTGAGCAGGTCCTTCGCGATGACCGAGGACCAGATGTACGTGTAGTAGATGGCCGAGTAGCCCTCGAGGTGGCCGAACGCGAGCGGGAAGTAGGTACCCTCCACCATCTCTCGGCGGAACGGCAGGAACTTCTGCTGCAGCTCCGTGGCGAGCTTCAGCGGATCGAACCCCGGGGCGCGGTTGTAGTAGTTGAGGCTCACGGCCGAGAGGAACATCTGGCGGCGGGTGTGGAGCCCCTTGCCGAACTCCTTGGCGGCCACCATCTGCTGCACGAGCGCGGCGGGGATGGCCTCGCCCGTCTCGTGGTGGCGCGCGAAGCGGGCGAGCGCCTCGCCGTTCTGCGCCCACTCCTGGAGCATCATGGAGGGGGCCTCCACGAAGTCCCACTCGGTCTT
>JBDLRJ010000354.1:0-11051 GCA_039800145.1 Pseudomonadota bacterium | reverse complement strand
AGCAGCAGTTCATTGCCTACGCGGAAGATCCCGACGCCGAGGACACGCTCTACGTCTCGTTCTTCATCGACTACGAGCGCAACCCGGACGTCAGCTACGGCAGCACGGTCATCACCGGGACCGGGGCCGGCACGGTGCGGGGAAGCGCCAGCCTCACGCTCCGCGCGGACCAGGTGGGCATCCCGCTCTTCACCGTGGGGGACCATGCCGTGGACGTGGTGGTGTCCGACGAGCCGCTCCAGTCCGGCCGCCGCCCGGTGCCTCGGCCCGTGGGCGTCGTGGTGGACGGCGGGCCCGTCAACACCTCCTTCGCCGTGATGCACACCTGGTTCGTGAAGACGGTGCCGGGGGACTGCCTGTGATGCCCCGCTTCGTCCCGCTCGCCCTGCTGCTGCTCGCCGGCTGCGACGCGCTCTTCGGCACGCGGGGGCCCGTCCTGCCGCCCTGCCAGTCAGACGCCGAGTGCGGCCCCGGGGCCGTCTGCTTCCCGGATGGGTGCGGTGACCCGGGGCGGAACCTCGCCCTCGTCGTTGCGCCCAGCCTGGCCACGGGCCATTTCGAGCAGGACTTCGCCATCAAGGAGCTCCGCAGCACGTTCGACGTGGAGATCCCTGCGCCCAGCGCGTTCGAGGCGACGCTCGAGCGCTTCATCAACCACGCCAACCTCCACCCGGAGCCGATCGCGCTCCCCTACGCGTCCCCGGTGACGTTCACCTTCGCCGGCGAGAGCACGGTGATCCCCGGCCTCCGGCGGCGCCAGTCCCTGCAGCGCGTCTCCACGGACGGCACCTTCCGCCTGCCGGTGGCCTCGGGCGTGTACACGCTCTCGGTGACCGCGCAGGACACCTCGCTGCCGCCGCTCATCCTCCCGGAGCTGGAGATCCAACCCGGCCAGACCCGCGATCTCGTGCTCCACCTCCCCGCCTCGCTGGATCTCCTCCGCGTGGACGGGCGGCTGCTGCAGTCCGGGGGCGTGGCGGTCCAGGCGACCGTGGTGGAGATCCAGGCGCTCCACCCGCTCACCCAGGCGCCCCTGAGCCAGCGCGTCCCTGTCTCGTCCGGGCAACTGGGCAGCACCGGGGACTTCACGCTCTACCTCGCCCCGGAAGCGCGGACGCTCTCGTCCGTGCTGTTGATGGCCACGCCGAAGGACGGCACCGCCGCGGTGCCCAGCCGTGCGTTCGAGCTCTCCACGTCCGAGCTGCTGCGCGAGCCGCTGGAGCTGGGGGATTTCGGCGAGCCGTTCGAGGTCACCGGCCGCGTGCTGGCGCAGGACGGTGTGCCCGTGGAGCGCGCGGTGGTCTACCTGGAGGGGCTGGTGAAGGGCGGCGGAACCCTCACCACGGAGAAGGTCCTGACCCGTGCCGAGGGGACGTTCACCGTGAAGTCGCTCGCCTCTCCCGAGGACTCGCCGCTCCGGCTCACGGTGCTCCCCCCCCCGGACGCGCGCGCCGCGCTCCACCGCCGCTCCGTGGTGGTGTCCGCCGAGGACGCGGAGCTCGGTGACGTCACCTGCCCCGAGCGGATCGCCGTTCGTGGAACAATCTTGCGAGAGGACGGGACCACGCCTGCTGCCGCCGCCCGGGTCGTGGCCCTCCCGGTGGCCCCCGTGGACGGCCTGCCCCTGCCGAACCCCGGCGCCGAGGCCCGCACCGGCGACGACGGCGCGTGGGAGCTCTTGCTGGATCCCGGCAGCTGGCGGCTGGACATCTTCCCGGCCGATCCACTGTTGCCGCGCGTGAGCCGCTTCCTCACGCTCCGGGACCAGGTCGAGCGCTCTCTCGAGCTCACGCCGCTCGGGCTCTCGCGGGGCCGGCGCGTCGGCGGGGCGGTCTCCGCGGGTGGCCAAAGGATGGCGAATGCCGCCGTGCGCTTCTACCGGGTGACCAGCGTGGAGGGCCGTCCCAGCGCGGTGTTGCTCGCCGAGACGGTGGCAGACACCGCGGGGCGGTACGAGGTCATCCTCCCCACGCGGTGACGTGGGGCGTCAGCGCGCGTCCAGCCCCGAGCGGACCCGGTCCACCGTGGGACCAGCCTCGCCGGCATAACGGACCGCGAGCGTGGTGTAGAGGTCCGCCAGTCGCTCCACGTCCGCGAAGAGCGCCTCCTGTGGAGGCCTCCCGGGTGCACAAGCAGCCTCGAGCGCGCGGAACCGCGGGAACCACCCCGCCCGGAACGCGAGGAACACCTGCTCGGCGTCCACCGCCCTGCCGCTCGCCATCTGTCCGCGCTGCGTCTCGAGTTCCTGCCACAGCGCGCGCAGCCCGCTGCTGCACTCTGCCGCGGACCGCGTCGCCGCGGCGCCCCCCTCCCGGCCAAACGTCATGGCCTGCGTGCTCCGCACCACGCTCACGATGAGGTGCAGGCAGAACACCACCGTCAGCACGGTGTAGAGCCCGATCATCGCCTGGCGGTAACGCCGGAATCGGGGGTCCTTCGGGTCGGCTTCGGGGGGAACGGACACGCACCACAGCCTTACCTGCCCCCCCTGCGCCGTTCAAGGCAGCGGCTGCAGTTCAGTTCGGCTCGGGTACGGCCGGGGGGCTGTCCGGCACGCCACCGTCCGACAGCGCCCGCTTGGCAGACGACACGCGGGACTTCAGCTGCGGCAGGTACTCGCTCTCGGGGTACTGGCCAATGGCCTCGCGCGCCACCTCCAGCGCCCTCTCGGGCTCGCCGGAGATCTCCAGGCTCTGGGCGAGCAGCAGCATGGACCAGTCCCGGCCCTTCCGCTTCCGGTCCTCGCGGACGGCGCGCGTGAGCAGCGGCACCGCCTCCTTGTGCCGCCGCAGCTGGTTCAGGGAAACGCCCATCATGGAGTCCAGCTCCAGCCCCTGCTCCGCGGACGGGGACATGGCCTGGTAGCGCCCCAGGTCCACCACCGCGGCGGCGTAGTCGTTGCGCTTGTAGGCCGCCCGGCCGCGCTCCAGTGC
Organism: Pseudomonadota bacterium; assembly: GCA_039800145.1. GTDB lineage: Bacteria > Myxococcota > Myxococcia > Myxococcales > Myxococcaceae > VGRA01. The sequence goes on along the minus strand of JBDLRJ010000354.1, from coordinate 8,118 downwards.
TGCTGCCCCCACCTCGCGCCGCAGCGCCTCGGCACGGTCCTCCAGCGCCTTCCGCTCGAGCGCAGTCACGCGCGTGAGATCCAGCTTCGCCAGCTGGTCCACGCCCTTCAGCCGCTCGTCCCCCGGCAGGACCGTCATCATCCGGTAGGCGTCTGCCGCCTGCGCGCTCGCGGCCCGCGCCGCGCTGCCGTCCGACTTGAGCGTGTCCACGGCGACCTGGAGATCCGCGACCTGCCGCTCGAGCCGGCCCCGCTCCGCCTCCGTTCCGTCCATCCGCGCGTTGGCCCAGAGGAGCGCACCGCCCGAGGCCAGCGCCGCGAAGATCCCGTACGCCACGGCGGAGCTCCGCCACTGGCGCCGTTCGAACTCCTCCTGGTGCTTGCCCACCTGCTTGAGCTCCGCGTGGAGCGTCTTGAGCAGGTTGTCCGTCTTGATGACGAGGTTGCGGCCCTCGATCACCTCGCGCTTGAGCTCGTCCAAAGTGACCGGCTTCGACTCGTCTGCCATGGCGCTCCTCCTCTCCGTGGATGCTGCGAACCCCTGAGACTCCGAGCCCATTTCGGGCGCTAGAAACCGTCCATCCTGACCTGCCGGGGCGCCTGCCCTGCGGTGTGCCAGGCCACCCCCACCAGGAGGAAATGGCCGCCCGCCCCCACCGTGCCCCCGACCGGTTTCGGGGCCGCCGGCCGGGCGAACAGGTACCGGTACTCGAGCGACAACGCCCAGGTGTCCGTGACGTGCCACGACACCCCGGCTCCACCGAGCAGGCCCGTGGCCACGGACTCGCCGGACACCTGCGCGTTGCCGGTCACGTTGGCGAGCACCGGGCCCAGCCCCAGCTGGACATGCAGTTCCATGCCGCCGTCGGACGCTGCGACCGGCACCCAGCGGGCAGACGGGATCAGCCCGTAGGCGCCCAACGTGAGCGGCCGGTCCCCCGTCACCGTGAACTGCCGAAAGGCGCCGTAGAAGTCGATCCCCAGCTCAAGGTCATCCGAGGCGCCGTAGGCGAACCCTGCGAAGCCGCCGGGTCCGCCTTCACGCGGGTAACCCAGTGGGATGCCGACGGCGCGCGCGTTCGCCTGGAACGGGTCGTCCCAGGACAGGTGCCAACCGGGCAGCAGGCGGATGGCACCGCGCCCGGCCACGCCCGTTCCCGCAGCGACCGCCGGGGCCGCACTGGACAGCAGCAGCGCCGCGGCGATCGCCCTCACCATTGCCGCCAACCCTCTCGGGACGGGCGGTTCACCGTCCTCGGTGCGGGCGGGGAGCCGGCCCGGACCAGGGTGCTTGCCGCAGGCGCGGGGGCCGGGGGCGGCTCCCTGTGCACGGCCACCGGCGCCTCCGTTGTTGTGACCGTCGCAGCCCCGGTCACGACGGGCGAAGACACCACCGGGGAAGCGGACGGGGGCGGGGGCTGGGACGGCCCCTCTGCCCTGCGGAGCCGGTCCTCGAGGATCTTCACCTGGTAGCGCAGCTCCGCGAGCGCCTCGTCCTTCTCCACCAGCCTCCGGTACAGCTCCACGCGGCGTTCCTTCTCCTCCATGAGCTCGGTGTGCAGCTGCAGCAGGGACGCCATCGTCTTCTCGGCGTAGGACACCGGGACCGGGCTCGCGTCGGGACGGGAATGAAGCGGATCGGACATGGCTGTAGCACGCACGCTAGGCCTGCCCGGGGAGGCGTCAATTTTCCGGACCGCTCGTCGCGTCCGCCCGGTGCTGGAGTTCCAGCAGCGGGATCTCCGAGAGCACCAGCCTGCCGTGGCGCGCGGGGCTCGCGAAGTCCGCCCGGTCCAACTCCTGGAAGAGCCCCTGGAGCAGCGCGCCCGTGGGCCCGTGCTCGGCGTGTCCCGCGTAAGCGCACGCGAGCAACCGGCACGCCGCGTTGAAGGACTCCGGATCGGCGTCCTGCACCGGGGGCAGCACCGGCGCGAGGGAGCCGAGGATCTCCGCGAGATCCAGCGTGGCCAACTCCGGTGCATCGCCCTGCACGGAGAGGGCGTTCCCGCCGAAGTCGTCCACCTCCCACCCCAGCCTGGAGAGGGACTCCTTCCGTTGGAGGATCTTGCGGGCCAGGTCCGAGGGCACCTCCACCGTCGCCGAGAAGAGCCCGGCCGCCCCACCCCTCCCCTTCCCGCGCACGCGGTCGCGCAGCGCACACAGGTGCAGCCGCTCCCTCGCCGCGTGGGGATCCAGCACGGCGAGCGTCCCTCCCCGAGCCTCGCAGACGTAGAACCTGCGCCCCAGCAGTCCCAGCACCCGGAGCCCGTCGAAGAACCCAGGCGGCGGGGCCTGGTTCAAGTCGGGCCGCAGCTGGCCGAAGCCAGGCGAGACCACGCCTGCCGCGGCAGGGAACAGCGGGGCATCCTCTGCGCGCGGCTGGAACGTTCCCTCTCGCGCCCGGTCCAGGAAGCGCTGCACGGCGAGCGCGTACTCGGGGGCGGCCGCGGCGCTGGGCACTCCCGCCGTCTCCTGGGCCGCCCGCGCGCGGGCGAGCGCCGCCTGCACCGCGGACACGAGCAACTCGTGGATGCTCCGCGGGTCGCTGAAGCGCACCTCCAGCTTCTGTGGGTGCACGTTCACGTCCACTTCGCGGGGATCCATCTCCACGAACAGCACCGCCACCGGTTGCCGCCCCGGGGGGAGGCTGTCCTGGAACGCGCGCTGGATGGCGTGGTTCATCCCGCGGTCCCGCACGAAGCGGCCGTTGACGAAGGTGTAGAGCCCCTTCTGCGTGTTCAACGTGAACTCGGGGCTCGCCACGTGGCCCTGCACGCGGAGCCCCAGCCGCCGCTCGTCCACCGCGAGCAGGTGCGGGTGCACCTCCGTCCCGAGCGCGGCGGCCACCCGGTCCCTCAGGTCTCCGCTCGCGGGACTGGTGAGGAGCGGCCGGCCGTCTGCCTCGAGGAAGAAGCCGATCTCGGGGTGAGCGAGCGCCACGCGCAGCAGCGCCTCCTCCGCGTGCGACTGCTCCGTCCGCGCGTGCTTGAGGAACTTCCTACGGGCGGGGGTGTTGAAGAAGAGATCGTCCACCGTGATGACGGTGCCGCCCACGGAAGCGGATTCCTCGACGAGCGGCTGGCCACCGCCCTCCACGCGCAGGCAGGCGCCACTGTGGGCACCGGGCTCGCTCGTCCGCAGCTCGAAGCGGGACACGGACGCAATGGAGGGCAGCGCCTCGCCGCGGAACCCCAGCGTCACGATCCGGGAGAGCCCTTCCAGGTCCCGCAGCTTGCTCGTGGCGTGGCGCTGCAGGGCGAGCTGGGCGTCCTCGGCGGACATCCCGTGTCCGTCGTCCGTCACCCGGACCCGGCCGAGCCCACCGTCCGAGAGCACGACCCGGATGGTCCGCGCCCCCGCGTCCACCGCGTTCTCGACGAGTTCCTTGAGCACCGACGCCGGCCGCTCCACCACTTCGCCGGCGGCAATCTGGTTGATGAGATCGTCAGGGAGCAGGGCGACGCGCGACATGGCGCAGGCACCCTAGCCCACCCCTTGGATCACCGCGCGCCAGTGCGCTAAGCGACCTCGCCATGGGCGTTCTCGGACATGATCCCTTCCGGCGTTCCGCTGCACCTGCCGAGCCTGCGGGGAAGGCGGCGAACCGGGCGAAGGCCTCGCCCAAAGTCGCAGGCCAGCAGAGCGAGGCCGTGCGCCCCGACAAGAAGCGAAAGCCTGCAGCAGGTGCTTCGACGCGGGCTTCCGGGAAACCGTCGGGCGAGGTGACCCGCTCCGGGGGAGCGGTGAAGGCAGCCGCGGCTGCGCAGCGTGAGCGCCCGGCAGCCGAAACCGGGACGCCCGGCAGTCAACGCAAGAAGGGACCTCTGCCGGGAGGTGACGTGAAGGATGCGCGCAGCGGTGGAGATTCCGCGGTTGCGCGTGGACGGACGCCGAAGAAGGCCCCGGTGTCGGGTGAGTCACGTGCCCCGGCTTCCGCCGCGAAGCCTCCCGCCCGTGGCCCGAGCCGCGTGCGGCGAGGGCGCTCCGCTCCGCCTCCGGCACCGCTCACTTCGGCCCCACCGACCGCCGTCGGGGAGGAGAACTCAGGGCGGGAAGTCTCGGGCGCGAGCGATGGCGCCTCCCCCGCTTCCCACGAGGAGCTGCAGGCGGTCGCCCCGATCTCTCCGGCAGAGACAGCCGGTCCGACCCCTGGGGCGACCTCGGCGCCTGCCCAGGCGCCACGGGTCACGGAGGCGCCCGTGCCCCTTCCATCCCCGCGGCGCTCGGCGGGAACGGCGCTCGTGGATTTGATCAAGGCGGGGCTCGGATTCACCCGTGCCCCCGAGGTGGATGGGCTGACGCGGGACGACCAGCTCGTGGAGCAGGTCCGCCCGCTCGGTGACTTCCTCTACGATCACTATTGGCGCGTTCGCGTGGAAGGGGCGTCGCAGCTTCCCACCGGTCCCTTCCTCGTGGTCGCCAACCACGCGGGGGTGCTCCCGGTGGATGGCCCGGTGCTCCACGCTGCGCTCAAGCGCGAGCGGCCGGATCTCCCCGACGCGCGCTGGCTCGTGGAGGACGCCGTCTACCACGCCGCCTTCCTCGGGCCGTTGCTGCACCGGCTCGGCGCGCTGCGCGCCAGCCCGGACAACGCGCTGCGCGTGTTGCGGGACGGCAGGCCGCTCATCGTCTTCCCGGAAGGTGACCTCGGCTCGGGCAAGCCCTTCTCCGAGCGCTACCAACTGCAGCGGCTCGGCCGAGGTGGCTTCGTCAAGGTCGCGCTCGAGGCGGGCGTCCCCATCGTCCCCGCGGCCATCGTGGGTTCGGAGGAGACCTCCCCCCTGCTCGCGCGGATCCCGGCAAAGGCCGTGGGCCTGCCGTGGCTGCCGCTCGCCGGGCCCCTTCCGCTGCCGGCCCGCTGGCACATCCGCTTCGCCGCGCCCCTGCTCCCCTCGGAGCTGGGTACGGACTCCGAGCCGCTCGCGTCGCGCGTGGAACGCGGCACCGAGTTCACGCGGGCCACGCTCCAGGGAATGCTGGACGACCTGGTCGCCCAGCGCAGCACGCCGTTCAGCTGAGCGTCGCCCGGCTCAGCGCAGGATCCAGCGCGGGTCCGCCGCTGGACGGCGCTGCAGTTCGTCCCGGCTCGCCTCGTACCCGGGCCGCCCGAGCAGCCCGCAGGTGTAGCGCTTGCCGGCCTCGACTCCCGGCTGATCGTAGGGGTCCACCCCGTACAGCTCGCCGCCGAAGGACGTGGCGAGCTCCAGGAGCATCAGCAGCCCGCCCAGCGCGTGCGCGTCCAGCCCCGGAAGGGACAGCGCGACGGACGGGCGGCCGTTCTTCGCGAGCGCCGCGGCCGTGGCCTCCTGCTCCGCGTTGAGCAGGCCATGGAACGTGTGTCCGCCCAGGTACTTCACGTCCGGCTGGTCCGGCGTGGCGCGGGGAATGTCCAGCGTCGCCCGCGGTGACTCCACGCGCAGGAAGACCGTGGCCTTGTCCTGCGGCCCTTCCATCAGCAGCTGCAGCAGCGAGTGCTGGTCCGTGGCGCCCACCGCGCGCACCGGCGTGGGCCCCACGTCCGGCCGCTTCCCGAGGCTCTCCGCCCACAGCTGGACGAACCAGTCGGCCGTCTCGCGGAGCGCGTCCGCGTAGGGCATGAAGACGTGGATGCGCCGCCCGTGCGCCGTGTCCAACAGGTAGAGCACGGACGCGAGCATCGCCGCGGGGTTGCGCTCGAGTGACGGCTCGTCGCACCGCCGGACCATGTCCGCCGCCCCGGCGAGCAGCGCGTCCACGTCCACGCCCGCCACCGCCGCGGGCAGCAGTCCCACCGCCGTGAGCACCGAGAAGCGCCCGCCCACGCCCGGAGGAACCGGCAGCGTGCGCCACCCCTCCGCCGTTGCCACCGCGCGCAGCGCCCCCTTCGTGGGATCCGTGACGGCCACCACCTGCCGGCGTGCCGCCTCCGCCCCCAGCCGCTCGCGCACGAGCAGCAGCTGCGCCCAGGTCTCCGCCGTCCCGCCGCTCTTGGTGATGGCCGCCACGGCTGAACGCTCCAGCGACACCGCCTCGAGCAGCCCCGCGAAGCTGGAGCCGTCCGAGTTGTCCGGGAAGAAGACCTGCGGACGCCCGCCGCGCCGCTCTCTCGGGAGCAGGTTGTGGAACGGGTGGCACAGGGCGGTGAAGACCGCCTTCGCCCCGAGGCTGCTCCCGCCGATCCCGAGCACCAGGAGCGACTCGTGCACCGCGAGCTCCGCCGCGAGCCCCTTTGCCGCGTCTGCCGCAGCGCGGTCCGTGGGGAGATCCAGGTACGGGAGCTTCCCCGCCGCCCGCGCTCCGAAGATCGCGCCGTGAGCCGCGCGGACCCTCGGGGCCAGGGAGAGGAGCTGCTCCGGGGCGAGTCCGCCCGCGCCCGCCGAGGCGGCGAGCGCGTTGTTGATGTCCAGGGTGGGAAGTGCCATGCGCGCCATTCTCCTCCGAAAACGACACAGCGCGAGGCGCCCGTGTGGGGTCACCCCGCGCTGCGTTCAACCGACGACGTTGACTACTGCAGCGTCACCGGGTTGGTGAAGGCCGCCGCGGGCTGCAGCGGCTGCGGAGGGACCTGCGTGTCCAGCAGCGTGGCAGTCAGGGTCTGCGTGCCGGCGGTGCAGCCGGCAGGCAGCGTCCCGGTGACCTCGCCCTTCTCCTGGTCCGACCACGCGCTGACCACGACGGACTTGTTGGCGCCCTGTCCGCAGGACACCTCCACCGAGCCATCCGCCGTCGCCGCGTCGGTGCCGATGCGGAAGTTGGCAATGGTCAGCTTGAAGGCGCTGCCCACGGAGGCCGTGCCACCGGAGGTGGGGGTCTCCCACTTCACCTCGGGCCGCGCGTAGCCGTAGATGGCGAAGGCGCGCGCGAAGTCGTTCATCCGGTCCGCGTTGGTGCCGTTGTTCTCCACGAGATCCTTGAACGACAGGTCCGCGCCGGCCTCGGTCTGCAGCTTCACCGTCTGGACCGTGAAGTCGCCGCGCTCGCCGGTGCCCGTGCCCTTCTGGAACGTGCGGTCCTGCGTGATCCCCGAGGGCAGCGCGGGCAGCGTGAAGCCGCCGGACGTGGTCGCGAAGTCGGAGGGGTTGGCCAAGACCATCCAGCGCTTCTCGTCGTACCCGTAGAAGGTGATCCGCAGCACGCTCGCCCCCGCCAGGTTCGGCGCGGTGGTGAACCGGAAGCTGCGGCCCGGGATGCCCTGGTAGGTGGCGTTCACGAAGTTGTACTTCGCGCCCTCGGGGATGGTGAGGAACGACTGGCCCGAGAGGTCCACGGGCGTGGCGCCCTTCGGGTCGAACACCAGCTTGTTCTCCGGGATGCGCGCGAACAGCGCCGAGCCACCCACGCCCGCCGTGGAGTCCGTGGCGCTCTTCAGCGAAGCGCCGAGCGCCACGATGCCGTAGGTGCTGCCCTCGAGGCCGTGGTGCGCCGGGGCCATGCGCAGGCCCACCAGCCCCGCGGACGGGAACTGGCCCTGCTTGTCCACCTGCGCGTCCCCGTTGCTGTTCACCCCCACGCCGAGGCCCAGCGGCACCACGCCGCGGCCCGGCACGATCGCGCCGCCCAGCAGGATCAGCCCGTCCACCGGCGCGCCCTTGAAGGACGGCAGGTTCCCGAACTTCACCGCGAAGTTGAAGCCGAGCGGGATCTGCTGGAAGTCGTGGTCAGCAGCCGAAAAGTCCTTCACGAGGGCGTCGATCTCCGCCGGGGTGTTCGCGCTGAAGTCCGCGCGGCCGCCGTTGTCCTTGGGCGAGTCCTTCAGCGTGAACTGCACGTCGCGCACCACGGACGAGTTGAACCGGCGGAACACCGGGAGGAGCTGCGACAGCAGCTGCCCGAAGTTGATGCCGCTCAGGCCGCCGGTCAGCGAAGAGGCCGCACCGGAGAGCTCGGAGAGCGGCACGTCCCCCGCCACGGCCCACGCGGAGCGCGTCCCGCAGCTGCCCGTCGCAATGGCGTCCTCGTCCGCCGTCCCGTCCGCCTTGGTGCACACGCCTGCCAGCCCCTGCGCCGAGACGTTGGGCTTGATGGAGTTCACGTCGTACGCCAGGAACACGCCCGCCGGGAGCGGCACGTCCTGCTGGTCCACGATGGTGCCGATCTTCACGTCCGTCGGCTCGGTGGGGCCGAGCAGCTGGGTCAGGGA
>JBDLRJ010000353.1:0-6755 GCA_039800145.1 Pseudomonadota bacterium | reverse complement strand
TCGCCCTCGACGATGAGCTCGTCCGGCTCCTTGCCCACGTTGGAGATGAGCACGCCCACCTCGCCCTGCTTGATGATGGTGGTGGGCCGCAGCGTGGCGCTGAAGAGGAACGGGTTCACGTAGTACCGGCCCGGCCGGAGCACGGACTCCTGGGGCCCGCGCAGCCCGCCCGCGGTGAGGAACGCCTGCCCGTCCTGGTAGCTGTTGTGCACCTTCATATCCGGCGTTGCGGCCACCACGTCGTTGCGCGCCATGGAGCGGCCGTCCTTCGCCTCCACCACGCCGATCTGGTTCTCCGCGATGTTGAGCGCCTCGGCGCGCTCCACCTGGAACATGTCGGTGAAGATGTTGTAGGTGCCGGGGCGCAGGAAGTCGATCTGCGGCCCCTTCTGCCCGCCGTTCTTCAGGAACACCTCCGCCTGCTGGAAGTTGCCGTGGCCCTCCACGCTGCGCGCGAGCAGCTGGCCCATGCCCAGCGCCTCGCCGTCCGCCGCCGTCACCACGCCGATGAACCCTTCCGGGATGCGCGTCTTCTTGATCTTCTGCACCTGGAAGAGCTTCGGGTGGATCTTGAACGTCCCGTTGGTGAGGAAGCGCAGCTGTTTGCCGCGGACGCCGCCCTGGGAGAGGAAGCCCACCGGGTCCTGGAAGTTGTCGTGCGCCTCGCCCGCCTTGTCCTCCGCGAAGACGCGGCCCGCCGGCATGGGCTCACCGTCCGTCGCGGTGACGATGCCCAGCTCGTCCGACCCGATGGTGACGAACTCCGACTTCACCACCACCGCCACGAACGGCCACGGGATGAAGTGGAGGCCCGGGGCGAGGAACCTCGCCTGGATGCCCACCTCGCCCTGCGTGGCGAAAACGCGTCCGGCCGCCAGCTCTCTCCCGAGGAAGCGGCGCTCGGTGATGGCAATCTGGGTGGGCCCCACGTTCACCACCCAGCGGGTGACGAGGAAATAGAGGAAGAAGATGCCCGCCAGGGCGGCGAACACCAATGCGATGAAGGCTTCCATGTAAGAGTCACTCCCCCGTTCGAACCACGTGGTGGATGCGGCGACGCGGGAGCGTAGTCCACGTCCGCGCCCCGCGGACAACCGGGCGGGCACCACTTCCAGCCCCCGGTGCGCGCGTGTAGCGTGTCGCGCCGTGGCGGTGTCGCTTGCCAGCTGGATGTCGTGGATCTTGCTCGCCGCGCCGGCGGACGGTCCCGCTGCGCCTCCGCCTCCCCGCGCGTTCTTCGCCGCCGTGGAGGTCCACGGCTCGCTCCTCTCGGATGTCCCCAACCGCTCGCTCGCCACGGCGACGCTGGGCTACGGGGTCCGCGGCGGCATCCGGGGCACGCGCTGGGGCGCCTTCCTGCACGTGGAACAGAACGCCTGGCGCGGCGTGGAAGCGGCGCAGGGGTTCGACGCGGGCGCCCTGAACGTCGGGCTCGGGGGCGAGCTCCACTTCGCCGACGGCCGCTGCCGCACCGCGCTCGCGCTCGGCACCTCGACGCTGCTGTTCCGCACGGTGCTGGACGCCCCGGGCACCACGGGGATGTTCGTGGACGTCCGCCCGGTGGGGCTGCGCTGGTCGCTGCCCCGCGGCTTCACGCTGCAGTTCGATCCGCTGACCGCCGCCATCGTGGCCCCGGTGCTGGGCGGCATCCCCCTGGTGCAGCTCGAGTACCGGACGCTGCTGTCCGTGGAGTGGGCCTCCCGGTGAGACAGGGCGCCCTGCTCTGCGCGCTGCTGCTGTGCGCTGCGCCCGCGGCCCACGGCTTCGCGCTGCGGACGGCGTTCACGGATCCCTGCCACGAGTCGCTCGCGCTCTACGCCTGGAGCCGGTACCTGGTGGACCTGCCCATGGACGGCGTGCCGGTGCCGGCGGACGGACCCTGGCGCGAGGTGGCGGACGACCTGGCGCGCACCTACGAGCTGCAGCCCGAGTCGGACGCCGAGCGGCTCGTCCTCGTGAGCCTGCTGCTCGGCGTCCGCTTCCCGGACGCCGAGGGCCACGCCCTCACGGACCTGGAGAACATCCGCGTGGTCCACGCCCACCCGGACGCGCAGGCCCCGCACACGCTGCGCCACCCGTCGGACGATGGGCCGGACGGCAACGCCCGCGCGCTCGCCGCGGCCCGCGCCTTCATCCGCTCCCAGGTGGAGGAGGCGCGCGCGCGGCTCCAGCGCCCCGGCCCCGAGCAGCTGCTCACGGTCAAGGCCGTGCTGGATCACTACGGCCCGGTGCCCGTGTCCGCGTGGGCCCCCGCCTTCCACCTCGGACAGGCGCTGCACGCGGTGCAGGACAGCTTCGCCCACTCGCTGCGGGACGCGGAGCACCAGCGCGTCTTCCACGTCATGAACTACGTGGAGGCCATCAACGGCTCGCTCGTGGAGTCGCGGGACGGGTTGCCGCACTCGCAGACCCTGGACACGTGCGGCGTGGGCAACGCCCCGCTCGTCCAGGCAGCGGCGGACGCGTCCCTGGACTTCCTCGTGGCAGCGCTCGGGGACGAGCTGCTGGAGGGACGGCCCGGCGCGGTGGACGTGGTGCTGGACCGCTGGATGACCCCCGCGGTTGCCACCTGCACGCGCGAGAACGCCTACTGCGACGCGCCCTGGCTCGGCTTCGCGTCCCAGGACTTCACGCGCCCCTACCTCTCGCGCGCCTTCGGGTGCTCCGCTGCAGATGGCGCCCCCGTCCTGGCCTGTGCGCTCGTCTTGCTCGGACTTCTCCGCCGGCGTGCGCGGACGGGGGCTCCGCTGCTGCTCGGGCTGCTGCTCGCGCTGCACGCCCCCGGGGCCTTCGCACAGGGGCGTCCCGCGACGGTGGGCGAGGTGCTGGATGTGACCGGGCTCAGCCCACGCCGGAGCGTGACGGTGCCGGCACCGGGTCCGGGGTGCGCCGCCGTGGGCGATGGCCGCTACGCCGTGGGGCCCGCGCTCAACGTCGAGGCCACTCCCTCCGAGCCACTGCGCGCGCGCTGCCCCACGGCCACCCTGGAGGTGGACGTGCGGTCCCCGGCAGCCGTCCGGCTCGAGCATGGAGCGGTCACGGACGCCGAGGGCACGCTCCGCACCCGTTTCCGGCTCACCTTCCCCGCCGCCTGCGTCACGGGCGGAGACCGCTGCGCTGGGCTCCCGGCAGAGCTCTCCCTGGGCAACGCGAGCTGCCGTCCTTCACGCGGCGGCTGCGTGTGCGTGCAGCGCGCGCTCGAGGCACAGCCGCGGGACGACGTGCGGCAACGCGTGCGGCCGTGCGCGGCGGAGGGCGCAGCGGCGGGCCACGGGCAGCTCCCGCTGGACGTGGGCGAGGTGAGGTGGATGGAGCGCTGGACGCGGCAGTGAACGGACGGTCCGCCGCTCAGGGGTGGTGCACGCAGCGGAAGCCCCACGCCCGGTCCGGGGGGAAGAGCGGGTAGCGGGCGCGGGCCTGGTAGAAGACCGGCAGGCTGTCGTCGTAGTTGCCGCTCCGGACCACGAAGAGCGCCTCGGCGCGCGGAATGGGCGGCGAGGGGGGCACCTGGAACTCGCCCACCGGGACGACGCAATCCGACACGGCGCCACTGCGGAGGCCGAAGGGATCCTCCACGCTCAGGTGGACGCAGTCGCGCAGGAACTCGTCCCTCAGCGAAGCCGTGATCACCTTGCCGGGAAGCCGCGGCACGTAGCGCGCCCTCCCGTCCCCGCGCGCGTTCGGGTCGAGCACCCAGCGCACCGGGCCGCTCTGGACGAACTCGTCCGCGTTGCCGGAGAGATCGCACACGCCCTCGGGCGTGCACCCTGCCGGGCGGCTCCCCACCGGTGATGCACGCTTGCCGCCACAGTTGAACTCGGCCTGCGGCTGCGTGGAGGCCACGAAGAATCCGGAGAGGCGGCTGCAGTCGCCCGGGAGCGGCGGCTCGTCTCCCCACGCGAAGGTGCGCCCCTTGCCCAGGCCGCGCGCCGCCCGCTCGAACTCCGCCTCCGTGGGCAGCGTGCCCCCCGCCCACGCGCAATACGCAACCGCCCACTCCTGGGACACGAGCACCGGCAACGTGGACCTCTCGTCCCGCCAGGGTTCGCCGCTCTTCTGCGCCTCGGCCCGCGCGCGCGTGATGAGCTGCCGGTGCCACTCCTGGGAATCGGCGCTCCTGCGCTCGCGGCGAAGCCGCCCCTCCGATCCGTCCTCGACGAACGTGGCGAAGGCGCCGCGGGACACCTCCGTCTTCATGATCTCGAAGTTGGCGAGCATCACCGGCGTCGCCGGGGTGGCGAACCGCGCCGCCGCGAGCAGCTGCTCCGGCGTGCGCCGGCTCGGGGCGGCGAGGTGGAGGCCGCCGTCCAGCTCCTCTTCCGAGTAGCCCAGGGTGAGCGAGCCCCCGGCGAACGCTGCCCACTCGGGCTCGCAGCGCGCCGAGCAGGTGTCCCCGTCCAGCGCGTTGCCGTCGTCGCACGTCTCGCCCGCCTCGATGCGCCCGTTGCCGCACGAGGCCGCACGCGACGAGGCCCACAGCCCCACCCCCGCGAACGCTGCCACCGCGAGCCCCAGCGCCCCGGCCGCGAGCACCGCGCGGTGGCGGCGGAGCCCGTGCCTCGGCGCCAGCGCGGCGACGAGCGGCGCAGACGGGTCCGACGCGGAGAGCAGCAGCAGGGCCTCCTGCGCGGTGGCCCGGTCCCGGGGATCTTCCCGCCCGCACGCGCGGAGCAACTCCGCCAGCGGCCCCCTCAGGCCCTCTCCGGGCGTCCCCAGCGGCAGCCGCCCGGTGAGCAGTTCGTGCAGCACCAGCGCCAGCGCGTACACGTCCACCTTGCCGCTGAGCGCGCGGTCCCCGCGACGCTGCTCGGGGGCCATGAAGGCGGACGTGCCCACCGACTCCATGGTGCGCGTCAGGCGGACGTCCTCCGGGCGGAAGGCCACGCCGAAGTCGGCGAGCCGCACGTGGCCCTCCTCGTCGAGCAGCAGGTTGCCGGGCTTGACGTCGCGGTGCACCACGCCCTGCGCGTGGAGGTAGGCGAGTACCTCGAACGCCTCGCGCGCCCAGGCCCGCACGCGCTCCGGGGGCGCCCCGCCCAGCACCACCTGGGCGGCGAGTGAGCCCCCGGAGACCACCGGCATCCGCAGGCAGAGCCGTCCGTCGTCGAGCTCGAAGGCGTCCTCCACGGGCACCACGCCGGGGTGCCGAAGCGCCCGGAGCGTCTCGATCTCCCTGCGGAAGCGCTCTCGGAAGGCAGGGTCCGTGGCCAGCCCCTCGCGCATCACCTTGAGCGCGCACTGCTCGCCGAAGCGGAGATCCTGACAGCGGTAGACGGTGGCCATCCCGCCGTGGCCGAGCACCTCGATCACCTCGAACCGCTCGCCGATGACCGTCCCCGTCGGCGAATCGTCCGAGCGCACGCGGGTGGAGGACCAGAGGGCCGCGGCCCGCGACTCCGCGAACACCGCGGGCCTGTGCTCCGCGCGCGCCGCGAGCCACGCGGCCCACGCCTCCTCCCCGGAGACCCCGTCCAGGAGGCGCTCCTCGCGGTGCCCCGTCTCCTCGTCCGAGAGCAGCAGCTTGCGCCCCTTGTGGACGGACTTGAGCAGGTGGATGCGCTCGAGGTGTGCCGCGGGGACGTGGAGCAGCGCGGCGAACGGGTGGAGATCCAGGAGCTGCGCGCCGTCGCTCGAGACCAGGTACAGCGCGTCGTGCGCGAGCGGCGCGGCCCACTCGCAGGGCACCGGCTCCGGGAGCGGCTCGCTGCCCGCGAACAGCTGCACCGAGCCGCGCTCCGTCCCCTCGCGCGTCCGCGCCCCGTCCACCACGCGGAGCAGCCGGACCGCGGAGGCCCAGCCCATGGCCTCCAGGGCGCGGCGGGACTCGACGAGGAGCTCCTCCGCGAGCGCGGAGGCCTGCACGGCCGTGAGCGCGGCCCCGTGCATCCCCTCGTTGCGGAGGTTGGCGCAGGCCTCGAGCGGCTGGAGCCCCCCGGTGCCGCCCTCTCTCGGCGTGAGGGCCCACGCCACGGCGGCCGGGTGGAAAGGCGGCGGCGAGGTTCGGCCCACGAGCGCGCGGGCCAGCTCCCGGCACAGGCCAATCCACGTCCCGAGCGACGGGCGGTCCAGGTGGGGCAGCAGCCCCTCCACCGGCGCGGCGGGCTCACCCCGGAGGTAGTCCTGCAGCAGCACCAGGGCGCCGAAGCGCAGCAGCAGCTCGTCGAACGCGGCGAGCCGCTGCACCCGCTCGTGCGGCTCGCGCGCGAGCAGCACCCGGTGCCACGCCGCCGCCAGCGGCTGCGGGAACCACTCTCGGATGCGACGGTCGAAGGTGCGGGTGGTGCTCACGGTGCGGCCCGGTGCGTACAGCCGTGCTTAGCACCCGCGCGCCGCGCTGCCATGCGTGGAGAAGCGCAGCCGGCGCGCGCCTGGGACCGCGCCTCGGTGACCGCCCTGTGGGCGTGGCAGCGGATACCCGCCACCGCCGGAGTCTTCTGCACGGGGGCTCCAGCCCTGGAGGGCCTGGGCGTCCATCACGGCAGCGGGGTCCCCATGACCGAGGCCGACTGCGCGCTGACGCCGCCGAGGTTGGAGGCCTGCACCCGGTAGTAGTGGGTGCTGTTGGGGGTCAGGCCGGTGACCGAGTAGGTCGTCGTGGTGATGCCCGAGGCGAGCAGCGTGAAGGTGATGCCGTCCGTCGAGCGGAAGACGTTGTAGGACAGCGCGCCGGTCGCCGAGTTCCACGAGAGCTGGTTCCCCTTGGAGACGTTGACGACGGTGAAGCCCGCGGGCGTCGCCGGCGCGGTGCGGGGCAC
>JBDLRJ010000352.1:0-2992 GCA_039800145.1 Pseudomonadota bacterium | reverse complement strand
GACGGCGTGACGCGGAGCTGTTACGGGGGACCGTCTGGAACGCTCGGCGTGGGGGCGTGCGCGGGAGGCATCCAGGCGTGCGCCGCGGGGACCTGGGGAGCCTGCGCGGCCGAGACCCAGCCCACCGCCGAGATCTGCAATGCCTCGGACGACGACTGCGACGGACAGTTGGACGATCTTGCGCCCCAGCCCTGCTACGAGGGGCCGGTGGGGACTGCAGGCGTCGGCGCGTGCCGCGCAGGCACCCAGCCCTGCACCGGGGGACAGTGGGGAACCTGCACCGGGCAGGTTCTCCCCGCCGCGGAGCAGTGCGGGGACGGCCTGGACAACAACTGCGACGGACAGGTGGACGAGGGCTGCGGCTGCCCCAACGGCGCCACCCAGCCCTGCTACGGCGGCGCGGTGGGCACGGCCGGCGTGGGCCCTTGCCGGGGCGGGCTCCAGGCCTGCGCCGCGGGTGCATGGGGGGCGTGCGTGGGACAGGTACTCCCCACCACCGAGGCCTGCAACGAGTTGGACGACGACTGCGACGGACAACTCAACGAGGGCGGCGTGTGTGACGTGTGCAGCGGCGGGCAGGTGCAGCCCTGCTACACGGGGCCCGTCCTGACCGCGGACACGGGCCTGTGCCGTCCCGGCACCCAGGGCTGCGCGGACGGACAGTGGGGCACGTGCACCGGCCAGGTGCTCCCCGGCGCGGAGCTCTGCAACGGACTGGACGACGACTGCGACGGCGCGGTGGACGACGATCCGCTCTGCCCCGCCTTCCACGAGTGCGTGCGCGGCGTCTGCGTCCCCAGCCCGTGCTCCAACGAGTTCACCCTCTGCCCGGAGGGCTTCCGCTGCGATCCCTCGCGCCACTGCGTCCCCACGGATTGCGGAGGCGGGGCCACGTGCCTGCTCGGCCAGGCCTGTCGGGGCGGCGCATGCGTGGACCCCTGCGCCTCGGTAACGTGTGGCGCGGGAGCTGTTTGCGCGGGCGGCCTGTGCACCGGCGGCGGCTGCTACGCCAGCGGCTGCCCGGACGGAGGGCTGTGCCGCAACGGCGCGTGCGTGGAAGATCCCTGCCTGGGCGTGACGTGTCCTGCCGGGACGTTCTGCCGGGACGGGGACTGCGTTCAGTCGTGCGCCTTCCGCCCGTGTGCTGCGGGCCAGTCCTGCCAGTCAGACGGCTTCTGCGTGGCGGATGCATGCGCGGAGACCACCTGCGGGACGGGACAGGCCTGTGACGCGGGGAGCTGCGTGCCGGATCCCTGTGCGGGCGTAGGCTGCGGCCCGAAGCAGGTGTGCGAGCAGGGCCGCTGCGTGGACAACCCGTGCAATGGCATCACTTGCCCCGTGGGGACCTGCGTGGGGGGCCAGTGCTACGGCGGCCTGCGCCCGGACGGCGGCACGGATGGGGGCACGGACGCAGGTGAGCCCGAGGACGCCGGCCTCCTCCCACTCGAGCCCCCGGACGCGGGCGTGCGAGACGCGGGCACCGGGGCGGGTGACGGCGGTACGGGCAACGGCGGGGGCATCCGCGGCGAGGGCGGCTGCGGCTGTACGTCCACCTCACCTGCCGGCCTCTTCCCGTTCCTTGCGCTCGTTGCGCTCGGCCGGGCCCGCCGCCGCAGCAGCCCGTCCCCGGGCGGTCGGACCGCGCTGCTCGCCGTGATCTCGTCCGTGCTCGCCGCCTGCGGCGCCACCCGGCCTCCCGTCACCACCGACGCGGGCCTGCCTCCCGTGGCGTGCGGGGCGTTTGCCCCGTGCCCCGCGGGCGAGCGCTGCGTGGAGGGGCTCTGCTCGCCGGGGGACGCGGGCGATGGAGGGATCACGCTGCCCGCGGACGCAGGGACCGGGGACGGCGGGACGCCGGTGAACTGCGAGCGCTGCGGCGGGAGCACCTGCGTGGACCGGGACCAGGATCCCCTCCACTGCGGCGCCTGCAACGCACCGTGTGGAGCCGGGGAGCTCTGCGTGGACGGACAGTGCGGTCCGTCGGGCGCCATCGCGCCGTGGATCACCGGCACCAGCCCCACCCAGCTTCCGCAGGGCGGACCGGGCACGGTCATCGTCACGGGCGAGCGCTTCCAGCCGGGCGCGACCGTCCGGGTGCTGGGCGCCAAGGGGCCGGTTCCTGCCACCGCGACGGTGGCCACGAGCGCCAGCCTCTCCGCCACGCTCGATCTCTCGCACGAGAAGCCGGGCACGCTGGAACTCCGCGTGGTGAACCCGGACAAGGTGATCTCCAACGCCGTGTCGCTCCAGGTGACGCCCGCCGTGCCGTTCATCTCCAAGATCACGCCGAACTCCGGCGTGGAGGGACAGGTGCTCACGGTCCGCGTGGACGGCACCGGCCTCCTCCCGGACCCGAGCACGCGCTGCAAGATCTCGGGCCCCGGCGTCCCCTCGCTCGGCCTTCCCACGCACACGCTCGGTCCCACTGCGCTGGAGTGCACGCTGGATCTCGCCAACTTCCAGCCGGGCAGCTACGCGGTGGTGCTCACGAACGACGGGCTGTCGTACTCGAACTCGGTCCCGTTCACCGTCGTGCCCACCACGCCCGTGCTCACCACGCTCGCGCCCGCCTCGGGCAGACCGGGCGCCCAGCTGACCCTGTTCCTGCGCGGCACGGGCTTCGACACCACGAGCGTGGTGCGCTTCGACGGCCAGCCGCTCCCCACCACCTATGTCACCCGCACGGACCTGGTCGCAGCCCCGTTGGATCTCACGCAGGTCGCCACCGGCACCTATCCCGTCACGGTGGTGAACGGCGGGAACAAGGTGTCCAACGTGCTCACCTTCACCGTGAACCCCAATCCGCCCGTGCTGCTGCAGATGACGCCCACGTCTGCGCTGCAGGGTGATCAACTCACGCTGGAGCTCGGCGGAAGCGGCTTCGAGCAGACCAGCGTGGTCCACGTCTTCGAGCCCGGCGGTGCGGACGTGGCACTCCCGACGACGATCCTCTCGGCCACCCAGGCGACGGCGCCCTTCAGCCTCTCGGGCA
>JBDLRJ010000351.1:0-47230 GCA_039800145.1 Pseudomonadota bacterium | reverse complement strand
GCCAGTTGGGCGGCGGTGTTCGACGACGGCTCGAACACCTCGTCCGGGGCGGTGGCGGGTTACGACCTGCGGTGGACCACCAACGCCATCAACCCGGCCCTGACGGAGGCCTCGTTCTTCGACAGCACGAAGTTCAAGCAGCACACCGGGGCGTTGCTCGCCGGCACGTCCGCCACGCTCGCGGTACCGCCGCTCACCACGTACTCGGTCTCGGTGCGCGCCGTGGACGAGGTGGGCAACTACTCGGCCTTCGCCGCGCCGGCCACCTTGACCAACGAGTGGACCGCGACGGTGCTCCCGCTCACGGGGGCTTCGGGCGGCGAGTCGGGCCTGCCGCTCGCGGTGGCGGACGTCATCGGGGACGGGACGAACGACATCATCATCGGTGCGGAGAACGCGAACGGCGGCGAGGGCGCGGTCTTCGTCTACACCGGCGTGAACGGCGGCGTGCCGTCCAGCGTCACGCAAATTGACCCACCCTCCCCCTCGGCGGGGCAGAACTACGGTTACCGCCTGTCGGCGGGGAACTTCCTCGGTGCTGCAGGGGACACCCGCGCGGACCTGCTCGTGGCAGCGCTCAACTACAGCGCGCCCGGGAGCCCCACCGGCTTCGAGGGACGGGTGATGGGGTACGCCGGTCCGGTGAGCACCGGCGCGGCGCCGGATTTCATCATCACCGGTGACCCGGGCATGACGCTCGGCGGTGCCAGCGTCTCGGTCATCCCGGACCTCAACGGGGACGGGTTGGGCGAGGTGCTCATCGCAGACCCGTTCGCCATGGACGCCACCTTCACCCGCTTCCCCGGCGCCTACTACCTGTTCTTCGGACGCGCCCCCACGGGGACCACCACCCAGCTGACGGTGGCCAACGCAGACCGGGTCATCCTGGGCCCGGACAACGCGAGCTTTGACTTCACGTCCTTCGGGGTGAACTCCGGGTGCGTGTCGGTGGGTGACATCACCGGGGGCGGTGCACCGGAGTTCACGCTCGCGGCCTCCTCCGCGAACCTGAACGAGGTGTACCTCGTCTCGGGAGAGCAGCTGTTCTCGGGCGGCGCTTCGCAGTCCGTCTACGACACCGGCTCCGGCACGCCGGTACTCCAAACCTACGCCTCCACGGTGAACGGCGGCAGCGCGTTCGATCCCCTCGGCCTCGGGACTGCGGCGCTCGGGGGTGTGAACCTCGTGGGCGGCAGCGGGGTGGACCTGGCGCTCAGCGTGGCGGCGGCCAACGAGGTGCGCCTGTACCGCGACGCCACCGCCTCCGGGCTGACGGCAGATGTCATCGTCCGCGGCGCCGTGGGCGCGAACACCGCGTTCGGCTCCGTCCTGGCCGCGGGGAACCTGGACGGCGACGCGGCAGGCCAGCTGGACCTGCTCGTGGGCGAGGCGAGCGCGGCCGCGCGCAGCCTGTGGTTCTTCTTCGGCCAGGGCGCCCCGGGCAGCAGCTCCCTGGGTGCGACGACGGAGGTGCCGGCCGAGGGCCAGCGGCTGTTGGCGGGCAGCGGCTTCAACCAGGCGAGGCTCACGTCCCCCGGCCTGAACGGCGCCCGGGCAGCCGTGGCAGACGTCAATGGAGACGGGCTGCCGGACGTGATCGCAGTGGGCTATGACGCCGCCGCGAACACCGCGAGGATCCACGTATGGCATTAGCCACCGAAGCGACGCGCAAGGCCTGGCGGCCCCCCTCGGTCGTGACCGTGGAGGTCCAGGCGCCCAACCTGTTCGCCTGCTCCCCGAGCAAGGTGTGCTGCTGCCGGTCGGCCGGCAGCCCCTGCACCTGCCTCAACAGCTGCACGCCGCTGTTCCCCAACCCGGGCAGCAGCTGCTGACGGACGTGCGCTGGACGACGGGATTCGGCACAGTGGAGGTGCAGGACCTGCTGGTGGACGCGGCCCAGGCGCGCGTCCTCCCCGGGCGCTTTGGCACCCGTACCTCCGAGTCCTCGGCCTGGAGTGTGAGCGAGTCCGCGCTGGACGCGGGACTTCCCCTGCAGGGCTTCTCCGGGACGCTGGGGCGTTACCAGCGCGAGGGCCGGGCTTTCCACGTGCAGCGGACCGATGCCTCTCCCGAGGCGGCCGTCGCGGCACTTCGCCTCTGCTGGAACGGCTCGGTGCAGGCGTCTGGCGCGGTCCTGGTCCACGCGTCCGCCGTGGCGTGGAACGGTCTTGCAGTGGTGGCCCTGGGCCCCAGCGGCGCGGGGAAGAGCACGTTCGCGCGGCTGTGCGTGGAGGCGGGCGCCACGCTGCTGTCGGATGAGATTGTCACGCTGCACCCGGACGGGCGGGTGGCCGGGACGCCCTTCTGTTCGGACCTCCAGCTCCCGGGAACGCCGGGCCCCTTCCGCGCAGGCCTGCTCGTGCTGCTCGAGAAGGGGCTGGACGAGGCGCTGCTCACCGCGGGCGGGCCTTCCCTGGTGCAGGCGTGCCTCGGGCAGCTCTTCTCTCCCGCGGAGGCACCAGCCGCGCGCGGCGAGTGCTTCGAGCGGCTCGTCGCCTTCCTCGCGCGCGTGGAGACGCGCACCTTCCGCTTCCGCCAGCACCCCGCCGCGGGGGAGTTCATCCGTGACGCACTCGCCGCCCTTTCCGTCCGCTGAGTGGGTGGAGCTGTTCCACGCGCTGCCGCCCGGCCGCGGGCTGTGGGTGACCGGCTTCGGGCGCAGCATGTGGCCGCTGCTCGGGGACGGCGACGCGCTGCACCTGGTCCGAGCGGACGAGGCGGACCTGCACGCGGGGGAGCTGGTCCTGTGCGTGCTGCCGGGCGGGCAGCCCGCCGTGCACCTGCTGCTCTCGCACTCGCCTCGGCGGACGGCGGGGCTGTTCCGACGGGATGATCCCACGGCCGAGGCGCTGCTCGGGCGGCTGGTGGCCGTGCGGCGGGGTGACGCCGCGGAGCGTCCGCTCCCCGGGCTCTCGCGCCCGGCACTGCTGGGGCTGCACGCACTGGCACGTCGCGTCCGGCACTTCTGCCCGTGTTAGACAGCGGCCCATG
Organism: Pseudomonadota bacterium; assembly: GCA_039800145.1. Classification (GTDB taxonomy): domain Bacteria; phylum Myxococcota; class Myxococcia; order Myxococcales; family Myxococcaceae; genus VGRA01. The sequence continues at coordinate 44,239 of JBDLRJ010000351.1, read as the reverse complement.
TTGAAGCGCATCCAGCGACGAATCGGGTGGGAACTGGCCTTCGGTCCGCTCCGCCAACAGGTCATCGAGCGGTTCCACCAGCTCTGGTACTACGAGCCGGACAGCTGGAGGCGGAACACCTGGTTCGGGTTCCCCATCCAGCAGTCTCCGCTCGACCTGCAGCTGTACCAGGAGCTCGTCGCGCAGGTGCGCCCGCGGCGCATCGTCCAGACGGGCATCAACGAGGGTGGCTCGCTGCTTTACTTCGCGCACCTGCTGGACCTGCTCGGCGACCCGGAGGCGCTCGTCGTGGGTGTCGATCTCCGGCTCACCCCGCGCGCGAAGGCACTCCGGCACCCGCGCATCCGGGTGCTCGAGGGGAGCTCCACCGCGCCGGAGACGCTGGCCGAAGTGAAACGGCTCCTCGGAGAGGCGGGGCCGGTGTTCGTCTCCCTGGACTCGGACCACTCGCAGGCGCACGTCCGAGAGGAGCTCCGCCTCTACGCCCCGCTCGTCACGCTGGGCAGCTGGTGCGTGGTGGAAGACACCAACGTGAACGGACACCCCGTCCTGCCCGGCCACGGGCCGGGTCCCCTGGAAGCCGTGCAGGACTTCCTCTCGGGAAACGACGACTTCACGGACGAGGACATCTGGAGACGGAACCTGCTCTCGCACCACGCAGGTGGGTGGCTGCGCAGGCATCGTTAGACGGCCCGGCCGCGCACATCCCTGGTCCAGAGATCCCACGTGCTCTCCCTTCTCAAGCAGACCCTCAAGAACGCAGCGCTCGCGGTGGCCCCCGGCGCGGCGGTGCAACTGCTCGCGGCCCGCGCCCGCACCCACCGCCACCGGTACTTCGAGCGGGCGGGCATCCGGGACCGCAACCGCGCCCTCCAGGCAGAGCTGGGCATGACGGTGTTGGGCGGGCCGTTCCGCGGCATGCGCCTCCCCGAGGAGGTGGCCCGCGAGCAGCTCGGCCCCTACGTCCTGGGCTCGTACGAGTCAGAGCTGCACCCGGTGCTCGAATCGGCCCTCGCCGTGGGCGTCACGCAGGTGGTGGACGTGGGGTGCTGCGTGGGCTTTTACGCGGTGGGGCTCGCGCTGCGCCTGCCCAACATCCCCGTCCACGCATTCGACACGGACCCCTGGGCGCGCACTGCGACGCGGCGGGCCGCCGAGCTCAACGGGCTGCGAACGGTGGAGGTCCACGGTGCCTGTACCGCGCAGTGGCTCGAGTCGAACCTCTGCCCCGGCGCGCTCGTGGTGAGCGACTGCGAGGGCTTCGAGGGGGACCTGCTGTGTGCCGTTCCCTCGGGGCGGTTGCAGCGCGTGACCCTCCTCGTGGAGGTCCACGACGACGTGGTCCCCGGCGTGGAGGCGCGGCTGGCGTGCCACCTCGAGGGCACGCACCTGCTCGAACGCGTGCAGTTCGGCGGCTCCCCTCGGGACGCCTTCCTGCCCCCGCACGTGCCGAGCGCCGTGCCGGTCCAGGAGCTGCTGCTCGAGCACCGGGCGGAGCAGCGGTGGCTGGTGGCGCGCCCGCGCTGAGGCGTCAGCGGTAGAGCACGCCCGCGGCCACGCCGAGGAAGCCGAGCACCGTCACCACCATGGGCACGTCCGACAGGAGCACCTTCTCCGGGCTGCCCCCCGCGTTGTGGCGGTGCACGAGGAACAGGTAGCGGAAGATGCCGTACACCACGAAGGGGACGGTGAACTTCAGGTCGTCACTGCCCACGTGGCGGATGGTGTCCGCGGAGACCGTGTAGAGCCCGTAGGCGAGGATGCAGCAGGCCGCGGTGACGGAGATGAGCTGGTCCAGCAGCGAGAGCGAGTACTCGCCCAGGTTGGCGCGGTGGGCCTCCGCGTCCGCGGCGAGCACCCCCAGCTCCGCGCGCCGCTTGGCGAAGCCGAGGAAGAGCGCGAGCAGCAGCGTGCAGAGGTACAGCCAGTTGGACACCGGAACGGAGATGGCCACCGCGCCGCCCACCACGCGCAGCACGAACCCGAGCGCGATGACGAGCACGTCCAGCACCACCTGGTGCTTGAGCCAGGACGAGTAGAGGACCTGCAGCCCCACGTACCCGCCGAGCACCCAGGCGAAGGGGCCCCCCACTCGGAAAGCGAGCGCAGCTGCCCCACCCCAGCAGGCCAGCAGCAGTGCGGCCGCGAGCCCTGCGCCGACCTGCCCCGAGGCGATGGGCCGGTGGCGCTTCTCCGGGTGCAGCCGGTCCTTGTCGCGGTCCAGCCAGTCGTTGAGGACGTAGATGCCGCTCGCCCCGAGCGAGAAGGCGGCAGCCGCGAGCAGGGCGAGGGCCGGCTTGTTCCCATCCGTGACGGCACGGGCGAAGAGCAGCGGCGCGAGCACCGCGGCGTTCTTGGTCCACTGGCGAGGGCGGAGCTGGGCGAGCAGCGCGAGCGGCAGTGGCCGGGGGGTGCCCGGCGTCACCGCGCTCACGGCACCACCGGCCCCGGGGCAACGCGCCCCACGCCCTGGTAGGTGAAGCCGCGGGCGGCGAGCGCGCGGGGATCGTACAGGTTGCGCCCGTCGAAGATGACGGGCGAGCGGAGCAGGGACTTCACCCGCTCGAAGTCCGGGTGGCGGAACTCGTTCCACTCGGTGACGACCAGGAGCGCGTCCGCGCCCGCGAGCGCCTCGTAGGGCCCCTCGGCGTAGCGGACGCGGTCCCCCAGGACGCGCCGGGCCGCGTCCATGGCCACCGGGTCGTACGCGCACACGCTTGCCCCACCCTCGAGCAGCCCGCGCACCACCTCCAGCGACGGCGCCTCCCGCATGTCGTCCGTCTTGGGCTTGAAGCTGAGCCCCCAGAGCGCGAAGTGACGCCCCGCGAGCGAACCGAAGTGGGCGCGCGCCTTGTCCACCAGCAGCCGCTTCTGCCGCGCGTTGGTGGTCTCCACCGCGCGGAGGATGTCCATCTCCAGCCCGTGCTCCCGGGCGGTCGTGTAGAGCGCCTTCACGTCCTTGGGGAAGCAGGAGCCGCCGTAGCCCACGCCGGGAAATAGGAACGGGTAGCCGATTCGCCGGTCCGCCCCCATGCCCTTGCGCACCAGGTCCACGTCCGCCCCCACGCGCTCGCACAGGGCGGCCACGTCGTTCATGAAGCTGATGCGCGTGGCCAGCATGGCGTTGGCCGCGTACTTGGTGAGCTCCGCCGAGCGGGTGTCCATGAACAGGACCGGGTTCTCCGTGCGGACGAACGGGGCGTACAGCTCCGCCATCAGCGCCCGCGCAGCCTCCGAGTCCGTGCCGATGACCACGCGGTCCGGCTTGAGGAAGTCGTCCAGCGCGGCGCCCTCCTTCAGGAACTCCGGGTTGGAGACCACGTCGAACGGGTGCTGCGTCACCTCCGCCACCGCGGCGCGCACCTTGTCCGCCGTGCCCACCGGGACGGTGCTCTTGTCCACGATGACCGCGTAGCCGGTGAGCGCGCGCGCCACGTCCCGCGCCGCGGCGAGCACGTACTGGAGGTCCGCCTCGCCGTTCTCCCCCTCCGGCGTGCCGACCGCGATGAAGACGGCCGCCGCGCCGGCCACTGCCGCGCGCACGTCCGTGGTGAAGGCGAGCCGACCGCCTCGAACGTTCTTGCGGACCAGGTCCTCGAGGCCCGGCTCGTAGAGGGGGATGACGCCCGAGCGCAGCGCGTCCACCTTCCGCGCGTCGATGTCCACGCAGGTGACGTCGTTTCCGGTGTCCGCGAAGCAGGTCCCGGCCACGAGTCCCACGTAGCCGGTCCCGATGATGGCGAGTTTCATGGGGCGGGAGGCGCTTCTAGCCTACTTCCGCAGCGGGACAACGCGGTCCGGCCCGGCGGCGCGCCCCTGCTGCAGCGCCACGAGCCGCCGTGCGAGCGAATCCGCGAGCAGCTCGAGCGCCAGCTCCTCGTCCCGGTTCACCTCGCCACGCCCATCCATCCACGTGGCATCCACCCGGCCGAAGGCGATGGAGCCGCTGCGGACCTCCACCTGCGCGCACACCGGCAGGGACAGTCCCGCGGCGTGCGAGAGTTCGAAGGTCACCTTCTCCTCCCCCGCGGCCAGTTCCAGCCGGAGGCGCGCGAGCCCGAGCTCCGGCCCCAGGACCTTCAGCGCCTCCCAGGCCTCGGCCGGCGTGCGGGCGCGGCCGAGCGCGTCCCCCACGTCCCTCACCACCTGGCGCAGCTCGGTGTTCCGCCGCCGCGCGGCCTGCGCCTGCATCCCCTCTGCGCGGCTGAAGTACCCGAGCTTCCGCACCAGCACGAAGACGACGATGGCCACCCCGGACAGCAGCATGGCCGTCTGCACGCTGTTGGCGTAGGCGAGCCCCAGCGCCGTGAGGGCGAACAGGCAGCAGATGGCGTACATCACCAGCACCGCGTTGCGGTGGGAGAGCGCCACGCGGCTCATCAGCCGGTGGTGGATGTGATCCCTGTCCGCGCTGAACAGGGGCCTGCCCAGCGCCGTGCGCCGCGCCATGGCGAGCAACGTGTCCATGATGGGCAGCCCCAGCGCGATGATGGGCACCAGCATGGCCACCGCGGTGCCCGCCTTGCTGGAGGTCTTGATGGAGACCGCCGCGAGCACGAAGCCCAGGAACATGGCGCCGGTGTCCCCCATGAAGATGGACGCCGGGTTGAAGTTGAACACGAGGAAGCCGAGAACCGCGCCTGCCAGGGCGGCCATGAAGAGCGCCAGCAGCACGTCCCCGCGCGCCACCGCCAGCACGAAGTTGGTCCCCACGACGAAGAAGGCCACGCCCCCTGCAAGACCGTCCAACCCGTCGACCAGGTTCAGCGCGTTGATGACGCCGACGATCCACAGGAGCGTGAAGGGGAGCGCCAGGGGCCCCAGCGCGAACGGCTCGCCGAAGGGGTTCGCGAGCAACTCCACCCGGAACCCGGCCACGTACAGGCCGGAGGCCACCGCGAACTGCACCGCGAACTTGAGCCGCGCGCCGGCGCCGCGGAGATCGTCGTAGAGCCCCAGCAGCGCAATGGCGAGCCCGCCCGCGAAGATGCCCCGCACCACGCCGGGGTCCGACCGGAACACGTAGCCCACGCCGGACTGGTCCGCGACGAGCAATCCGAGCAGCGGCGCGAAGAAGCCCGCCACGATGGCAATGCCCCCCAGCCGCGGCACCGCCTGCGTGTGCACCTTCCGGCTGCTCCCCACGCGGTCCAGCAGGTTCCACGCGTGCGCCCGGTTGCGCACGACCAGCGTCGTGGCCGTGCCCACCACCAACGACAGGACGAACGCGACGAAATAGGTAATCATCCACGCACAGAGGGAAGAGCGGCCGGGGCCACCATGTTCGGTGACGCTGGCAGTGGAGTCCAGAACACCCAATTGAACGTCCGGGGAGCGGGCGTGGGAGCAGCAGTGGACAACCGAGCCGGAGGTGGACTCGCGCTCGTGTTCGACGCGGCGGACGAGGGCTGGGTGAGCATGCAGCGCGTGGGCGAAGAGCTCGAGCGTGCCTTGCGGGCGGCGGGTGAGCCGGTGACGCGGCTGCAGTGGCCGCTGCCCCGCCTTGCGCGCGCCGCGTCCACCACCCACCGCGCGCTGAACGTGGACCGCGCGCTCGGGCGGTTCGGCCTCTACCCGGCGCAGCTGCTCCGGGCGCTGCGCTCGCACCGGCTCTTCCACGTGGTGGACCACAGCTACTCGCACCTGCTGTGGGTGCTGCCGCCGTCGCGCACCGGCGTCTTCTGCCATGACCTGGATGCGTACCGCGCGGCGCTGCCGGGGACGCGGGAGCAGGCGGAGCCGTGGCGCCGCGCCCTGGCCGAGGTGCAGCTGCAGGGGCTGCGGCGCGCGGCGGTGGTCTTCACCAGCACGGAGGTGACGGCCTCGGAGCTCGCGGCCCTCGCGGGCGTTCCGCGCGGGAAGCTGGTGGTGGCCCCGTACGGCACAGGGCCGGAGTACACCGCCGAGGGGCCGGACGCACCCGAGCTCGCGCACGTCCGCGCGGCACTCGGCGGGCAGCCGTACGTCCTCCACGTGGGGAGCGGGGCACCGCGCAAGCGCCTGGACCGGCTGAAGGCCGTCCACGCGCGGCTGCGCAGGGACTTCCCCGGACTGCTGCTGCTGCAGCACGGTGCACCCGCGGAGGCGTTCCCGGCGGAGGCGTCCGCGGGCATCGTGCGCACGGGTGGCCCGCTGTCGCCGGCCGCCATTGCCGCGCTGTACCGGGGCGCCGCGGTGGTGCTGCAGACGAGCGACGCGGAGGGCTTCGGTCTCCCGGTGCTCGAGGCGCTCGCCTGCGGCGCGCCGGTGGTGGCCAGCGACCTTCCCACCGTGCGCGAAGTGGGCGGGGCGCACGTGGACTACGTGCCGCGGGAGGACCTGGAGGCCTGGGAACGCGCGGCGGCCCCGCACCTGCGCCACGCCTCCCCTCCAGGGGCCCGCGCGAAGCGCTCGGCGTGGGCGGCGCGCTTCAGCTGGGAGGCCCAGGCCCGCGTGGTGCAGCAGGCCTACGCGCACGTGGCCGCGGAGGTACGCACGTGAGGCTGCTCTTCCTCAGCCCCGTGGGCGTGCTGGGGGGCGCGGAGCGCTCGCTGCTGGACATGGTGGAGGCGGTGCGGGCCGAGCGCCCGGACGTGGAGGTGGCGGCGCTGGCCTGTGCAGAGGGGCCGCTCGTGCAGCAGCTGCGCGCGCTCGGCGTGCAGGTGGCGGTGCGGGAGATGCCGGAGTCGCTGCGCTCCATCGGGGACAGCGAGGACCCGGGGGCGCTCGCGTTCCTGCGGACCGCGCTCGGCAGCCGCGGGGCGTCGCTCCCCGGCCCGTCGCTCGTGCGCTACCTCGGCGAGGTGCGCGAGGTGGTACGGGACTTCGCACCGGACATCGTCCACTCCAACGGCATCAAGACGCACCTGCTGTCGTCTGCGCTGAGAGGCACCGGGCCGAAGCTCGTCTGGCACGTTCGGGACTTCCTCTCGCAGCGGCCGGTGGTGCCCTCGCTGCTCCGGCCGCTCGCCGGGGGCGTGGACCTGTGCCTCTCCAACTCCCACGCGGTGAAGGAGGACACGGAGCGGGCCATCCCCGGGCTGCGGTGCGAGGTCGTCTACAACGGCATCGACGTGGAGGCCTTCAGTCCCGCCGAGGCGCCACCGCTCGAGCCGGGAGCGGACGACGAGGCGTTCCGCGTGGGCCTGGTGGGCACGTTCGCGCGGTGGAAGGGGCACGAGCTGTTCCTCCGGGCCGCGGCCTGGTACCGCGCGCGCTACGCGGACGCACCGCGCGTGCGCTTCTACGTGGTGGGCGGCGCCATCTACGAGACCAGCAACTCCCAGGTGTCGCTGCCGGAGCTGCAGGGGCTCGCGGACGAGCTCGGCGTGGCCGGCGCGGTGCGCTTTCTCCCCTTCACCGAGTCGCCCGAGCGCGCCATGCGGGCACTGGACCTGGTGGTGAACGCGAGCACGCGGCCCGAGCCGTTCGGCCGCACCATCGTGGAGGGGATGGCATGCGAGCGACCGGTGCTCGCGCCTGCGGCAGGTGGGCCCCTGGAGATCGTCCAGCCGGGCCGCACGGGGTGGCTGTTCCCCTCGGGCAGCGTCGAGGGGCTCGCGGAGGCGATCCACGCCGCGGCCTCGTGCGGCGCAGCCCAGAGGCGCGAGATGGGACAGCGCGCCCGCGCAGACGTGGAGGAGCGCTTCACGCGGCGCCAGCTCGGCCGGGCCCTGTTGTCCGCCTACGCGGCCGTGGCGCCTCAGGCCGGCGGCAGCGCGTCCTTGCGGACGAAGAGCAGGTAGGGGTTCTCGTCCGCCGCGCGGACGAAGAGGTAGCGCGCACCGAAGCGGGGATCCCCGTACAGCTGCCGGCCCGCGCACTCGTCGTGGACGTCCAGCACGGCCCCCTTCACGGTGCCCTTCAACACCACGAAGCGCGCGTCGAGACGGAGGACCTCCTCGACGAGCTTCCGGGTGTCTTCCTCCGGGTATCCGTTGACCGCGCGCTTGCGGAGCTCCCGAGAGACGAACGGCGTCACCAGCCCGTAGGTGTCGAAGACGCGCAGCCCGGTGAAATAGCCGAACTGCCCGATGTCGGACGCCACCAGCACGTCCCCCGGCCGCTCGTGCGCATGCAGGTACCCGGCGAGCGCGCGGTCTCCGGCTACCACGCCCACGGGCCTGGCGCCCACGCCCGAGGGGTTGAGCAGGAGCAGCAGCGTGAGCACGCCCACCGCGAGCCCACCGGCCCGCGCCGCGCGCGACGACAGGGACGGCTCCACGGCGACCCAGAGGCTCTCGAGCCCCGCCTCGGCGAGGACGGCGAGCACAGGCAGCACCACCAGCAGGAAGCGCTGTGAGCCGATCCACGTCCACGAGTCACCGCCCACCCAGGCGCACGCGGCCACGAACGCCGCACCGAACAGGGCGGGAGACCGGAGCGACGCGCGCGCGCGGTGGAGCAGCAGCCCCGCCCCGGCCAGCAGCGCGAAGAGTGGACCGTCCACGAACTCCGAGAAGTCGCGCAGGTAGCGGACACCGGAGGACAGCGCGGTGAGCAGGGGCAGCCGCTTGGCGTACCAGGTGTTGGGCAGCACAGAGCCGAAGGTGAGGAGCGCCCAGAGCGGCTGGAGCGCACCGAGCAGCAGCCCGGCAGCGAGCGCGAGCCCCACGGCCCTGCTTGGGCGGGCCCCCGTGCGCGACCACTCGCACAGCAGCAGCAGCGGCCCCAGTACCCACCCCTCGGGCCGTGTCCAGCCCGCCGCGCCCACCGCGAGCGCGAGCAACACGGGTCGCACGCCGCCCCGATCCGCCGAGAGCGACAGCAGCAGCGCCATGTTGGCGAGCAGGACGAACAGCGGCGTCTCCATCCCGGAGGCGGACCACTGGGGCAGGTCCAACGCCGCGCAGAGCAGCAGCGGCGCCACCGGGAAACGCCTGGCCCCGAGCGTCCGCTCCGCGAGCCCGTGCGTGGCGAGCAGCACGCCCCCCCCCAGCACCGCGCCCACCACCTTCGCGGTCCAGAGGGGATCCCCCGTGTACTTCTCGGCGAGCGCGAGCAGTGCCGTCCAGGCGGTGCTGGTGAAACCCTGGACCCACTCGCCGGGGTTGTAGGTGGGCCCCTCGCCCGCGGCCCAGCGGCGCGCGTAGCGGAGGAAGATGAAGACGTCGTCCGGGGTGAAGCCGAACAGCCTGCGTGCGAGCGCGGCGTAGAGCCCGAGGGCGAGCAGCAGGAGCACGAGCGTGCGCGGCGCAGGCATTCGCATGGAGAGGGGCTCTCTACTACGCTCCCAGCGCCCCCTGCCTCCCGTGAAACGCCGCCTCCTCACCCTCTCCCACTCGTACGTGGTCGCGCTCAACCGGCGGCTCGCGCGCGAACTGCACCGGGCCTCGGGCGAGTCGTGGGAGGTGGTGGCTGCGGCCCCCCGCTTCTTCCACGGAGATCTCCGCCCCATTCACCTCGAGCACGAACCCGGACGCGGTTACCGGCTCGAGGGGCTCACCGCGGTGGGCAGCCGCTCGCTGCACCTGTTCGTGTACGGCCCCTCGCTCGTGCCGCTGCTGCGCGAGCGCTGGGACGTGGTGCACGCGTGGGAGGAGCCCTACGTGGCCTGCGGCTTCCAGGTGGCTGCGCTCGCGCGGCGCGACGCCCGGCTCGTCTTCTCCACGTACCAGAACCTCCCCAAGTCCCTGCCGCCCCCGTTCCGGCAGTCCGAGCGCTTCGCCCTCTCGCGCGCCGCGGGGTGGATTGGCTGGGGACACACCGTCACCGCGGCGCAGTCGGTGCGCCCCGGCTACCGGGACCGCCCGCACGTCACCGTCCCCACCGGGGTGGACGTGGAGGCCTTCCAACCGGACTTCACCGCGCGCGCGGCCCGCCGGGGGCAGCTCGGCTGGGCAGGAACCACGCCGGTGGTGGGATACCTCGGCCGCTTCGTGGAGGAGAAGGGACTGGGGCTGCTGCAGCGTGCTCTCTCGCGGGTGGAGGTGCCCTGGCGGGCGCTCTTCGTGGGCGGGGGTCCGCTGGAGAACGAGCTCCGCCGCTTCGGCGAGCGCCACCCCGGCCGCGTGGCGGTGGTGACCGGCGTCCCACACGAGGAAGTGCCCTCGTGGCTCAACGCCATGGACGTTCTTGCAGCCCCGAGCCAGACCCGGCCGAACTGGAAGGAGCAGTTCGGCCGGATGCTGGTGGAGGCCGCGGCCTGCGGGGTGCCCGCGCTCGCGAGCGACAGCGGGGAAATCCCGTACACCGTGGGTGAAGGTGGGCACATCGTGGGCGAGTCGGACGAGCAGGGGTGGGTGACCGCGCTCACGCAGCTGCTGTCCGACGAGGCGCTCCGGACCGGGCTCGGTGAACGCGCCCGGGCGCGCGCCCACGCCGAGTTCGCCTGGCCCGTGGTGGCGCGCAGGCACCTCGCCTTCTTCGACCAGCTGATGGACACCCCCAGGCCCCTGCCATGAGAACTTCCGTTCACTTCCTGTTGTGGGCCGCGGGGCTCGCACGCGCCGAGACCCAGACCACCGCCGCCGAGCGCGCGGCCGTGGCACGGCACGCTGCCGGCCAGGGCTGGGTGGTGGAGGTGGGGGCGTGGCACGGCGTCACCACCGCGGAGCTCCGCGCGGCGGTGGGACGCGGCGGGCGGCTCTGGGCCGTGGACCCCTACGTGCCCGGCCGGCTGCGCGTCTCCCTGCAGAGGCTCATCGCGCTGCGCGAGGTGGGCAAGGCGAGGGGTGCGGAGGTGACGTGGATCCGCAAGACCGGCGTGGAGGCCGCGGCCGAGGCGGCGCGCACCGGGCGGCAGGTGGACCTGGTCTTCATCGACGGGGACCACAGCTGGGAAGGCGTGTCCGGTGACTGGAACGCATGGAGCCCGCTCGTGCGCGTGGGCGGCCACGTGGCGCTCCACGACAGCCGCTCCACGCCCACGAGGGATCTCGAGCAGGCCGGCAGCGCCCGCTTCACCCGTGACGTGGTGCGGCACGCGCCGGGCTGGCGCGTGGTGGAGGAGGTGGACAGCCTCACCGTGGTGCAGCGGGTGGCGGCGTGAGAATCCTCGTCGCCCACGACGTGCCGCTCGCCCGCAGTGGCGGGATGAGCCGCATCATGGGCTTCCTGCACGACCGGGTGGCAGCCGCCGGGCACGAGGTGGAGTACTTCACCGCGGAGGAGGTGCCGCCCCGCCTCCGCGGGCGCATCCGCCGCTTCGGCTTCCCTGCCCTCCTCTGGCAACACGTGCGCGCCCGCCAGCGCGGCCCCCGCCCGTACCAGGTGGTGAACGCCCACGAGCCGGTGGCGTCCGCGCTCTCGGTGGACATCCCGCTGCGGCGGGGCCTCCAGCTCGTCGTCACCTCCCACGGCGTGGAGCGCCGGGCATGGGAGCTGGAGAAGGCGCGCGCGGTGGACCGCCCGTCGCTGCGCAAGCGCATCGTCTACCCCGGCACGGGGCTGTGGCAGTCCGAGCTGTCGCTCCGGCGCGCGGACCACGTCTTCTGCCTCAACGAGGAGGACCGCCGCTGGCTCGTGGCCGAGCGCGGGCGCGCCCCGGGCTCCGTGACGCGCATCTTCCCCGGCGCACTGCCCCTCTACGCGGAGGCGGCGGCCGCGCGCGACTGGTCCCGTGGAACGAAGTTGCTGTTCGCGGGCACGTGGCGCACCAACAAGGGCATCCACGACCTCGTCGCCGCGTTCGAGGCGCTGCACCGAGCGCGGCCCGACGTCACGCTCACCGTGCTCGGCGCGGGCTTCCCGGCGGGGCACGTGCTCTCGTCCTTCCCGGAAGCCCTCCGCCCGCGCGTGGAGGTGACGACCGCGCGCGGAGACGAGGAGGCCGCAGGCCTCTTCGCCCGGCACGACGTGTTCGTGCTGCCCAGCCTCTTCGAGGGGACGCCGCTCACCTTGATGGAAGCCCTCATGTCCGGGCTCCCGGTGGTGACCACCGCCACGTGCGGGATGCGGGACGTGGTGGAGAGCGGGCGCACGGGACTGCTCGTCCCGCCGGGGGCACCGGGCCAGCTCGCGCGGGCGCTGGAGTCGCTCGTGGACTCCGCGGACCTCCGGGGCTCGCTCGGGCGGGCCGCGGCAGGACTCGCACGCGCCCGGTACACGTGGGACGCGGTCGCGGGCATCCCGCTGCGCGCCTACGAAGCGCTCGTGCCGCCGTAGCCCTGCTTCACGGCGACAATGAACGGGTGGGCCGCCACCCAGCGCAGCGCCTCCAGCCTGTCCAGCGCGCGCAGGCGCAGCGGCTCCCGCCGCGGCACCGGGACGTAGTGGCCCTGCCCCCTCAGCGTCTCCACGTCGAAGCCCGCGCCGCGCAGCCAGGCGAGCACCTGCGGCAGCACCAGGAAGTGGTTGATGGGCTGGCCCCCCTCGGTCCACGGGCGGCCCGTGACCTCGCGCCAGGCGCGGTGGAGCCCCTGCACGCCGAAGTAGTTGGGGAACGTCAGGCACAGCCGGCCGCCCGGCCGGAGCACCCGGTGGAGCTCCGCGAGCGCACGGCGGGGCACGGGCACGTGCTCGATGGTCTCGAAGGAGAACGCCACGTCGAACGAGGCGTCCGGGAAGTGCAGCCCCATGAGGTCTGCGCAGGAGAAGCTCACGCGCCCGAGCTTCCGCTCCGCGCCGAACGCGCGCGCCTTGGCCACGGCCGTCTCGGAGAAGTCCGCCGCGACGATGGAGGCAGGCCGCCGCTGCTCGGGGAGCCCATCCAGCCACGCCGCGAAGCCGCCGCGTCCGCAACCGATCTCCAGCACGTCCCTGCCCGCGAGCTCGGGCAGGTTGTCCTGCGCGAGACGGTGCCACGGGGCATCCGCCCCCGCGTCCACGTCGTGCATCCCATGCCATGCCTCGTAGGCCTGCTTCGCGTCGTTCACTCGCCGCCTCCGCGCGGCACCGTACCGCGGCTATGGTGACAGCGCGATGCCGTCGCTCGTCCTGCTCTGTCCCACCTCCTCGAGCTCGCTCCTCGGCGTGGGGCAGGTGGCGCTCGAGTGGGCGGCTGCCCTGCGGCGCTCGGGTGTACCCGTGCGGCTCGAGGAGGCGTGGCGCGGGGTACGCACGCCGTCTGCCCTGCGCGCGCGGGTGGCAAGGCTCCACGCCGACTGCCACCGCGGCGAAGTCCTGGAGTGCCCCGCCCCGTGGGCAGCCGCGCTCCCGCGGGGCGGCGTCCCCGTGGTGCACCGGAGCACGCAGCCGGACCTCGCCTACCTCGCTGCAGAGGGAGCAGGCGCCCCCCTGCGCCACCGGCTGCAGCTCGGGGCCACGGCGCTGCAGGTGGTGTCCGGCTGGTCGCGCGTGGACGGCTTCCTCTGCCTCGGGAGTGCCGAGCGCGCCTGGATGGAGTCCCACGCCCCGTGGCTCGGGCCGCGGCTGCACACGTACCTCCATGCGCCCCCTGCCGGGCTGCGCCCGCAGCTCCAGGAGGTCGCGCGCCGCCGAAGCGCTGCGCCCGCGGGCAAGACGCGGTGGCTGTGGATGGGGCGCTGGACCGCGCACAAGGGCACCGGGGCGCTGGTGCAGTTCCTCGAGGAGCGGCTCGCGCGGTACCCCGGGGAGTCCGCCACGCTCGCGGGCACCGGCCTCCGTCCCGAGCTGCCACCTTCCCTGCGCGGGCGCGTCACCGTGCTGCCGCGGTACGAGCGTGAAGCGCTGCCCGGCCTCCTCGCGTCCCACGACGCGGGGCTCTTCACGAGCGTGGCCGAGGGGTGGGGGCTGTCGCTCCAGGAGATGCTCGAGGCCGGCCTGCCCGTCTACGCGACGCACGTGGGGGCCGCGGTGGACCTGGCGCCGTACTTTCCCCGCTCGCTGCGTCCGTTCCCTCCACCGGGGTCCGCGGCGCGAATCGAGCCGGGGGGGCCACCGCGGGAGGACTACGACGAGCGCTTCTCCTGGGACGTCATCGCGTCGGACGCGGCGGTCTGGCTGCGCACGCTGTCGGGGTGAGACCGCGCAGGTCGGTCACTTCACGCCCACCTTCCCATGTCCCAGCGTCATGAAGTGACGCTGCCGGAGCAGGCGCGTGGCCACGTCCTCGAGGTTTGCGCGTCCCGCGAGGAGGCGGACCACCTGCTTGCCCGTGGAGGCCGCGAGCCGCGCGCTCATGGCCAGGTAGTAGGCCGCCGCCGCCGAGCCGTGGTGCTTCGCGAGGTAAGCGAGGTGGCTGCGGTAGTGCATGAACGTCTTGTCCTTCAGGTGCGGCTTCGACGCGGCCCCCACGTGCACCATCTTCGCGCACGGACTGTACGTGATGCGCCAGCCGGAATGCCTCGCGCGCAGGCACCAGTCGATGTCCTCGTCGTAGACGAAGAAGCGCTCGTCGAGCTCGCCCACGTCCTCGTAGCAGGCGCGGCGGATCATCAGGAAGCTGCCCACGAGCCAGTCCACGTCCTGCTCCCGGTCGAACTCGGGCGTGGGCAGCGCCACGTCCTCCAGCCCCACGAGCGACTTCACGTCGAGCCACGGGTCCGGAAAGGCGAAGAACGAGTGCTGGGGCGTGTGGCCCGCGTCGTCGTTGAGGTGGGTGATGCCCAGGGCCCCCACGTCCGGGTGGCCGTCCATCCACCGCACCGCCGTCCCGAGCGCGTTCTCCACCTGCCTCGTGTCGTTGTTGAGCAGCAGCAGGTACCGGCCGCGCGCGCGCCGGAGCGCCTGGTTGTTGGCTCGGCTGAAACCGCGGTTGTCCGGGTTTCGGAGCACGTGCACCCAGGGGAACTCGGACTCGAGCGCAGCCGGCTCGGTGGCATCCTTCGAGCCGTTGTCCACCACGAAGACCTCGAACGTGATGCCCTCGGTGTGGGTGCGGATGGAGCGCAGTGCGTCCGCGGTGAGGGCGAGGGCGTTCCAGTTCACGAGGATGACGGAGAGGTCCATGGCGCGCCGTGGACCTTACGCCAGCGGGAGCCCGGCGCGGGACCCGGCAGTCCCTGCCGCCTGCACACCGGGCCAGCGCACCGCCCTCCAGCGGAGCGACGGGAACTCCACCGCCTCCGCCATGAGCCAACCCACCGCGAGCGAGGCAGCGACGTAGCCGAGCAGCACCCCGCGCCCGAGGGCTCCGTTCCCGTGAGCACCCGGAGCGCGGCCGTGCCCCAGGTCCACTCCGGCACGTGCCAGAGGTAGAGCGAGCAGGGGCGGCGGCCCACCTGCCGGAGGGGACGGGCCCACGCGGGGAGCACGGCGGGCGCGGCACAGGCTGCGGGCAACGCAGCACCGGACAACGCCGCGAGAGAAGGCTTCCACGCGGCACTCCCCGCGGACGTTCCCGGGGCGCGCAGGCAGAGCGGCAAGAGGCCCACCAGGCCGAGTGCGGCCAGCCACGCGCGCCCGCGGCGAATCCCTTCCGGCGCCAGGAGCGCAAAGGCGGCGCCCAGCGCAAGGGCGTCCAACCGGAGCAGCGTCGCGAACGGCAGCGGCTCCTCGCCGGCCGGGGGACGGAACGCCACCGCGCGGAGCAGGGGCGACCCCACCACCACCGCCGCGAGCAGCGGCAACCGCGCCCGCGCCGGCAGCCAGGTGAGCGCGGGCAGGACCAGGCAGAAGTGCCACTCCACCGCGAGAGACCAGGTGTGCAGCCACATCCGGCCGAGGTGGTCCTGGAGCATGAGCACCTCGCCCAGCACCCGGTTCCAGGGCAGGGGCGCATGGATGAGCGTGCGCACGCCGAGCGTGACGACCCAGAGGACCGCGAGCGGTGGAAGGAGCCGCGCGAGCCTGCGCGCGAGGTGACGCCCCACCTCCACCCGCCCCTCCCGCTCGGACTCGGCCACGAGCGCGGAGGTGACCAGGTACCCGCTCAGCACGAAGAAGAGCGCCACGCCCGCCCAGCCCGCCATCCGCAGGGGGCGGAGGAGCGGCTCGAGCGCACCCGCGTCCGCGAACGCGTGGTGCAGGAGCACCAGCAGCACCGCCACCCCGCGCAGTACGTCCAGCCAGGGGCGAGGCGTCACGCGCGTGCCGCGGGGTGCGGGGAGTTCGGCGGGGAGGCAGTCAGGCGCATGGCAGGCCGCGGTGCGTACGCTAAGTTCGGAGGCCTCCGTGTCTCGCCGGGAACGCACATTCCGCGCCGCGCTGCTGTCGTGGCTCCAGACCGTGGCCGCGCTCGCCGCGGGCTTCTGGGTCACGCGCCTGATGGTGGATCGCCTGGGCGAGACCCCCTACGCCCTCTACGTGGGCGTGAGCACGCTGCTCGGCTGGGCCAGCCTCGCGGACCTGGGACTGCTCGCCACCGTGCCGTGGCTCGTGGCCGAGTCCAGCCCGGACAAGGCGCGGCTGGGACGGATGGTGGGCGCCTCGGCCTGGGCAATGGTAGGGGGCACGGTGCTGTACGCAGGGCTGGGACTCTGGCTGTGGCTGCGCGGGCCCGAGCTGCTGGACCTGCCTGCGCCACAGGCAGCCCCCGCGCGGGAGGCGCTGGCCGTGGGGCTGTCGCTCGGGCTCGTGGGCTTTCCACTGCGGCTCCCAGGCGCGGTGCTGTCGGGGCTGCAGGACGTGTCCTTCGTGGGAGGTGCAGCCATCCTGCAGGTGCTCGCGACGAGCGCGCTGACGGCAGCGCTGCTGCTGGGCGGCCAGGGGCTTCCGGGCGCGGTGCTCGGGCTCGCGCTTCCACCGCTCCTCATGGGCTTCGCCTCCGCGGTCCGGCTGCGCGCCATCGCCGGCACGGAGGGACTCGCCCTCGCCCGGCCGGGGCGCGAGGAGTTCGTGTCGCTCGCGCGCTCTGCCGCCGCCGCGGCCTTCTCCACCACGGGCTGGCAGCTCACCACCGGGGCCCAGGCGCTCGCGCTCTCGCGTGCGGGCAACCTCGAGGCCGTGGCCCACCTGGCCATCACCTCCCGGCTGCCCCTGATGCTGATGCAGCAGTCGTGGACGCTGCCGGACGCGGCGCTCGTGGGGCTGGCGCAGCTCAAGGGTGAGGGGCTGCGCGAGCGGGCGAGGTCCGTCGTGGGGACGCTGCTGCAGTTCCAGGCGCTCATGGCCGTGGGTGTCACCGCATTCGTGCTCGCGCTCAACCCGGCCTTCGTGCGCGCCTGGGTGGGCCCGCTACGCTACGGCGGAGACGCCATGAACGCCGGCATCGCGCTGCACGTGGCGGTGCAGTGCGCGGTGCACGCCCTGGTGGCGCCCGCGGCGGTGCTCGGCAACAGGCTCGCCGTCGGAATCGCCACGCTCGTGGGCGGGGTGGCGGTGCTCGTCGCCTCCCTCGAGGCGGGGCCAGGGGGCGCCCCGGCCGTACTGCTGGCGACGGCGGCGTGCTCGCTCCTCACCACCGTGCCCGCCGGCGCGGCGATGTTGCGCGCCGCCTTCGAGGGACTTCCACCGGGAGGCCAGTTCCGCGCGTGGCTGGCCACGGCGGCCTGGCGGCTGGCCGCGGTGCTCGCGCTCGCCTGGCCGGTGCAGCGCGCGCTGCAAGGACGTCCAGGACTTCCTTCCCTGCTCCTCGCAGGTTCCGCGTGCGCGGTTGCCTTCCTGCTGCTCACCCGCGAACTGTGGGAGTCGATGCCACTGTCCGAGCGGCAGCGGGGAGTGCTGCGGCGCCTTCGGCTCGTCGGATGAGGTCGGCACCGGGCCGGCGCCCCGTCTTCTGGTACGGGATTGCGCGTGGAGCCCGCGCCCTGTCTCTCGCCGGTCGGGACGAGGTCGCCACGTTGCCGGTGCCCGCGGGCACCTTCCCGTCAGCCGGTCCCGGCTGCCCGGCGGAACTCCGCCTCCACGCTCGGAGTCACGAAGACGAAGTCACCGAAGCTGCCGGGCGCCACGGACTCGAGCGGCGCGAGCACGTCCCCCTCCGCGGCCCAGCCGCGGTAGCCCGCCGACACGAGCGTGTCCTCGGGCTCTGCCCCGCGCTTCATTTCCACGTACCAGGCCTCCACCCGGTGCGCGGCAAGCGCCGTCCCCATGCCCCGAACCACCCGGTCCTCCACGCCCTCCACGTCCACCTTGGCGAACCGGACCCGTGACAGGCCCCGCGTCTCCAACACGGTGGACAGCGTGACGGTCTCCACCTCCAGCGCGTGGTCCTCGCGCGTCCCGTGCGCGCCGGCGAGCAGAGACGAGGTGCCCGAGTTGTGGGGATCCAACGAGGGGAAGAAGCGCACGCGCGTGCCGTCCACGTCCGACACCGCCCGCTCGTCCAGCACGATGCGAGGTGACAACTCCGGGTTCAGCGCGAGCGATGCGCGGAACCGGCACACCAGCGCGGGGTTGGGCTCGAAGGCCACCACGCGCCCGGCTGCACCCGCGGCGTGCGCCAGTGCGAGCGAGAACACGCCCGCGTTCGCACCCACGTCCAGGCACGCGTCACCTGCGCGCACCCAGCGGGACACCCAGGCGGGGACCACCGTCCGTCCGAAGAAGTAGGCACCCGCCCCCTGGTGCTCGGCGAGGTTTACCGAGAGGCGGAAACCGTCCAACTCCGCCACCTCGAGCCGCTCGGCCTGCAGCACCTCGGGGTAGGCCACCGCGACGGCGCCGGCCCGGGACCACCTCCGGAGCCGCTCGTCCCGGCACAGGCGGAGCAACCCCCGCTCGAGTGCTGGAATGGCATTGCAGCCGCGCGCGAGCCATGCCGCCGTGCGCCGTTTCACTGCGCTCACGACGCCGCCTCGTCGAGCAACTCCGAGACGAAGGCGGTCACCGCCTCCAGCTGTGCCTCGCGCGAGAACGGCGCCCTCGCCGCGTCGGCCCGTGCCGTCAACTCCGCGAGACGCGCCCCGTCCATCCCGTCGAGCGCGGCGGCGAGCGCGTCCAGGTACCGCGTGTCCCAGGGCGCCTCGCCGGGGAGACGCACCCATGCTCCCGGCAGGTCGTACGCCGCGGGCAACCTCCCGGTGAGCACGGGAAGCCCCGCCGCCTGGTACTCCGGCAGCTTGGTGGTGAAACGGACCAGGCCCACCTCGTCCAGCGTCTGCGGCAGGCTCGCGAGGTCCATGGCGCACAGCCACCGGGCCACCTCGGCGCGCGGCACACGTCCCACCAGGTGCAGCCGCCCGCGGCGCGCAGGGCTCACCTCGCGCTCGAGCCGCTCCCGCCCCTCGCCGTCTCCCACGACGAGCACGTGCACGTCGCTGCGCCGCACGCGGTCGAGGGCCCGGACCAGCTCCAGCCCGTAGCAGCTCTGGCGGCGCGCGTTCCACGAGAGCGACCCGGCGATACCCACCACGAGCGCGCCTGCGGGGATGCCCGCGCGGGCCCGGAGCTCGGCGCGCACCGCGGCCCGCTCCCCCGGGGGCACCCCCTCCTCCGCCCAGCCCGGGGCCGTCATGGCACGCGGCGCCCCGAGTCCCAGCGCCCGCCCGGCGAGGTAGGGCGTCCAACCGATGACACCCGCCGCGCGCACGCAGAGGGCCCGCTCGTACAGGGAGAACAGCGGGCCGAGCCAGGGATGCCGCTGCGCCACCCACGGCCCCACCGCGTCCCCGGTGCTCACCACGTAGCGCGTCCCGGACGCGAGCAGCGCGAGCCCACCCGCGAGCCCGGTCCCCTCCATCACCACGAGCCCCGGCCTCCGCTCGCGCAGGGTTTCCAGCAGGCGCAGCCACGTCCCGAGCCGCCCCGCGGAACGGTCCACCTCGAGGAACTCGGCGGGCAGCCGGGAGAGCAACGCCCGGAGCCGCTGCTCGTCCTGGCCGCCGCTTCCCTGCGTGGCGAAGGCGAGCAGGCGCGGCCTCGCCGGTTTCATGTCTATGGTGCCGCCGGCGTTCCCCATGAACTCGTGGCGCATCATCACCGGCGAATACGCACCCCAGCAAGGCGGCGTCGCGGACTACGTGGCGAACCTCGCGCGCGCGCTCGCCGAGGCCGGTGACCGCGTGGAGGTGCACGTCCCGGGGCCCTGGGAAGGGCGCGTGGAGGGAGGCGTGACCGTGCGCGTGCTGCCGGACCGGTTCGGCCCGCGCTCCGCGGCGGCGCTGCTGGTCCTCCAGCGCCTGGCCCCGGCCCTCCAGCTGCTCCAGCACTCCCCCTTCTCCTACGGCGCCCGCGGGCTGAACGTGCTCTTCCCGCGGCTGTTCCGGGCGTTGCCCGGGCCCCGCGTGGTGATGTTCCACGAGGTGGCGTACCCGCGTGAACCCGGGCAACTGCTGCGCCACGCGCTGCTCGCCCACGCCCAGCGGGACATGGCACGCGCCCTGCTGGACGGCGCGAGCGCCGCCTGCGTCAGCACCCGTGCCTGGACCCCCATCCTGCGCGAGCTCGGATGGAAGCGGGACGTGACGGAACTCCCCATCCCGAGCAACCTGCTCCCGCCCCCCGACCTGCCGGTGCGCGCGGTTCTCCGCGCGGGGCTGGGACTGCCCGCGGACGCCCCGCTGCTCGGTCACTTCGGTACCTATGGCCCGGCCGTTGCCGAGCCGCTCCGTGCCGCGGTGCCGGCGCTGCTTGCAGCCACCGCCCGCCACCTCGTGCTGCTCGGACGCGGCGCCCGGGACTTCCTCGCGCAGCTCGCCGTCGCGCACCCACGGCTCTCGGTGCGCCTGCATGCCCCACCGGTGGACGCGGGCTCCGCTGTCTCCCGCGTTCTCTGCGCGTGCGACGTCCTCGTGCAGCCCTACGTGGACGGTGTCACCACCCGCCGCACCTCCTTCATGGCGGGGCCTGCGCACGGGGTCTCGACCTGCACCAACCGCGGACCGCTGACCGAGGCCGGCTGGGAGCAGCTGCCCGGCGTGCGGCTCGCCCGCGACGCTTCGGCCGGCGCGCTCGCGCAGGTGGTGGACGAGGCGCTCGCGGCGGACCCGGCGGCAGACGGCCACGCGGCGGCGGCGGTGTACGCCGCGCGCTTCTCCATGGACCACGCGGTGTCGCGTCTCCGCGCACTCGCCTCGGGACTCGGGGGCAGGCCGTGAACCGGGAGCTCCGCGTCCTGTTCCTCGGGCCGGTGGGCGTGCTCGGCGGCGCGGAGCGCGTGCTGCTCGAGGCGGTCAAGGCCCTTCGCGCCGAGCGCACCGGGCTCTCCCTCAAGGTCGTCACCATGACGCCGGGCCCCCTGCTCGACGAGGCGAGGGCAGCGGGCGCGGAGGCGGAGCTCATCGAGATGCCGCGCGCGCTGGCGGAGCTCGGCGACAGCGGGGCCGGCATCCGCGGCGTGGAATTCGCGCGGCAGCTGGGGCACGTGGCCACCTCGCCGGAGGTGTACCGTTTCCACGACGCGCTCCGCCGGACGGTACGCGCCTTCCGGCCGGACCTGCTGCACAGCAACGGCTTGAAGACGCACCTGCTCGCGCCGTCGGTGGCGCCGCGCGGGACGCCCATCATCTGGCACCTGCACGACTTCGTCAGCCAGCGCCCGGTGATGCGGCGCGGCCTCCTGGCGGTGAAGGGGCGCGCGGCACTGGGACTCGCCATCTCCAGGGCAGTGGCGGCGGACTTCCGCTCGGCGCTGGGGCCCCTGCCCGTGGCCGTGGTGCACAATGCCGTGGACTGCCACCGCTTTGCCCCCGGCCCTGCCTCCGGCGCCTCGTTGGACGCCCTTGCAGGACTGCCCACGGCGCCACCGGGAACGTTGCGCGTGGGGCTCGTGGCAACGTACGCGCGGTGGAAGGGACACGAGGTGTTCCTGCGCGCCGCGGCCCGCCTGGCCGCGCTCGAGCCGCGGCGCCCCGTGCGCTTCTACGTGGTGGGCGGCCCCATCTACCGGACGCTGGACTCCCAGTACTCGCGCGACGAGCTGCTCGGGATGTCGCGGGCGCTCGGCCTGCACGACCGGGTGGGCTTCGTCCCCTTCCAGGCGGACACGGTGCCGGTGTACCGCTCCCTGGACGTGGCCGTCCACGCGAGCACGTCCCCCGAGCCCTTCGGACTCACCATCGTGGAGGCGATGGCATGCGCGCGGCCCGTGGTCGTCTCGCTCGCGGGCGGCGCAAGGGAACTGGTGGTACCGGGCGAAGATGCGCTCGCGGCAGCCCCCGGGGACGCCCGTGCCCTGAGCGAGCAGGTGCTGCTCCTGGTACGGGACGCGGCGCTCCGCCGGAGGCTCGGTACGGCGGCACGCGGCTCGGTCCAGGCGCGCTTCTCCCGCGAGCGGTGGGGCGCCCAGCTGCTGGCCGCCTACGGGCGGGCGCTCGGCGAGTCCCCTTCCGCGGCGCGGTAGAGTTCCGCGGCAGCCACGTCCCAGGTGCGCGCGCGCAGCGACGCGGAGAGCTCGCGCAGCGCGGGTGCCCAGGCGGCCCGCTCCCGGTGCCAGCGGAGCAGCACCTCGGCGAGCCCGTCCGTGGACTCGGGGTCCTGAAGCAGCAGTCCCCGGAGGCTCGCCGGGTAGCGCTCGGCCACGCCTGCGCCGCGGCTCACCACGGCGGGCAGGCCACAGCACAGCGCCTCCTGCACGCCCAGCCCGTAGGCCTCGTAGCGCGTGGGGGCCACGAGCCCGTCGCAGCCGGCGAGCAGGACTGGAACGTCCTTGCGGAACCCGAGCAGTTGCACCCGGTCCGCGAGTCCCTCGGCTCGGGCGCGGGCACGCCACGACTCCAGCTCCGCCCCTGCGCCCACCGCGCACAGCTGCGCGTCGAAGCCGGGCTCCCGCGAGAGCGCGCGGAACGCGGCGAAGAGCGTGTCGAACCCTTTGCGGCGATCCCCGAGCGCCCCAACGAAGGCGAGCACCGGCACGCCCTCCGGGATGCCGAGTGCCGCGCGGCCGACGGCCCGCTCCTCCGCCGTGGGGGGGCGGAAGGAAGGGTCCGCCCCGTAGTACACGACCCGGATGCGCCCGCGCGGGGCCAGCCCCGATTCCTCGAGCACTCGCGCGGTGGCCTCCGAGTTGGCGATGACCACGCGTGCACGGCCCAGGGCAAGCGCCTCCGTTCGCAGGTTGAGTGCGTGGTTGGCGGCGCGCTTCGCCCCCCTCAGGCCTCCCCCGCGCCCCTCGGGCACCCAGGCCGCGTGGACGTAGTGCACCCAGTTCACGTCCCCGAAGGGACAGTTGCCGCCGTTCACCAGCACCCGTCCACCGCGGGCCGCGCCCAGGGCGCCGCGCAGCAGCCCCGCCGCGGAGAGCAGAGGGGCCCCGAGCAGGTAGGCGTTCGCAGGCTTTGGCACGCGCGCGAAGCGGACATGGGGCAGCGACGAGAGCGAGGGGGCGACGCGGTGGCTCACCACCTCCAGCGGGTGGCCTTCCCTCGCGAGCCACTCGGCGAAGGCGAGGTTGGCGCGGTCCATCCCGCCCGTGGGCACGAAGTCCCCGGACACCAGCGTCCAGGGCGTCATGCCGCCCCCGCGTCCAGCGCCTTCGGCGGGGCCTTCGCCTCGGCCTCCGCGGCGCGCTTCTCCTGCTGCTCCTCGTCCCAGGCGCGCCAGGCGGCGAAGATGGCGCCGTTGAAGAGCCAGAACTCCAGCCCCGCCTGGCTGGCGAAGAGCGGGTAGTTGAAGCACAGCCCGATGGCGCCGAAGTCGTAGGAGAAGATCATCAGCGACCAGAGCCACAGCGGGTTGCCCGTGGGCAGCCGGCGGATGATGCGCGCGCCGGTCCAGACCGTCATGAAGATGGCCGCGGCCCACAGCAGCACCAGCGGTACGCCGCCGTCCAGCACCCAGCCGGTGAGCTGGATCTCCGCCCACTCGGCCGGCGCGCTGGGATTGTCCACGCCGAAGTACGAGCGGACCATCCCCCAGCGCGCGAGCCCCGCGCCGAACGGGTAGCGCGGCACGAGTTCCTCGATGGTGTGCTCGAGGAAGATGCCGCGGTTGGACCGGTACACCTCGGTGGGATCGTCCTGAACGAGCGTCCCGAACCGGCCGCTCACCGACTCGCCGCCGATGGACTCCGCCCACACGTAGCCGGAGACCAGGACCGAGAGCGCCAGCAGCGCGAGCTTCACCAGCCGCCCACCGTGCCCCGTGATGAACATCATCCCGCCGGCGGCGATGATGCAGATGAGCGACATCACCAGCACCGAGCGCACCTGGCTCAGGTAGATGACGCTCACGCCGGCGAGCATGCTGGCGAGCAACACCACGCGGTGCACTTGCTTCCGGGCAATGAGCAGGAAACCCAGGCCCAGCACCAGTGCGTAGAAGCCCGAGATGCAGACGCCCCCCGGCGTGTCGGTGAGGCCCATGGGCCGGTACACGGATGCGCCGTTGGCGAGCGTGATGGTCAGCGAGTTCAGGTAGTCCTCGCGGGACACGAGCACGGAGGCGAGCGGCGGCTGGAACTCCCCGGGGAAGTAGGTCTGGAGCAGCCCGAACACCGAGCTCAGCGAGTGGAAGCCCCACAGCACGAGCAGCGCCCACTGCATCTGCTGGGACGTCACCTTGAGCCGGGTCACCCAGAACAGCGGCGCCATGATGGCCGTGGTGAGCCCCACGGAGGCCAGCCCCGCCAGCTCCGAGTTGGTCTGCGGGTGGAAGAACTGGAACCCCGTCCACACCAGCGCCAGCAGCGCGGGCCACGCGGCGGGGGGATAGCGCGCGCGCCCCCTCATGAAGACGAGCGCGAAGAGGCTCACGGAGAAGGTGGCGGCGCGGATGTACACGCGCGCGTAGCGGAGTGCCGGGAGGAACAGCAGCAGCTGCATCACCAACTGCAGGACGATGATGCCGGCGATCCACCAGCCCGTGGGCCCGAGCTTCTGGCCGGCACGCCTCCCGGGGCCGAACAGCCCCTCCTCCACCGTCTGCCGCGCGGCGACCTGCTCAGCCGCCATGGCCCCCTCCCCCGGCGGCGCGCGCGTACACGCGGGCCGTCCCCTCCAGCATCGCCTCGGCGCCGAACAACCGCACGGCCCGGCGCGGACCCTCTTCCGAGAACCGCGCGCGGAGCGCAGGGTCCCGGAGCAGCCGTGCCGCCGCGGCGCCGAGTGCCCGCGCGTCCCCCACCGGCACCGTCAGCCCCGTCTCGCCGTCCGGGCTCACCCACGGCACACCGGAACCGGGGATGGCCGCGTTGAGAACGGGGCAACCGGACGCCATGGCCTCCACCTGCGCCTGGCCGAAGGCCTCTGCGCGCGTGAGGCTCGGGAACCAGAGCGCGGTGGCGCAGCGGTAGAGCGCCGCGAGCGCGTCGTCTCCCACCTGCCCCAGGAAGTGCACCCGCTCTGAGAGGCCCAGCGCGTCCGCGCGCGCCTCGAGCGCGTTGCGCTCGGGGCCTCCGCCCACCACCAGCAGCGAGCCCTCCACGTGGCGCAGCGCCTCGAGCGCCACGGACGTCCCCTTGTACGTGACGAGCCTCCCCACGTGCAGCCACCGCGGCCCCGGCAGGCGCGTCACCCAGCGCGCTGCCTCGGCACGCACCTCGTCCGACGGGGACAGGAAAGGCTGGAGATCCATCCCCAGCGGGACCACCTCCACCTTCTCGCCGTGCCTGCGCAGCAGCGGGGAGGCGGCGGCGTAGGCCGCGGACGTGGCGAGCACCACCGCCGCGCGCCCGTAGAGCCACCCTTCCACGGGAGAGAAGAGCCGGCCGAGCACCTGCTGGCGCACCACGTCGCTGTGGTGCGTGACGACCACCGGGACGCGCGTGCCGAGCGGGAGCATCCCCAGCGCCATGAGCGGGTTGGGCGCGTGCACGTGCACCAGGTCCATGCCCTCCCGCTCGCGCGAGAGCGCGGCCAGCACCTCGGGCGTGACGTCCAGCCTCGCCACGTTGGCCCAGCGCCCCAGCCGCACCACCCGCACGCCCTGGTCCGTGGACACCTCGGTGGGCGTCACGCCGAGCCCCGCGTGGGTGCGCTCCGTGCCGTCCTCGGCCAGGTGGTTCACGCACAGCACCGTCACCCGCATGCCGGCGCGCGCCTGGGCACGGGCGAGCACCTGCACGTGGATCTCCATGCCGCCGCGCGCCGGTGGGTAGTACTTGGCGAGGTGCAGGACGGAGTGGACCGGGCCGCTCACGAGACCGCTTCGTCCTTCTTGTCCGCGTAGTAGTACCCGTACCGGTAGTAGGCGTAATAGACCTCGCCGTACTTCGGGTTCTCCAGGTCCACGTCGTTCAGGATGGCGCCGAGCAGCTTGGCGTTCACGTCGCTCAGCGCGCGGACGGCCTTGCGGGCCATCTCGCGCGGGGTGCGCGCGGCCTTGAGCACCAGCAGCGAGGCGTCCGCGCCGGAGGCCAGCACCGCCGCGTCCGCCACCACGCCCACCGGCGGCGAGTCGAGGATGATCTTGTCGAACTTCCCCTGGACCTCCTTGAGCAGCGCCTGGAAGGCCTGCGTGTGGAGCATCTCGGAGGGGTTGGGTGGGATGGGGCCGCAGGGCAGCACGAAGAGGTTCGGGACCTCGGTGGACTTGATGGCGTCGTCCAGCGACTTCTCGCCCACGACCACGGAGGAGATGCCCGCGTCGTTGGGCACCTTGAAGGCCTTGTGCAGGCGCGGACGCCGCATGTCCGTGTCCACGAGCAGCACGCGCGAACCGCTCTGCGCCATGGTGATGCCCAGGTTGATGACCGTGGCGCTCTTGCCCTCCTGGGGGTTGGCGGAGGTGACGAGCAGCGTCTGGAACGGCTTGTCCGGCGTCATGAACAGCAGGTTCGTCCGGATGGCGCGGCAGCACTCGGCGATCGCGCTCTTCGGCTCCCGGAAGACCACCAGGTCCGGCCCGCCCCCCTGCAGCTTCGCCGGCGGGATGGTGGGGACCAGCCCCAGGAACGCCACGTTCAGCCGCTGCTCGATGTCCTGCTGGCTTGCCACCGAGTTGTCCAGGAACTCCAGGGCGAACGCCAGCGCCAGCCCGCCCACGAGCCCCATCAGCACGCCGATCCACACGCTCCGCTTCACGTCCGGCCGGATGGGGGCAAAGCTGGGCCGCGCCTGGTCCAGCACGCGCGCGTTGCTCGTCCGCAGCATGCTCGAGAGCTCGATGTCCTTGAGCCGCTTGAGCACCACCTCGTAGAGGCGCTGGTTGTTGGAAGCCTCGCGCTGGAGCCGGTCGAACTCGATCTGCTTCTTGCTCAGCTCAAAGGCCTCGCCCTTGGTCTGGGCCACGAGCCGGAGCAGCTGCTTCTCCTCGTTGATCGCCTGCCGCAGCTCCGCCTGCGCGCTCTGCTCCGCGCGGACGACCTCCTGCTCTATCTCCTGCCGCAGGGGCTTCAGCTTGCTCTCGCAGGCCTGCATCTTCGGATGCTCGGACGTGTAGCGCGCCGAGAGCGCCTCGCAGGTGCGCAGCTCCTCGTTGTACGCGTTGCGGAGGATGGACACCGTCGAGGCCTGCGCCGGCGAGAGCTGCAGCGCGGCCCACATCCGGTCGTCCACCTTCATCTCCCGCCGCACCGAGCCCACCGCCTCGATGCGCGACCGGATGGCCGCGATGCGCGTGCGCACGCGGGTGAGCGCCTCGTTGTAGCTCCCGAGCGTCTGCACGAGCATCGTCTGCGCGTCCGCCACGGACAGCGAGAGCGCGTCCGCGGAGCGCTTGAAGTCGTACACCGCCATCTCCGAGCCCTTCGTCGACTTCTCCAGCGTGGCCAGCCGGTCCTCGAGCCACTGCGTGGCAGTTTCCGCCGTCCGCAGCCTCAGCGCGATGTTCTCGGCGATGTAGGCCTCCGCCACCTCGTTGGCGAGCAGCGCGGCGCGGTTCGGGTCCAGGTCCTCCACCGTCACCAGCGCGATGCGCGAGTCCTTCACCGGGACCACGCGGATCTGCCCCTGCAGCTTGGCGACCGCGTCCATGCCCTTCAGGGCCTCGGCCTTCTTCGCCGCGTCCATCCCCGGCGGAAGCCCCATGAAATTCGCGTCCGAGCCGAGCCCCAGCTTCTCCACCACGCGCGTGGAGACGGCCCGGCTCATGATCACCTTGTACTGGGTCTCGTAGTACTCCTTCGTCGCCCAGTAGGAGCCCTCGGAGGGATCCACCACCTCCTGCACCTGCCGCTCGTCCAGGAACTTGGGCGCGGAGGCCTCGATGATGAGGGAGGCCGAGGCGGCGTAGATCTTCCGCTCCTGCAGCACGCGGTAGCTCACGACGCTCACCGCGAGCACCAGCGTGGAGAGGATGATCCACCGCCGCCGGGACAGCACCAGCAGGAACTGGCGCGGATCGAGGACGGTCTCCTGCTGCACGTGGGCGAGGTTGGTCTGCACGGGAAAAGCCACCTTGCCGCGCGACACCTGCCCGGTCAATCTCGCGACCTCCCCGGCACACCCCGCCGTTCCTCCGCATGCCCGCCCCCCTCCCCAGCGTGGACCCGCTCTCCCTGCTCCACCCGGGCACCGGCCCCGTGCTGGACGCAGGCTGCAACGTGGGGGACCTGCTCGCGCTCGCGGCCGCACGTGGGGCCGGCCCGGTGATGGGCGTGGACCTCAACCCTGCCGCCGTGGCCCTTGCCCGCCAGCGGCTCGCCGCCGTTCCCGGCGCGCGCGTGGAGGTGGGCACCCTGGAGGCCCTGCCGTTCGACGACGGCGCCTTCGCGCTCGCCTACTGCCTCGAGGTGCTCGAGCACCTGCCGGCCGCGTCCCGCCGCCGCGCGCTCGAGGAGCTGCACCGCGTGCTGCGCCCCGGTGGCCTCTTGTGCCTCGCCGTTCCGCACGCGGGCGCCTTCGCCGCGCTGGATCCCCACAACCTCCGCTTCCGCCTCCCACGACTCCACCGCTGGGCCGCCGCGCGGCTCGGGGGGCCGGGGCGCGGGGCGGGGCTGCCGCGGGGGGACGCGGACGTGCAGTGGCACCACCACTTCACGTGCCCGGAACTGGAGGCGCTCACGCGTGGACTGTTCCTGCCCGAGGGGCGCCGCTTCCGCGGGGCGTTGCTCGAGCCGGTCACCAACGCGCTCGAGTGGCCCTTCTACCGGCGTGGACGTCACGACCACCCCGTGGTCCGTGCGCTGCAGTGGCTCCGCGACAAGGACCGCGCGTGGGACATGGGCGAGCGGCTCGCCTACGACGTGGTGCTGCTGCTCCGGAGGACCTAGCGGCGCGCCGACAGCACGACGTTGTCGCTGAAACGCCGGCCCGTGAGCCCGCGGGGCCAGTGACGCGCCGTCCCCGGCACGCGGCCGTGGTCCGTGTAGGAGAGCTCCACGTCCCGCAGCCCGCACTCGGCCGCCATGCGGCGCAGGTCCACGCCGAGCAGCGCGCTCACGTGGGACGGGTAGAGCCCCGGCGCCTCGCGGAACGCGGAGAACTCCCCGTGCCACAGCAGCGACGCGAGCGACAGCAGGGACTCCTGGTTCGGCGTCGTCACCACCAGCAGTCCGCCGGGGCGAAGCACCCGCGTCGCCTCGCGCAGCAGCGCCCGCGGGTTCTCCAGGTGCTCCACCGTCTCCACCGAGACGACCACGTCGGCGGCGCCGTCCGGGAACGGCAACGGGCGCGAGAGGTCCGCCTCCACGAACTCGCCCTCCGCCCACGTCCCGCCGTGCCGGCTCAGGTCCACGCCCACGTACCGCGCGCACAGTCCCGCCACGTGGGGCCGGAGTTGCCCCTGTCCGCAGCCCAGGTCCAGCAGCAGCTCCACCGTGCCCGGCCGGCGACGCGTCACCACCGCCGCCGCGGCGCGCAGGATGGCATCGTCGCTCCGTCCCTGCGTCAGCGTGATGTGCAGCGGTTCGCTCACGTTCGGCTCCCCCGCGGGATGCGCCCGAGCACGCCGTCGAGCTCGGCGAGCCGTGCGTCGAAGTCACACAGCCACCGCGCCCGGAGCTTCCCCGCGTCACCGAGCCTGCGCCGAGCCCCCGCGTCAACCAGCAACGCCGCGAGCGCGGCCCCCACCTGCGCCGGCCCCGGGGACACCACGCGCGCGCAGCTCTCGTCCACCACGCCCGCCGCGGCCCCCGCGTGCGTCGTCACCACCGGCAGTCCCGCGGCCATCGCCTCCGCGAAGGCCAGGCCGAAGGGCTCGGGCGAGAGGTTGGGCTGGCAGTGCAGGTCCGCGGCGGCGAGCAGCGACGGCACGTCCGACCGCTCCCCGAGGAACCGCACGCGCGGGCCGAAGCGCCGGGCACGCTCCACCAGTTCCGCGAGCCACGCCGCCTCTCCCTCGGCGCGCGGGCCGCCCACGATCCACAACCGCCACGGGACGTCCGCGGGCACGTGTGCAAGGGCGTCCAACAAGAGCGAGTGGCCCTTCCACGGGGCGAGGCGGCTCGCTACCACCACCACGGGCTCGTCCCCGCCGACGCCTTCCGCGGCACGGACCGCGGCGCGGTCTCCCACCGGCGCGTTCCCCGGCAGCGGCAGCGTCACCACCTCGGTGTGCACGCCGGGAAAGAGGCTGGACGCCGTGCCCGCGGTGAGCGCGCTGTTGGCGAGCACCACGTCCGGTGCGTGCCGCCGCGCCAGCCGCTCGAGCCAGTGCCGGCCCGTCACCAGGTCGTGCAGGAAGAACGCGAGCGGGAGCCCCGCCTTCCGCACGCGGCCCGCGAAGAGCGCGTGGGCCCAGGCCGAGTGGCACACCACCGCGTCCGGGCGCTGCAAGTCGAGGAGCGCGGAGAGCCCGCGGCGGGCCCGGAGCACCGAGCCGGGACTGCGGAAGCGCACCGGGCCCAGCAAGGCGGGCGTGCGCCCCGCGCCGCGAAGCTCCGAGGCGAGGCGGCCGTCGAACCCGAGTGCAACCCGGTGGTGCGGGGCCGCGGAAGACAGCGTCACCAGCAGCCGCTCCACGCCGCCGAACAGGTTGCCGCTGTAAAGGTGCAGGACGTCCACGCGGGCTCCTTGTATACGCCCTCCCTCCATGCCCGCCATCCCGCGGGGCGCAGGCTGGGCGCTGGTGGCAGCGCTCTACCTGCTCCCCTTCCCCTACCAGCCGTGCCTCCACTCGCCCAACGAGTTGTGCCGGCTGTGGCAGGCCCGCTCGCTCGTGGACCACGGGAGCTGGGCCATCAACCCCACCCTGCGCGAGCACGGGATGGTGGGAGACCTGTCCTGCACCGCGGAGCTCCCCGACGGGACGCTGAAGCCCTGCGTGGGGCCGGACGCACCGCGCGGCGTCCCGACCACGCGGCGCTACTACCCGTCCAAGGCCCCGCTGCTCTCGCTCGCCGCGGCCCCCGTCTACGCGGGCCTGGAGGCCGCGGGCGTCTACGCGCCGGGCCCGCCGGAAGGACGCCGCCCCGGGGAAGAGGCGCCGCTCGTGTTCTGGTCCCGGCTCTTCGTGACGGTCCTGCCGACGCTCGCCCTGCTGTTGCTGCTGCGCCGCTTCCTCGGCGCGTACCTCCAGCCCTCCACCGCGGACGCACTCACGTTCGTCTACGCCCTCGGGACGCTCGCCTACAGCTACTCGCTGCTCTTCATGAGCCACCAGGCCACCGCGGTGCTGCTCTTCGGCTCCTTCTACGCGCTCTGGCGCTGCGCCCGCGGAGAGTGGCGCGAGCGCGGGTACGTGGTGGCAGGCGCCTTCTCCGGGGCCACCGTGGCCGCTGAATACACGGGCGCGCTGGGCGTCCTCGCCCTCGTGGTCTACGCCGCCCTCACCTTCCTGGTGCGGGACGAGCTCCCACCGCGCGAGCGCTGGACGCGCCTCGCCCGCGCCGCGGGGCTCGCCACGCTCGGGGCGCTGCCGTTCATCGTGCTGCTCGCGGCCTACCACCGCAGCGCCTTCGGCCACCCGCTGACGTCCGGCTACAAGTTCCTCAACGATGCGGGCTACCAGGGCTGGCACGTGGGCGGCTTCCTCGGCATCCGCACCCCGGACGCCCGCGCCTTCTTCCTCTCGCTCTTCTCCCCGCTGCGCGGGCTGCTCATGCTCGCCCCCTTCCTCGCGGTGGGCCTGCTCGGCCTGCGCCTGCCTCCGAAGGACGCGGGCCCCGAGCAGCGCGCCCAGGGCGCTTTCACGCTCGGGCTCGTGGCCGGCTACGCCTACTTCACCTCTTCGTTCTCCTACGACTCGTGGGGCTGGACGACGGGGCCGCGCCACCTCACCGGGCTCGTGCCCTTCCTGCTGCTCCCGGCGGGGCTCTGGGTGGAGCAGCGCAGCGCGCAGGCGAGGGGCGCCGTGGCGGGCCTCGCCGCCGCCTCCATCCTCGTCACCGGCAGCGTCACGTTCGTGAACTACGTCCCGGACGACGTGGGCGAACCGCTGTTCGGGCTCGTCGTGCCCCTGCTGCGGCGCGGGCTGTTCGTGCCCTCCGTGCCGGACGCGCTGGGGCTCACGGCGTCCGCCTCCGGCTGGCTGATGATGCTGCTGCTCGCGGCTGCCGCGGTCGTGGGGGCTGCGTGGATGCTGGCCCCACTCGCACGCAGCGAGCGCCTGCGCGCCGCCGCGGTGGCCACCGCCGTCGCCGTGGCGTTCCTCTCCCTGCACGCGGCCTTCGCGCGCAGGGACGACTCGGGCTTCCTCGCCGACCAGTGGTGGACGGCCGGGAAAAACCGGGCCACCCTCTCGCTCGTTTCCCCGGACAGGACCCTCACATGCCCACGCTGAAGCCGCTCGCTCTCCTCGCCCTCCTCGCCTCCCCCGCGCTCGCCGAGCCCGTGGACGTGAAGGGCATCTGGTCCCGGAAGTGCCAGGGCTGTCACGCCAACGACGGGAGCGGGAACACGGAGCGCGGCCGCAAGTACGAGGTGGACGACCTGACCGACGCCGGGTGGCAGGCGCGCCACTCGGACGAGAAGATCCGCAAGGCCATCTCCGAGGGGAAGGGCAAGCACATGAAGCCCTTCAAGGACCGGCTCACCGGGGAGGAGATCGACGCGCTGGTGAAGCACGTCCGCACGCTCGTGAAGAAGTGACCCGCCTCAGGGCGGAGGACACTCGAGCCAGGAGGGCACCCCGGTGGACGCCGGCAGCGGCCTGCACCCCCCGGTGTCCCCGCGGATGAACTGCACCGCCTCTGCATCCCCCACCAGCGCGTCCACGCCGGGCTGACCGGCCACGTCCCGCAGCAGCTGCGGAAAGGCCGCGCCCGCCGCGTGCGCCAGCCAGTCCACGTCCAGCACGTACGCCGGCAGCCGCCCACCCGAGCTGTTCCACGGCTGCCCGAGCACGTCGTCCAGCACCAGCACCGTGCCGCCGCCGGCCGCGGCGCGCGCCTTCATCCACGTCCGCACGCCCGCGCGCCAACTCCCCTCGAGCTGCATCACGCCGAAGCGACCAGGGTACGCGAGCTGCAACGGCGCCACCGCCACCCACGCAGAGAGCGCCGCGAGCGCCCCCGCGCGCAGCCACGCGGGCCCCTCCGCGAGCAGCGGGCGAGCGGCCAGCACGGCCACCACCCCGTAGAGCTCGAACAGCGCATCGCGGTTGGCGGACAACCGCTGCACCTGCACGGCAGCGAGCAGCGCGCTCGCCACGCCCGCGCACCCGAGCAGCCCCGCCACGGCGCGCCCCTCACCGCCCCGCTTCAGCGCCCGCCCGAGCACCCCCAGCGCAACCCCGAGCGCAGGCAGGCACACCGGCCACACCCGTGACAGCACGTGGTGGGCCCGCTCCAGGTCCCTCCCCTCGAGCCCCGGCGCCGTGAACTGCTGGAACACCCAGTCGGGCGAGGCGAACGCGTACGCGCCGGCGGCCACCCCCAGCACGGGCGCTGCCCCGGCAACGCACAGCTTCCACTGGCGGGACAGCACCAGCCACGCCCCCACGCCTGCCGCCATGCCCCACGTCCCCGCGTGCAGTCCCCATGCGAGCGAGAACGCCGCGCCGGCCCCGCGCATCCACCGCGCCTCTCCGCGCGTCACGGCCTCCACGGCGAGCCAGAGCCCGACGGTGGCGCACGACAGCGCGGGCAACTCCGGGCGGAGGCTCACGCTCCACCAGCCCACGAAATGGCTCCCGAGCCACGCGAGCGCACCGAGCCCCAGCGGCAGGCCCCAGCCCCGCCACCCGGACACTGCGCGCAGCAGGCCCGCCCACGCCCACGCCCCGCCGAGCGCAGCGAGCAGCACGAGCACGCGCCCCCACAGCAAGATCCGCTCGCCCTCGACGCCCAGCGCGCGCAGCGCCCCGGCCCACGTCTCGTAGAACAGGGCGTTGCCCGGCACCCGCACGTAGGGCGAGGAGAGCGCGGGGCCGTACAGGGGCAGCCGCTCCACCGCGCGCCAGACGGCGAAGACGTGCAATCCCTCCGCCCCCTCTCCAACCGCGTCCCTCCACTGGGACAGCAGGCTCGTCCCGCGCACCGCGAACACCGCGCCGTGGAGCAGCAACCCCGCGCCCAGCAGCGCCCACGTGAAGGCGCGGAGGCGCCGCGGCCAGGGGGAGGCGGTCATCTCGCCGTCGGGACTCGGGGGCTGCACGCGGGACGCTGCATAGCGGGTCACCACCGTCATCTGCCAGCGCGAACCCCACACCACGCACATGACATGCCTGGACACCGCCGCCGGTCTGCTCGGCGCCCTGCTCCTCGTCGACGCGGTGGAGGTGACGAGCGCCCCCGCGGCGACGCCCCCCCCGCGCAGGTCCATACCGGGCACCGCCGAGGGAGCCTGCAACCCGCCGGGTGAATGGCCGCCCCCCGGCGAGAGGCGGCCCGCCGTGCCACGTCCCGCGGCCGCCGTCCGCGCTGGACCCACGCGAGCCCCTCCTCCTGCGCCCCGAGCGACTAGGATGCCCCGCGCACCATGCGCTTCCGCCTCCTGACCACTGCCCTGCTGTCCGCCGCGCTCCTCGCCGCCTGCGGGAAAGAGCCGCTCCCGCCGCTCGGGCTCGCCGAGGGCTGCCAGCCACTGCTCGGGGGCGCGGACTGCTTCGGCCCCTTCCCGTCCGACTACTTCCGCGCGCCGGATGCCTCGCTCCCTTCTGGCCACAGGCTGCAGCTGACCCAGGCAGCGCGCGTGCGCACCACGGTGGGCCCGGTGGACCCGCTCGCGTGGAAGCCCGTGGACGGCGCCTCGCTCGTGCCCACGCTCGTCACGCCTTACCCCGGCGGCCTCTCGGAGGACGGACTCCCGAAGCTCCTGGACGACGCCGCGGCGAGCGTGTCCGCGGACGCGAAGACGCTCTGGGTGGCAGCGGACACGGGTCAGCGAGTTCGCCACTACGTGGACCTCGACGTCCGCGCGAAGACGGACGAGCGCCGCGCCGTGGTCTTCCACACGCGCGAGGGGCTCCGCGAGACGACGCGCTACGTGGTGGCCCTGCGGGGACTGAAGGCCCCGGGTGGCTCCCTCGCCGCTGCGCCGGAGGGCTTCCGCCGCATCCGGGACCGCGAGGCGAAGGGAGACGCCCAGCTCGAGCCGCTCGCCGCCCGCTTCGAGACGGACGTCTTCCCCGTCCTCGAGGCGGCAGGGTGGGATCGCAAGGACGTTCAACTCGCGTGGGACTTCACCACCGGCACCCGCGAGAACTCCGCCCGCGACATGCTCCGCGTCCGCGAGCTCACCCGCACCTGGCTCGAGACGAACTCACCCACCGTCACCCTCACGGACGTGAAGGAGAACCGGAAGCCTTCGCTCTGGCGCACGGTCAAGGGGACGGTGGAGGGGCCCCTCTTCCTCGAGCAGGACGTGCCCGAGGCGGCGCTCTACCGCGGCGACGACGGCCAGGTGGCGCAGAACGGCACCGTGAAGTTCGAGTTCATCGCCGAGGTCCCGGTCTCGGTGAGGGACCTCGGCGCGGAGGCCCAGCCGCTCCTCTACGGACACGGCTTCTTCGGCAACCCGGACGAGATCTCCTACTCCACCATCGTGGACCTCGCGGCGAAGATGAAGGTCGTCACCTTCGCCACGCGCTGGGCAGGCATGTCGGACCAGGACGCCGCGTCCGTGGGGGCAGCCATGCTCTCCCATCCCGGCGAGGCCCTGCGCTTCACCGACCGCGTGCACCAGGGGATGGCCAACTGGCTCGTTTTCTCCGCCGCGGTGGAGGGGCCGCTGCGGACGCAGGCCGTCTTCACGCGCCCGACAACGGG
The DNA here is from genome assembly GCA_039800145.1 of Pseudomonadota bacterium. Lineage (GTDB taxonomy): Bacteria > Myxococcota > Myxococcia > Myxococcales > Myxococcaceae > VGRA01. The sequence continues at coordinate 8,613 of JBDLRJ010000351.1, read as the reverse complement.
GCCGGGCAGCACGCCGGCCGGGGCCCCCGTCTACGCGCCGCGCGTGCGCAGCTTCCTGGGCATCAGCATGGGCCACGTGCTCGGAGGCACGCTCGCCGCGCTCCACCCCACGCTGGACCGCGTGATGCTGCACGTGGGCGGGGCCGGCTTCTGCACCATGATGATGCGCGCCCGGCCCTTCGCGGCCTTCCTGCTGCTGCTCGACAACAGCGTCCGGGATGCGCTCGAGCAGCAGAAGCTCGTCGCGCTGCTCCAGGCCCCGTTCGACCGGGTGGACCCGGCCACCTACGCCCCGTGGGTACTTGCGGAGAAGCTGCCCGGCACCGTCGACGACCGCCGCGTACTGCTGCAGTTCGGACTCGGAGACGCGGTGGTGCCCAACCTCGGCAGCCTCCTCCACGCCCAGTTGCTCGGGCTCCCCATGCTCACGCCCTCCGCCGCGACCGCGGGCTACCACGGACTGGCCGAGCAGCCCGGTCCCATCACCGGGAGCGCGGCCTCCACGGCCGACATGGGCGTGGACCTCGCGTCGGTCTACGCCGAGCCCAACCCGGACCGGCCCGACACCGGGGTACACGAGGGCTTCCGCGAACTGCCCCACGTGGTCTCGCAGATGGACCGCTTCCTCCGGAACGGCGTGATCGAGAACTTCTGCAGCGGCCCCTGCGACCCGGACTGAGCTGGGCCGGGGGGAAGGGGCGTTTCTCCGCTTGCAGGAACTTGCACCCGGGGCGGGTGTCCCGGCACGTCCGCTGGACGGGGCGAGGTGGGCGCGGCTAAGCCGCCCGGCCACCATGTCACGCCCCCTGCTCGCCGCGCTCACGCTGCTGCTGCTCGCCGCATCCTGTACGCCGAAGAAGGAGCCGCTCCCGCCGCTCGCGCTGCCCGAAGGATGCCAACCGCTGCTGGGCGGGCACGACTGCATGGGCCCCTTCCCGTCCGATTATTTCCGCTCGCCGGATGCCTCGCTGCCCTCCGGGCACCGGCTGCAGCTGACGCGCGTGGCCAAGGTGAAGACCTCCTCGGGGCTCGCGGATCCGCATGCCTGGATGCCGGTGGACGGCGCCTCGCTCGCGCCCACGCTCGTCACCAGCTTCCCCGGCGGCCTCTCGCCCGAGGGGCTCCCGGGCATCTTCAGCGACGCGGCCGAGAGCGTCGCGGCAGGCGGCAAGACGCTGTGGGTGGCCGCCGACACGGGGGCCCGCGTCCACCACTTCGTGGACCTGGATCCCCGCGCGAAGACGGACGACCGCCGCGCCGTCGTCTTCCACGCGCGGGAGGGGCTCCGCGAGACCACGCGCTACGTGGTGGCGCTGCGCGGGCTGAAGGCCCCGGACGGCTCGTCCGCTCCTGCCCCCGAGGGCTTCCGCCGCATCCGGGACGGGGAGGCCGCGGGGGATCCCCAGCTCGAGCCGCTCGCCGCGCGCTTCGAGAAGGACGTCTTCCCCGTCCTCGCCGCCGCGGGCTGGGACCGCAAGGATGTCCAACTCGCGTGGGACTTCACCACCGGCACGCGTGAGAATTCCACGCGCGACATGCTCCGCGTCCGCGAGCTGACCCTCGCCTGGCTCCAGTCGAATGTCCCCACCGTCACCGTCACCGACGTGAAGGAGGCCACGGAGCCCGAGCTCTGGCGCACCGTGAGGGGGACGGTGCAGGGGCCGCGTTTCCTCGTGGAGGACGCGCCGGGCGGAGAGCTCTACCGGGACGCAGACGGGCGCGTGGCGCAGAACGGCACCACCACCTTCAAGTTCATGGCGCAGGTGCCGGTCTCGGTGCGGGATGGCACGGGCGAGGCGAAGCCACTCCTCTACGGCCACGGCTTCTTCGGCACGGAGGACGAGCTCGGTTACGGCCCGGCCGTGAAGATGGCCGAGCGGCTCTCGGTGGTCACCTTCGGCATCCAGTGGACCGGCATGGCCGGAGAGGACGCCCCGGTGGTGGGCGGAGACATCCTCGGAGATCCCACCCGGACACTGCGCTTCACGGACCGCGTCCACCAGGGCATGGCCAACTGGCTCGTCTTCACCGCGGCGGTGGCAGGTCCCCTTCGCACGCAACCCGCCTTCGCGCGCGCCACGGGCGAACCGGTCTACGCATCCGACGTGTCCCGCTACCTCGGCATCAGCCAGGGCCACATCCTCGGGGGCACCATGACCGCGCTCAACCCGTGGCTGCGGCGCATCATCCTGAACGTGGGCGGAGCCAGCTTCACCACCATGATGATGCGCGCACGTCCGTTCAACGGGTTCCTGCTCCTCATCGACAACGCGGTCCGGGATCCGCTGGACCAGCAGAAGTTCCTCTCGCTGCTGCAGGCGCCGTTCGACCGGGTGGACCCCGCGGGGTACACCTCGCTGATGCTCGAGGAGAAGCTCGAGGGGAGCCCCGCGGACCGGCGCGTCCTCATGCAGGCAGGCCTCGGGGACACCTCGGTGCCGAACGTGGGCACCTGGCTCCACGCGCAGATGCTGGGGCTCCCTGTGCTCCAGCCCGCCCCCACCGCGGTGCCCCTGCTCGCCCCGGCGGCCTCCCCGGTCCAGGGCAGCGCGCTCGTCGTCTTCGACTACGGGCTGGACCTCGCGCCGCTCTACGGGAAGGCGGAGCCCGCGCCGGTGTCCACCGAGGTGCACGAGGGCATCCGCCGCACCGAGGCAGCCCTCTCGCAGATGGAGCGGTTCCTCGAGGACGGCACCATCGTGCACACGTGCTCGGGCCCCTGCGACCCGGAGTAGTCCCGGGGCGCGGGATCAGCGCGTATCGCGCGCGGTGAGCCAGCGGCGGATGCGGTCCGCTCCGCGCAGCGTCCGCGTGTCCAGGCGGAGCAGCGGCTGGACGACGAGCTTGTCGATCAGCGCGCGCGTGCTGGCGCGCAGCCCCGGACGCGCCTGCGCCACCGCGGCGGCAGTCTCCGGGAAGAGCCCCTCCGTCACCCCGAGCGAGGCATAGAGAGCACGCTCCATGCCCCACGCCTTCGCGCGCGCCTTGACCGCTGCGAAGTCCGGGGTCCGGCTGTAGGCGCCCGCCATGGAGGTGGCACCCGTGAGCAGCTCGCGCAGGTCCACGAAGGTGAGGAACGGGACCTGGTAGCCCGCGCGGGCCTGGGCCACGCACGTCTGCAGCAGCGCGTCCTCGAGCGACAGGCGGTACGCGGAGGCGCCGTACACCCGCATCTTCTCCGCCCGCGCGAAGAGCCCTGCTTCCAGTTCGCCCGTGGGCCCCCCGAGCAGCGAGGTGTGCAGGCACACGTTGGTGCGGCCGTCCGACAGGAAGGCGTCCCCGTCCCCGAGCACGTCTTCGCGGGTGACGGGCTTGAACTGCCCGCGCGCGAGCCAGCCCGAGAAGCCCGCCACGTCGCGGCCGTCCAGCAGCAGCTCCATCTCGCTCACCGGCCGGAAGGCCACGTGCGGGTAGAGCGCCTCGGCGTACGACGCCCCGCCGAGCATCACCAGCTTGCGCCCTTCCAGCTCCGCGATGCAGCGCTTGAAGTTGACCAGCTTGAGCACGTTGTCGTTGGCGGTGCCCTGGTACACGGAGAGCAACCGCTCGCGCACGCCGTCCGGGGCGCCTGCACCGCCGAGCCGGTACTCGAGGTTGTACGCGGCCAGCGGGGCGAGCCCGTGCTCGAGCGCGAAGTCGGCGTAGGCCTCCCACGGTGCACCGCGGAGCGGGGTGCGGGGAGGATCGAACGAGGCGAGGACGCGGACGGTGTCGAGCAGGGTGGGCATGGGGCGCGCGTTGTCGGAGCCGGGGCTTTAAGCCCACGCGGGGCCGTCCCGCCATGGAAACGCGCGGGCGTACCTGCTACGTGCCCCCACCGCCTCATGCCTTGCACCGTCGTCATCCCCTTCCGTCCCGAGTCCGCCGCCACCGCCGTCACGCTCGCGCTCGCGGCGCAGCAGGCGGGCCACCCCGTGGTGCTCGCCGGGCCCCAGCCGCTGGAGCTCCCCGGCGCGCGCTCCGTGCAGGCAGACTCGCGGGACGACGCGGTGAGGGAAGGCCTGCGCGCGGTGCAGACGCCGCTCGCGCTCGTGCACGCCGCCGACGTGCCGTGGCAGGCGGCGGACGCGCAGGCACTGCTCCGGCCGCTCGAGGCGGACGCCGCGGACGCCACCTTCGCCGCGCCCACGGACGGGCTGCCGCTCGTGGAGAAGGGGCTCTCGCAGCTCGCGCGCGCGGTGACGGGCGTGGACCTCCCGGACGCCTTCCCCGCCCTGCGCGGCTTCAAGCTGGACGCGGTGCGCCCCCAGCTCGAGCGCAGCAGCGGCAGCACCGAGGTGGACACGGAGCTGCTCGTCCGCCTCGCCGCGCAGGCCTTCCGGCTGGTCCCCGTCCCCGTGGACACCCCGCGCCCCGAGACGCCGCTGCCGCTGCAGTGGCAGCGCGCCCAGGCGCTGGTGCGCTACCTCGGCCTGCAGAACGACGCGGAGAACGTGCACGAGGGCTACAACACGCTCGCGCGCATGGAGTCCGCGCCCCATTACAACGCCTGGCTCGCCGCGCAGTTCCGTCCCTGGCTCGGTGCGCGCGTGCTGGAGGTGGGGGCAGGCATCGGCACCATGACGCAGCAGCTGGCGCCCGGCCGCGAGCTGCTCGTGGCGCTCGAGCTGGACGCCTTCTACGTGGAGCGGCTGCGCAACCTCTTCCGGGACACGCCCAACGTCCGGCCGGTGCTCTCCGGCGTGGAGCAGGCGGACTGGGAGCGGCTGCGCACCGAGCGGTTCGACTCGGTGGTGATGTCCAACGTGCTCGAGCACATCGAGGACGACGTGGGGGCGCTCAGGAACCTGCGCTCGGTGCTGCCGGAGGGCGGGCGGCTGGTGCTCTTCGTCCCCGCGCTGCAGGGCGTCTTCGGCAGCCTGGACGAGGCGGTGGGCCACCACCGGCGCTACGAGGAGGGGCCGCTGCGCTCGGTGATGGAGCAGGCCGGCTTCGAGGTGGAGCACCTGCGGTGGATGAACCTGGTGGGCATCCCCGGGTGGTTCCTCAACAGCCGGCTGCTGCGCCGCCGCACCATGCCGCCGCTGCAGCTGCGCGCGTTCGACGTGGTGGCCCCGCTGCTCGCCGCGGCCGAGTCGAAGGTGGCGCTCCCCGTGGGGCTCGGCCTCTTCGCGGTGGGCCGGGCGCGCTGAGTCAGAACGACAGCCCGAGCCCGCCGAGCAGCCCGAGGTCCCACGGCAGCGGCGCCACGGGGTTCGCGAAGTAGTCGTACGTGGCGGTGACGTTGCCGAAGAGCTCCCGCCCCGGCCCCAGGGAGGCGAGCCGGAACTTCACCGTGGCCTCCGAGTAGAGCCGGTAGTCCGCGACGTCCAGGACACGCGCGGCGGCCCCGGTCCGCGGCGGGGCGTAGAGGATGTGCTGGAAACCTGCGAGGGCGCTCAGCTGCACCGCCGCGTCCGGAGATGCCCAGCGTCCCTTCACGCGCCACGAGAGCAGCGCGTTGTTGCCCGCGAAGCCGTCCCGGTTGTTGCGCACGGTGGTGCTGCCGTCGAGGGGCACCTCGTAGCGGTGCCCCGCGCCGAGGCTGAGCTTCACCTGCACCGGCGACTTCCGGTCGAAGACGTTGAAGGCGAAGCCCGTCGTCTCGCCCACGTAGAAGGCGAGGTTCTTCCGCGTGTCCCGCCCGGTGGTGACGAGCCCGAAGAGCGTCCAGTGCGCGGAGAGCGGCACGTCGTCCGTGACGAAGAGGTCCACGAGGTGCTGCAGCCGCCCCTGGCTGTCCAGCAGCGCCTGCCCCTTCAGCGTCCCCTCGAGCGCGTGCACGGTGAAGCTCCGCCGGTACCCCGCCGTTCCCCCGATGTTCCCGGAGTTCACGTTCCCGCGCTGCCAGGTGCCCGTGACGGAGAGCGTGACCGTCGGCTCGAACGACGGCCTCCTCGGGAGGACGAGCGTGACGTCCCGCTTGCCGCCCGCGCACGCCTGCAAGATGGCCGCTCGCGCGTCGTCGTCCTCGGGCCGGAGGTTGCCCGCGCGGAAGGCGTCCTCGAGCACCGCCACGCACCGCTCGGGGCTCGTCCCCTCGGGCAGTTGAAGCTCCACGACGCTGAAGCGGGACTGGGCCGCAGCGGAGGATGCGAGGAGGACGAGGGCGCAGGCGGGCAGCGCCGCCCACGGTTTCACCGGGGAGTCCCCACCGCGGCCAGCGACACGCCGAACGGCAGCTTCATCCGCGCGAGGAGGTGACGCTCGGACGCGAACAGCCGCTCGAGCGCGGTGTTGAGCAGCGCCGGCGGCGGACTGCCGAGATCGCTCGTGGCCTGCTCACCGCTCCGCCTGGGAAGCAGCCGCTGCGCGAGGCGCACCGCCGCCACGCCGGGAAAGAGCCAGGTGTTGAAATGGCTCATCCACTGCACGGTGAACCCGGCCTCCTCGAGCTGTTCGCGCAACACCTTCGCGCGGTAGCGGCGGAAGTGGTGGTGCAGCTCGTCGTGGGCGCTCCAGAGCACCGGGAAGGCCGGCACGGTGCAGAGGAAGAAGCCCCCGGGGCGGAGCGAGGCGCGGATGGCGTGCAGCGCGGGGCCCGGGTCCTCGAGGTGCTCGAGCACGTCGAAGGCGGTCACCACGTCGTACCGGGCGCCCGCGGGCAGTCCCTCGGGCAGCGGGCGCTCGTGCAGGACGAGCCCCTCGCCCATGCGCCTCCGCGCGATGGCGCGCGCGTCCGGGGACGTCTCCAGTCCCTCCACCTCGCCGAAGCGGCGCAGCGCCTCGAGCAGGTAGCCGGTGCCGCAGCCCACGTCGAGCAGCCGAAGCGAGCCGCCACGGCCGGGCAGCCGCTGCTCCACGTGTCGCGAGAGCAAGGCCTCCACGAGCGTGCGTCGGCCCCTCGCCCACCAATGGGCCTCTTCCGCGCGCGCGAGCTCGTCGTAGAGGAAACTTTCCACGGCGCGTCCCTACGTCACTCGGCTATCAACGGTCCAGTGTCATCCCCCGTGTCCCCGCCCCTCTCCGCGCGACTGCTCCGCCGCCTCGCCCCCGGCCACCGCGTCCCCACCACGGGGCTCCACGGGGCGGCGCGCGGTTACGTGCTGGCCCAGCTGCTCGGGAAGGGCGGCAAGGTGGCCTGCATCACCGCGGACGACGACGCGGCGGAGGGGCTCGCGCAGGACCTCGCGTTCTTCCTCGGGGGCAGGGGGGCGCCCACCGAGCCGAGGGTAATGTACCTGCCGGAGGACGAGGTGCTCCCGTGGGACGCGCTCGCGCCGCGGCCGTCGCTCGTGGCCGAGCGGATGGGGGTGCTGTTTCACCTCGTGCGCGGCCAGGGACGCGCGGTGGTGATGTCCGCGCGGACCGCGGCGCGGCGGGTGCTCTCTCCGCGCGTGCTCGCGACGCTCTCGGACTCGGTGAAGGTGGGCGAGGAGCGGGACCGCGACGCGCTCGCGCGCAGGCTCGCGGAGCTGGGGTACCTGTCGTCACCGCTCGTGGAGGACGTGGGGACGTTCTCCGTCCGCGGCGACCTGGTGGACATCTTCTCCCCGCTCTACGAGCAGCCGGTGCGGCTCGAGTTCTTCGGCGACACGGTGGAGAGCCTCCGCTCGTTCGATCCCGAGACGCAGCGCACCGTAGGGCCGCTCAAGACGCTGCTGCTCGCGCCCGCGCGGGAGCTCCTGCTCAACGACGCCACGCGCCGCGCCGCCGAGGCCTGCCTCCGCGCGCTCGGCGAGGCGCAGGACGTCCCCACGCTGAAGCTGCGCGAGCGCATCCAGCAGCTGAAGGAAGGGCTCGCGGTGGAGGGGCTCGGGCCGCTGCTGCCGGGCCTCTTCGACGGAGGGCTCGGCACGGTGGTGGACCACCTGCGCGCGTGGGGGGGCGGGACGTTGCCGCTTCTCTTCCTGGACGATCCTGCAGGACAGGAGCGCGTGCTCGAGGCCTTCGAGGTGGAGGTGGAGCGCGCGCACCGCGAGTACACGCAGCGCGGAGATCTCTCGCTCCCGGTCGCCGCCCACGTCGTGCCGCCCGCGGAGCTGCAGCGCCTGCTCGCGCCGTTCCCGTCGTTCGAGGGCGGTGGGCTCTCCTTTTCTGACTCTGCGGATGCGCCCGAGGCCGCCGGCTTCGGAAGCACCAAGGCGCTGCGCGAGGCCATCCTCGGCCACCACGGCGAGGAGGGAGCGCTCACGCCCCTGCTGGAGCGGCTCGCGGCGTGGCGCGAACAGCAGCTGGCCGTGGCGGTGGCATGCGGCTCGGCCGGGCAGGCGGACCGGCTCAAGCGGCTGCTCGCCGAGCGGGACGTCGCGGTGAAGGTGCACAAGGGGGCGCTCGCGGAGACCGCCTCGCTCTTCGACCCGAAGGTGGCAGCACACCTCTACGCGGGCGAAGCCAGCGAGGGCTTCGTGGACGAGGCGGGCCGCTTCGCGCTGCTCGCGGACACGGACATCTTCGGGGTGCGCGCGCGGCGGAAGGCGAAGGTCCGCAAGTCCGACAACCCGTTCCTCTCCGCGTTCAAGGACCTCGAGCCCGGGCACCTCGTGGTGCACAAGGACTTCGGCATCGCCCGCTACGCGGGGCTCACCAAGATGGACGTGGGCGGCGTGCCCGCGGACTTCCTGGTGCTGGAGTACGCGGGGCGGGACAAGGTGTACCTGCCGGTCAGCCGCATGCGGCTGCTGCAGAAGTTCA
>JBDLRJ010000350.1:0-4720 GCA_039800145.1 Pseudomonadota bacterium | reverse complement strand
CGGGTCATCTCGGCCAGGGCCTGGTTCATCTTGCCCATCTGCTCGGTCATCATCTTCGCGTAGTCCTGCTGCATCTGCGTAAAGTCGGGGGTCTTCATGGCGGTCTCCGTTCGGCTCTGGGGTGACCGGTCCATCCGGCCCCCGAGTGACAGCCAACCTAAGGAGCCCTCCCCCACCCGTCAAGGAACTTTTTGTGCGACGCAGCAAAATCACCGCTTCTTCGGCCTGATCGCGCGCTTCAACCCCTCGATTTCCCTGCGGAGACGGGACATCTCCTCCTCGGCCGGGTTTGCGCCTGCAGCAGCCGCCGGGGGCGCCGCAGCGGGAGGAGGGGCGGCCGGGGCTGCTGCACCGCCGAACATCCGGGCCATCCCGGCAGGCCCACCGAAGGGCATGAGCGCGAAGGGGTTCCAGGGCATGGCCTGCAGCCCGCCGCGCGCCTGGACGTAGAGTTCCAACACCTGGCCGAGGTAGCTGCCGAAGAACTCCCCCAGGACGTCGTCCCCGAGCCGCACCATCTGGAGCAGCAGCTTGGTGGGGAGCAGCTTCGCCGCCCCGCCCTCCTCGAGGAGAATCTGGACGAGCGTGGCCTGGGTGAGGTCCGCGTCCGTCTTCGCGTCCACCACGCGCACGTCCACGCCGGAGCGGATTTTCCGGGTCAGCTCCTCCAGCGTCACGTACCGGCTCTCGTCCGTGTCGTAGAGCCGCCGGTTGCTGTACTTCTTGATGGTCACCATGGGGGCGGCAGCGTGCCCGGATGCGTGCTGCACTGCAACAGGACTCTTGACCCCGGCAGGGGCGCCTCTTAGAAGCCCGGCCAGATGCTGCGCCGCAACATGCTCTCCCCCGTCGCCCCTCCCTGTCACGGCGGCAGCCGCGCGTTGCGGTGGACGCGCCCCCTGCGGTACGCGCCCGGTATCGAGGCCCCCATGCACCGCCTGCTCGCCGCCACTGCCCTGCCGCTGCTGCTGTGGCTGGGCGCGTGCACCGAGACCGCGTCCCCCGCGTGCAGGTCCGGGGCGGACTGCCCGAGCGGCATCTGCCTCAAGGACGGCACCTGCGGCGAGCCCGAGTCCCCGGACGCAGGCGACGTTCCCCCGGCAGATGCCGGGGCGCAGGACGCGGGCGTGGAAGATGGCGGCCTCGCCCCGGACGCCGGCCTCCCGGCGGGGAGCTGCCTTCCCAACGGAGACGGCAGCATCGTTTCGGCCGAGGTTCCCCTGCGCGCGGGGCTGCAGGGCACCTTCCGCACCGCGAAGAACGTCTCGTGGGACTCCGCCCCGAAGGTGCTCGCGGACGGCGGCACCGGGTGGGATCTCGCCACCGCGCTCCCCGGGGACGCCTCCGAGCCGCTGCAGACGCTCCCCGTGGCGGGCACCTGGTTCGCGTCCGACTTCGCCTCGGCCTCCTACGCGGCGAAGCTCTCCTCCTCGTCCGAGCTGCTCGGCGTCTTCCAGCTCGCCCCGGACGCGCTGCTGCTGCTCGGCGTGGTGTCCCCGGAGGACGGGCTGTTCAAGACGAACGTGAAGTACAGCCCCGCGGTGAAGGTGCTCGCCTTCCCCTTCGAGGAGAACGACACCTGGAGCACCGCCTCCACCGTCTCCGGCCTCTACGAGGGTGTCTACTCGCTCTACTCGGAGACGTGGACCTCCCGCGTGGACGGGCACGGCGAGCTCCGCACCCCGCTCGGCGCCTTCCCGGTGCTGCGCGTCCACACCACCGTGGACCGGCTCGTGGGGGCGCTCTTCACCCGCACCCGCAGCCACGCCTTCGTCTCCGAGTGCTTCGGCACGGTGGCCACCGTGTCGAGCAACGCGGGCGAGATGCAGGTGGACTTCAGCGCTGCCGCGGAAGTGCGGAGGCTCTCGCCGTGACGCGCGCGTTGCTGCTCGTCCCCGCGCTGTGGCTCGCGCTCTCGGGCTGCCTCGCCTTCCACCGCGGCCCCATGCCCGGCGAGCCGAAGGGGGCCTCGTACGTGGAGCTGAACGGGACGCGCGTGCGCTACGAGGACGTGGGCGAAGGGCCGCCGGTGGTTCTGGTCCACGGCTTCGCCTCGTCGCTCGAGACGTGGCTCGCGGTGACGCCCGCGCTGAAGGGGCAGCACCGGGTCATCTCGCTGGATTTGAAGGGCTTCGGCTGGACGGACCGGCCCGACGGGGACTACTCGCCCGCCGCCCAGGCCGCGCTCGTCTTCGCGCTGATGGATCACCTCGGCGTCCAAAAGGCCGCGGTGGTGGGCCACAGCTGGGGCGCCTCCGTGGTGCTGCGCATGGCGCTCGAGCAGCCGGAGCGGGTGACGCGCCTCGCGCTGTACGACGCGTGGGTGTACGAGGAGCAGGTGCCCGCGTTCTTCATCTGGGCGCGCGCAGGCGGCCTCGGCGAGGCGCTGTTCCAGGCGTTCTACGACGAGCGCCCCGCGGAGAAGATGGCCAACGCCTTCTACGACGCGTCGCTCATGAACGAGGCGCTCGTGGAGGACGTGGAGCGCGCGCTGCAGCGCCCCGGCACCAAGGCGGCGGCACTCGCCGCGGTGCGCGGACAGGTGTACGCCGAGGTGCAGAAGCGCTACCGGACGCTGAAGCAGCCGGCGCTGCTGCTGTGGGGCGAGAACGACCGAGTCACCCCCGTCACCGTGGGCGAGCGGCTGCACCTCGACCTGCCCAACAGCCAGCTCGTCCGCTACCCGCGCTGCGGCCACTTCCCCATGCTCGAGGCAGCCCCGCAGAGCACCGCCACGCTGCGCCGCTTCCTGTCGGAGGGCGCGCCATGAGCCGCCGTCCGTTCGCCCCACGGGATGGAAGGCTCACCGGGAACGCGCGGCTCGCGACGACGGCGATGCCTGCGCCTCGGAATGAGCATCCCGAGAACACCGCGCATCGGCCGTCCGTGGGAACACCACGACGCCAGGGTGCGTACGGACCGGGCGTGCAGTGCGCAATGCCTCTGCCCGCTGCGCCTCGGAACGAAGCCCCCGGAAATGCCGCACGTCCCACGTCCCCGGCGGCCCCGCGGCGCCCGCATCCTCACGGCGACGTCGAGTGGGGACCGACGCGCCGCCCCCCCGTCCCGCTGTCTGCGGCGTGCTCGCTCGTCGTCGCCGCGCTGCTCCTTCCCGCACTCGCCTTCGCCTCGGGCCTGCAGGACTACGGCAACGAGCTGATGCCCGGCGAGCCCGCGGGCGTGCGGCTGACGGGCTATTTCCGCCTGCGCGGCGAGGCGTTGGACAATCTTGATCTCTCGCGGGGCCCCACGCCCTCCGGGCGGGCATTCTTCCCGCAGCCGCTCTCCGAGCCCACCGCCTCGCTCCTCACCGCGGCGGACGGCCGGCTGCGCACGGACATCGTCGCGCAGGGACCGGGCGGAGGCGTCGCTGCAGTGGCCCGCATCGACTGGCTGGACAACGTGCAACTCGGCAGCACGCCGTTCGTGACGCCGGGCTTCGGCACCTCGCCCACGCCCGCCGCCACGCCGGGCCAGGTGCCCAGCATGAACGCGAAGCTGCGCTTTGCGTACGGCGTGGCCTCCACGCCCGTGGGCATCCTCACCGCCGGCCGGATGGGCGCGCACTGGGGCCTCGGCATGGTGGCCAACTCGGGCGACTGCGCGGACTGCGACGGGGCGGATGCCGCGGACCGCGTGGCCTTCGTCACGCCGCTGCTGCAGCACGTCTTCGCCGTGGCCTACGACTGGAGCGCCACCGGGCCCTTCACCTTCCGGAAGGACGGCCGCCGCGTGGTGGACCTGGATCCCTCCGACGACGTGCGCACCGTCACCTTCGCCGTCTTCCAACCCCACGACGCCGCCGCGCTCCGCCGCCGCAGTGCCGCGGGCAAGTGGACGTGGGACTACGGCCTCGCCACCTCGTACCGCTGGCAGGACAAGGACGTGCCGGCCACGTACTTGAACCTCGCCACGCCGGTGAACGTGGACGCCTCCCAGGTGATGTCCCGCGGCTACCAGGCCTTCAGCACGGACGCGTGGGTGCGCGTCGTGGCCCCCACCTTCCGCGTGGAGGGCGAAGCGGCGCTGCTGCTCGGGCGCGTGGCGCAGCCGTCCCTCGTTCCGGGGCTGCTGCTCGACACGCCGGTCACCTCCGTGCAGTGGGGCTTCACGCTCGAATCCGACATCGGCGCCGAGGACGACGCCTGGCACTTCGGCCTGGACACGGGCGCGGCGAGCGGGGACTCGGCACCGGGCTTCGGCGCCTTCCCGGCCGCCGGCGCACAGGCCATCCCCGGAGAGCTGGACGCGCCCCAGGCCCATCCGCCGAGGGACACCACCGCCAACAACTTCCGCTTCAACCCGGACTACCGCGTGGACCGCATCCTCTTCCGCGAGCTCATCGGCACCGTGACGGACGCCGCCTACGTGAAGCCCTGGGTGTCGTGGCGGCCGCTGCGGCTGTCCTCCGGGACGCTGTCCTTCCAGGAGGCGGCGGTGGGCTCGATGGCCCTCTTCCCCTCCTCCACCCCGTCCGGCGAGGCCCCGCTCGGGGTGGAGCTGGACAGCACCGTGCGCTGGGAGAGCCGGGACGGCTTCCGCGCCTCGCTCGAGCACGCCGTCCTCATCCCGCTCTCCGGGTTGGACAATCCTGCACTCGGCCTCAAGGCCCAGCCTGCCCAGTCCCTTCGCCTCCGGGTGACGTATGCGTTCTAGCCTCCTCGCCGCCTCGCTCGCGCTCGCCCTCTCCGGCTGCATCCCGGACGAGGCGCCGCCGCCG
>JBDLRJ010000349.1:0-7437 GCA_039800145.1 Pseudomonadota bacterium | reverse complement strand
GAAGACGCTCGGCACGAGCCCGTACTACGAGCGCGCCCGCGCGGTGGCCCGCGACCCGAGGGCGTTCGCGCGGGCGCTGACCGGGGTCTACGCAACGGCCCCGGACTACGGCCAGGTGCTCATCCGCCTGATGGACCAGTTCAACCTCTACCGTTACGACCGGGCCTGACGCCGGCGGCGGAGCGCCGCGGCGAGCCCGAGCAGGCCGGCCAGCCCCCCGTCCACGCCGCCGGTGGTGCAGCCGCAGCCCTGGGGCTTCGGCGACGTACCGGTTCCCGCGTCCTGGCCGCCGTTGGGCGACTCCACCGTCACGACCGCGATGGCGCGCTCGCTGGTGAAGAGCGCGTCCTGCACCTCGAGGGCGAAGGTGAGCTGCGTCCCCGCTCCCACGTCCGGCGCGGTGAACGTCACCTTGTCCGCGTTGTCCGCCGAGAGCGTCACCTCCGGGCCGCCGGTCTGGATCCACTTGAAGGCGAGCGTGTCTCCGTCCGGGTCGCTGCTGCCGCTCCCGTCGAGCGTCACCTCGGCCCCGGGCAGCGTGGAGAGCGGGGTCACCACGGCCGCCACGGGAGGTCGGTTGACGTCCTTGATGAGCACGCGCGCCACGGCGGGCGGGCTGGACTCGGTGCCCGCGGTGGCCACGAGCGAGAAGCGCGCGAGCTCGTTCTTCACCACCTTCGGCGCGGTGAAGGTGGGGGTGAGCGTGTCCGTTCCCGCGAGCGTGCCCACCGGGCCGGAGAGCTGGCTCCAGGTGTAGGTGAGTGCCGTGCCGTCCGGGTGTGACGCGAGGCCGGTGAGCTGCACCGCTTCACCCTCGTTCACCTCCAGCGTGGGGCCCGTGCTGGCGGTCGGGCGCTTGTCGCTGCACTGCGCGGGCTGCGGCACCACGGCAGGGAACGGGGTGTTGTCCAGGTTGGCGAACTGGAAGTCGTCCAGGTCCCAGCCGGTGTCCGCCACGCCGTCGTCGGTGCCCATGCGGAAGCGCACCTCCACCGTCTTGCCCGCGTACCGGGTGCCGAGGTCCACCGTCACGGTGGTGAACTGCGGGTAGCCGGAGCTGCGCGCGGACCACGCCTTGCGGCCGCGGAGCGGGTTGCCGGAGGGGTAGAAGCCCCACTGGGTCTGGGACCCGTTGGTGAGCGTGCCGTTGTAGCCGGGCTTCGCGTACTGGCCGATGTCCGCCCACGTGTTGGTGCCCACCTCGCGCAGCTCGATGACGGCGCCGTCGTAGCGGCCGCGCTGGTCCGCCTCGAACGCGAAGCGGTGGCGGAACGTGAAGAGGAAAGGGCCCACGGCGGGGACGGAGAGCGGCGGGGAGACGAGGGACTGGCTCTCGGGCTGGGCGGCGTTGGGAACGAACCAGCGTCCGCCGGACGCATCGTGCACGCGGCGGAAGGGGCTAGAGCTCCCCAGCGTCACGTCCGCAGCCGGGGTCCACGCGGTCAAGGCCGGCTCCACGTCGTCCGAGGCGGACGCACGCGGGACCTCGTCCAGGTTGCCGCGCGCGCGGAATGCCTCGGTGAGGGTACGCGGCCGCGCCAGCTCCGCGTCCGTGAAGGAGAGCTCCAGCGGGATCGCCGTGACGCCCTGCAGGCCCGCGAGCGCGACCTTGACCGTGGTGCTGACGACCTGCTGCGGCTGGCTCGAGGGGAAGGTGAGCGCCGCCCCGGCGGGGAAGGAGATGCCGGCGAGCGTGGTGGTGACGGTGCCGGTGGTCTGGGTCAGCGGCGCGGTGCCGGTGTTCTTCACCTTCACGGTGAGCGTGCCGGTCTCGCCGTTGTCGAGCGCGCCGTCGTTGTCACAGGACTGCTCGTCGTCCACGAGCGTGGCCTCCACGAAGGCCAGGTTCCCGCCGACCGTGAAGTCCTCCACCACCGGGCGGTTGTCCCGGCTTCCCCGGTCCGGGGCCACCGCCTCGTTGCCGGCACCGCGGCGCGCGAAGGCCTTCGCGACAAGCGTGTAGTCGGCGAGGTCCGCGGCGAGCGCCACGGACAGCAGCGCGTCGCGTCCCTCGAGGAAGGTGGGAGAGTTCGGCGTCATCTTGTAGGCCGCCACCAGGTACTGCTTCATCCGGTCCTGCGCCTGCTGGAAGGTGAGGCGCGCGGAGTCGCCGAGCAGCGCGGCGTAGGCCTCCCACAGCATGGTGGCCCAGACCTCGCCGGAGTTGTGCACCTCGGAGTTGAACGAGCCGTCGGTCCCGCCGGCAATGGGAACGCCCGAGGGGAGATCCACCCCGTCCTGGATGTGCTTGAAGGTGAGCGGGTTCACGTCCATCCGCGTGGAGTACGGGACGCGCCGGATGCCGTAGTAGTAGACCTGGTTCGCGCCGCCGGAGGCCACCCAGGAGGAGAGGCCGTAGACGCCGCTCCAGGTGGGGGTGAGGCCGCGGGCGGCGTCCTCCTCGGCGACCACCATGAAGAGCGCGTGGAAGTCTCCCCAGCCCTCGCCGAGCCCGCCGCCCTGGTTGTTGTCCAGGCCGCTGCCGTTCCCCACGAGGCGGTTGCTGATGTAGTGGCCCCACTCGTGCGCCACGATGGTGTTGTCGATGGTGCCGTCCCGGTCGATGGAGACGCTGCGCCGAAGCGTGACGGTCACCGCGCCGGACTGCAGCGCCTGCACCAACTGCGCTCCCGCCGCGTCCGTCAGCGACACCGCGGGGATCTTGATGGCGGTGCTGCTGCCGTAGAGCGGCGGCGGATCTCCCGCCTGGTTGTTGTAGATGAGGACGCCCACGGCGCCCGCGGCCTGCGCCGACTGGGCCTTGGCCACGAAGGTGCAACTGCCGCGGCGCACGAGGGCGATCTTCCCGGCGAGCGCGGCGGCGTTGGTGGCGGTCGCGGCGGTGCAGGCGTCGTCCGCCGTGCCGGTGCCGTCGTCGAAGCGGACCAGCTCCGCGGTGAGATCGAACGTGGGGGTGCCGAACTGCGCCGCACCCGCCTCGCCCGCGTTGAGGCCGGGCGGAGACTGGACCTTCACCTCGATGGGCGTCACCGCGGTCCACACGAACATCTGCATCACCGGGCTCTCTCCGTCCGCCGGCGTGTACATGTTGGCGTTGTCGGTCCCGCTGGAGTCCTGCGCCTCGAGCAGCAGCGGATCTCCGCCCACGCCGCCCCGGTTGTAGTTGACCTGCTGCGCGTTGCCGGCCGCCTCGTTGAAGCCCACGTCGTAGAACCAGTCGTGGAACACGTTGCCGTCGAAGAACAGCTGCGCGATGGAGGCCTTGCGCTGGTCCGCGGAGGCCCCGGGCGAGGCGGCCACGTCGTACGTGCGGTCCCACGCGAGGGGCGCGGTGGCGTCCGCCTGCACGTCGCCGGCGGACAGGCCGTCCGGGGACGCCAGGTCCGCGTAGGCGTGGACGTTGTTGCCGTTCGTGGTGGCCGCGGTGGCATCCATCCAGGGATCGTTGGTGGAGATGCCGGCGTGCTCGAGGGTGATCAGCTCCGGGGCCACGAACGGGGACTGGTGGCCGTCCGGGAGGCCCGTGGGGTGGGGCGTGGCGGCGGTGCCCTGCGGCCCGTCGTACGGGAGGTGCGGCGCGGTGGGCCGCGCCCAGGCCCGGAAGGTGGCCGCGGCGTGCGCGCCGAGATCCTTGCGGAACAGCACGCGGCCGTCCTGCGCGGAGATGACCCACGCGTACCACTCGCCCGTGGTGCTGCCGCGCAGGCCTGCCTTCAGTTCCAGGTACCAGGCCGGCTCGAGCCCGCCCGCGAGCGGGAAGAGCACCTGGCGCACCCGGACGTCCCGCTGCAGCTCGTGCCGCAGGGGCTGGA
Organism: Pseudomonadota bacterium; assembly: GCA_039800145.1. Taxonomy (GTDB): domain Bacteria; phylum Myxococcota; class Myxococcia; order Myxococcales; family Myxococcaceae; genus VGRA01. Next base: position 3,664 of record JBDLRJ010000349.1, on the reverse strand, counting down.
GGGCGTGGGGCGCGGCGCGGAAGTACCGGTAGCCGGCCTTGCGGCGCTCGGTGGGGAGCACGTCGGCCGGAGAGAGCAGCTCACCGGTGAGCTCCGTCCAGGCCACGCTGACCGCCGCCGCCTCTCCCAGGCGGAAGCCCTCCGAGAGCGCCCGCTCGGACCCGCCGCGGGACGGCAGCACGCCGGACATGGCCACCAGCCGGTGCTCCCGGTCCAGCAGCACGTTCAGCGTGTCCCGGAACAGCTCCACGTCGCCAACGGCCTGCCCGAACCGGACGATGATGCCGCCGCTGCCGGTGTCGTGGACCTCGCGCACGCGGGCCGAGGCCACGTCGTCCGGCGCGAGCCGGTACAGCTCCGACAGCTCGAAGAGGTAGCGCCGCGCGGCCTGCTCGGGGCGGACGTTCCGGAGCTCGCCACTGCCCGCCACCCACGGCTGCTCACCGCGGGCGTCCCGGGCGGCGAAGAGGAACGTGGGCACGCCGCGCCGGGCATCCACGTGGGCCGCCGTCACCACGCGCGCAAACGGCCGGGCCAGGGACTCGGCGGCTGGGAGCCCCCGGTCGGCCGGGGACTCCAGCTGTGCATTGTAGGCGGGCAGGGCGAGGGCGGCAGGGGCGGCCAGCGCGAGCACGAACGAGGAGAGGCGGGAGAGCAAGGGAGAATCCTTTGAGACTGCGGGGACTTCTGGACGGCGCGCGCGGCGGGCAGCAAGCCCCGTGCCCCGAGGGTGGAGGGGCCCCGTCGCGGGGGGCGGCGGTGCGCTCATGACAGGGATGGCACGAGGGGTGTCCTGAAATCGGACGGCGACCGGGGACGTGTCTCTCAGGCCGGCTCGGCGGGCAGCTCGAGCGTGACGCAGGCGCCGGGGCCCGGACGTGGCTCGGCGAAGGCGCGGCCACCGTGCTGGCGCATCACCTCGCGCGCCACCGTGAGCCCCAGTCCCGCGCCGGGGCCCAGCGCGCGGCCGCGGTGGAACGGGGCGAAGATGGCCTCGCGCTGATCTTCCGGGATGCCGGGGCCCGCGTCTTCCACCGAGAGCTGCAGAGCCCCGGAGGCGGCGCGGCGGAGCGACACGGAGATCTCGCTCCCGCGGGGCGCGAACTTCAGGGCGTTGGACAGGAGGTTGTCCACGGCCTGCCGCAGGGACGGGGCATGGAAGCGCGCCGGGGCGGGGCGTTCGCCCGTCACCCGGAGCAGCAGCCCGCGCGTCTCGGCCTCGGCGCGCGCCGCCTCGCAGGACTCTTCCGCGAGCTGCGAGAGATCCCCGGGCGAGCGGTCCCAGCCCCGCCCCGCGGAGGCCACGTCCAGCAGGCTCGTGGCGAGCGCGGCCAGGCGGTCCACCTCTGCGCGGGTGTCGGCGAGCGCCGCGCGCAACTCCTCCGGGGCGCGCTGGCGGCGGAGCGCGAGATCCAGCCGCGTCCGCATGAGCGTCAGCGGCGTGCGCAGCTCGTGGGCCGCGTCCGCGAGCAGCCGCTCCTGCGCCTCGCGCGCGGACTTGAGCTGCAGCGTCGTCTCGGCCAGCACCTGCCGGAGCTCCGAGATCTCGTCCCCCGCTGCATCCGGCTCGGGGGCGCGCTCGAACTCCCCGGCGCGCATGAGGCCGAGGTGCTCGGAGAGCCGGTGGATGCGCCGCCCGAGCCGCCGCGCCATCACGCCCTGGAGGGCCACGAGGAGCGCTGCCGCGAGCGCCGTGAAGCCGAGCGCCACCGCGTAGAAGGTGCGCACGCTGCCCTCCACCGGCGCGAGCGAGGCGGTGAGGCGGAGCACCCACGGCGCACCGTCCGGCGCCGCCACCGCGACGACGAGCTCGCGCAGCCGCTCGCCGTCCTGCTCGCGCGTGGAGAGCGTGGCAGGGGCGCCGGGACGTCCCGGTCGCACCGGGCGCACCGGGGCAGCCGAGGGGGCCGGCGGGTAGCTCACCGCGCGCGTACCGTCCGGGGCGAAGAGCTCTCCCACCGGCGCGAAGGGACGCACCTCCTCGAGCAGCGGGGACGTGGCCATGTGGAGGTGGGGCTCGTGGTGCGCGCGGTCGAAGAGGCTGACGCTCTCCACGGCGGCCTGCGCGAGCAGCCCCTGGTCCAGCGAGGCGAGCAGCGCGGCGCGGAAGACGAGCCCCGCCACGGTGAGGGCCACCACCATCACCGCCACCGGGAGCACCGCGCCGAGCAGGAACAGCCGCGTCCCGAGCCTCACGCCGGGCGTCCCCCGTCCAGCCGCAGCCGGTAGCCCAGCCCGCGCACCGACTCGACGGAGGCCTCCACCGCGCCCGCCCGCTCGAGCTTCTGCCGCAGGTACCCCACGTAGACGTCCACGACGTTGGGGCTCCCGTCGAACGCCTCGCCCCACACCTGCGCGAGCAGCTCTGCGCGCGTGAGCACGTCCCCCGCGCGGGCGAGCAGCGCCTCGAGCAGCGCGAACTCGCGGCGCGTGAGCGGCACCTCCACCTGTCCGCGCCGGAGCACCTGGCGGCCGAGGTCCACCTCGAGCTCACCGGCCCGGCGCACCGGCTGTTGGGCCCCGCCGCCCCGGCGGGCGAGCGCCTCGGTGCGCGCGAGCAGCTCGTCGAAGTCGAACGGTTTCACGAGGTAGTCGTCCGCGCCGGCCCGCAGCCCCACCACCTTCTCACCCGTGGAGCCGCGCGCGGTCAGCAGCAGCACCGGGGTGCGCAGCCCGCGGCCCCGCCACGTGCGGAGCAGCGAGACGCCGTCCTGGTCCGGAAGGCCCCAGTCCAGGAGGATGACGTCGTAGGCAATGGACTCCGCCTGCGGGAGCGCCTCTCCCGCGCGTCCGCACACGTCCACCTGGTGGCCCTCCTCCGTCAGCCCCTGCTGGAGCATGCGGGCCATCCGCGGCTCGTCCTCGACGATGAGCACCTTCATCCCTGCGTGCGCCTCCCGGAGAGCAGAGGGTACAGCGAAGGCAGGAGGACGAGGGTGAGCAACGTGGAGGTGGCGAGCCCCCCCACCACCACCGTGGCCAGGGGACGCTGAACCTCGGCGCCCACCCCGTGGGCCAACATCATGGGGATGAAGCCCAGGGCCGCCACCGTCGCCGTCATCAGCACGGGCCGCGCGCGCGTGAGGGCCGCCTCCCGCGCTGCCTCTGCCGGGCTGGCGCCGTCCGCCTCCAGCTCCCGCACGCGCGTCAGCATCACCACGCCGTTCATCACGGCGATGCCGGACAGCGCGATGAAGCCCACCGCCGCGGACAGCGAGACGGGCAGCCCGCGCAGCCAGAGCGCCGTCGCGCCCCCCACGCAGGCGAACGGGACGTGGCTGTAGATGACGAGCGCCGGGCGCAGCTTGTGGAACGCGTAGAGCAGCACCGCGAGGATGAGCACCAGCACCAGCGGGATGACCACCTTCAGCCGCGCCGCCGCGGCCTGGAGGTTCTCGTACTGGCCTCCCCACTCGAGCCGGTAACCCGGCGGCAGCTTCACCGTGCGCGACACTTCCGCCTGCGCGGTTTCCACCACGGTGCCGAGGTCCGCGCCGCGGACGTTGAAGCCCACCACCAGCCGCCGCTCTCCTGACTTCCGGCTCACGATGCTCGGCGCCTGCTCGCGCACCACGTCCGCCACGCGCGAGAGGGGGACGAGCCCGCCTCCCGGGATCGGCAGCTGCAGCGACTCCAGCGCCGCGGCGTCGCCGGCGCCCGCGAG
>JBDLRJ010000348.1:0-3004 GCA_039800145.1 Pseudomonadota bacterium | reverse complement strand
TCTCCACGGGCTCCAGCTCGGCGATGGGGTTGAGCGCGCCGGTGTGCCCGCCGGAGATGACCACGTCGAGTAGCCGAGTCATGGCGCCGCTGGAGTCGAACTTCCAGGCCACCTGTCCCTTAGGACGCCCCGACGTGACCCCCAGCGCCTGCTGTAGCGCCACGCTGTCCACCTTGATCACCACCCCGTCCAGCCACATGGGGTACCCGTCTCGCTCGGCTACCACCCGGCGGAAGAATTCGGCGACCTCCTCAGGGGAGGTGCAGTGCGCGTGCGGGATGGGGGTGAACCCCAGCGCTGCCAGCCGCGCCATCTTCTCCTGCTCGGTGGCAAACGCCACGGGCGCCCCGTCTCGCGTTTCGTCGATGTCGAACGCCATGGCGGTCAGCAGGTCGCTCTGGTGCCCGTTCTTGCGCCCCATGATCCCGGCCCCAGCGTTGCGCGGGTTCTTGGCGCGCGCCGGGTCCACGATCCCCCAGTCTTCCACGGTGAGGAACAGCTCGAAGCGCACGGCCCCCGAGAAGCCGGCCAGCACGCCGTCCCGCACATCCCCCACCCCGGCGGGCAGCCCCTTGAAGCGGAGTGCGTTGGCGGTGATGTCTTCCCCCACCACGCCGTCCCCGCGCGAAATGGCCTGCACCAGTCGCCCTTCCTGGTAGTAGGCCGCGGCGCTGGCACCGTCCACCTTCACGCTGGCCTGCGCGGCCGCCGCCCCGGTCTTCTCCCACCAGGTACGGAACTCCTCCTCGGAGTTGACCTTGCTGAGGCTCCCCATGGGGATGGAGTGCCGCGCGCGGGTGAGGATGCTGTCGGCCGCCACGGGCGCGCCCACGATGGCCAGCACCGGGTCGCCCGGGGCGAGCAGCCGCAGCTCATCCTCCAGCGCGTCGTACTCCGCGTCGCTCATGAGGGGCTCGGCGCGGTTGTAGTAGGCGTGCTTGGCGCGAAGGATGAGGTCCCGGAGGGTGGCGATGCGGGACTCGGTGGGGAGCGTCGCGGGCATTGGGGGCATTCCTCGCCGTAGGCGAAGGGGGTGGAGCGACCGCACCGGGGTGCGGTCGCCCTGGGGAAGAAAGGACGAAAGAGCCGGACGGGGCGTCACGCAGGGCGCTACTCGTCCTCCTCCTCGTCCTCGTCGTCGTCCTCTTCCTCTTCTTCCTCCTCGTCCTCGTCCTCTTCCTCGTCCTCGTCCTCGTCCTCCTCCTCCGGCTCGTCGAACTCCTGCTCCACGTCCACGGTGACGCTGCCGCCGTCGTCGCACTCGTACTCCGCGCTGCCCAGGTCGGCCAGCAGGGTGCAGTAGTTCTCCTGCAGCGTATCGCGCAGCGTCTCCTCGTCCTCCTCGCTCAACGGACCCTTCAGTGACAGGCAGACGGTGGCGGTGGCGCTGTAGCCCAGCCCGCTGTCGTCGGTCTCGTCAACGACGTCCAGGCTGTCCCATGGCACGCTGTCGCCGCTCACGCCCAGCAACTGGCGCAGGTGGTCCGGCACCTGGGAGAAGTCGCACTCGCTCACGATGGACTCCTCGATCGCAGGGAACGAGTCCGTCCAGGCACGGAGCGTGGTGTCCACCTCGACGGTCACGCGAATCTTCCGCCCCACCCACTCCGCGCTCACGCTGGGGTACACGTCCTCCACGGCGTCGTGGTTGAAGCCCACATTGCTCCCGTCCTCCTCAAGTGCGGAGACCAGCGCGTCTGGTAGCCCCTCGATGTCCGCATCCACCTGCTCCCGGCCCTTCTCCTTGGCCATCTCCTTCCGGATCCCCTTGGCCAGCGGGATGTCGATGGAGCAGCTGGCGCTGAAGGTGATCCCCTCCAGTGAAGCCTCCGCGGTGATGTCGCACCGCTTCCAGGAGAGGCTGAAGTAGTCGAGGTATTCGAGGATCTCTTCGGAGACGTTGTCGAACGTGGGGCCACTCTCGCACTCCTGCACCAAGTCATCTGCCGACACGGGCCACGAGAATCGGCAGTGCTCGATGGTGGCCTCGATGGTCACCTCGCCCGACGTGAAGTACTCCGGATCCCGCTCCATAGGTGCCTCCGTTTGGTGTGTGATGATGTGACCTGACATGAGATGACCAGCGGTAAGGGCCGCCCTACTCCACCACGTCCTCCGTCTCGTCCAGCGCAATGGCCTCCTGGACCTCGGTGTCGAAGAAGCGATAGCCGGCCAGCAGCTGTGCGGAGGACAGCCCGGCGCCGAAGAGCAGTTCCGCCTCCAGGATCAGATCCCCGTCGCGGTCGCAGAAGGCCCGCCCCGTGCACAGGACCTGGTTCATCGCGTTTGTGCACTGGTGGCGCACCGAGTCGCTGACGCCCTCGTAGAACCCGAAGTACCGGCGCATCCGGATCTGGGCGAGGTTTGGCAGCACGTCGACACAGGTGCGGCACTCGTTGTCCGATACCGCCACGGTCCCGCCGTTCAGGATTTCCACGCCGTAGCCGGCGCCGTGGAAGATCGAGGCAACCAGGGCCGAGTCGAAGTCGCGGCGGTGGATCAGCCGATTGCCCGGGTTCTCATGTCCGCGCAGCTCCACGGCGCCGGTGTCCAGGTTGAGCACGGAGGAGCGCCCGTCGGCGGTGAGGCCCAGGGAGAGGATGCTGCTGGTGTCCGGGGTGGTGGTGCCGGCGGTGTCGGCCATCGTGACTCCTGTGTGAGGGGGGTAAACGGCGGTCCTGTCGGGTGGGGCTGGGTCGCTCTGCGGGGGGGTGCTCAAGCGGGCTCATCCATAAGAACGCAACGGGGTCTGACAATTCCGTGCGCTGCGTGGGGCCGGCCGAGCACCCCCCCTATTTCAGGTAATGGCGGTCAGGCCATGTCGATGATCGCGCCGGTGTGCTCGTCCACCGCGCGGGCGCGCCCGGACTGGCGCCCCAAGGGGGAGTTAAGGGCCCGGTCGAGGGCCTGGCGGACGTTGCCGCCGAGCTCCGTGGTGGAGGTGAGGTACCGCCACTCGCCGTGCTGGTTCTGGACTTCGATGCGGGCGCGCGAGGCCATGGTG
>JBDLRJ010000347.1:0-21711 GCA_039800145.1 Pseudomonadota bacterium | reverse complement strand
AGCGACGGTGGCAGCACCGGTGAGACCGACGCGGGGAGCGACACCGACGGCGGCGCCAGCCCACCCTCGGACGGCGGTTCCGCGGGTGGTGGGACGGATGCCGGCAGCGAGGGTGACGGCGAGACGCCCGCGGGTGCAGACGCGGGTACGGGCCCAGGCAACAACGACGACCTGAAAGGCGGCTGCAGCGCGGTGGGGGGCTCGGCGCTCAGCCTCCTCGGCCTGCTGGCGTTCTCTGGCCTGTCCCGGCGGCGCTCGCGCTCCTAGCCCGGGCCCGCGGTTTACGCCCGGACGGGGGCCCAGTTAAGGTCGCGCCCCCATGAGAATCCTTCCAGCGCTCTGCCTTGCTTCGCTCTCGCTCGGCTCTGCCGCTTTCGCGAACCGGTCGGGGATTGGCTTCAGCAACTGCAACAATTGCCACTCGGGGGGAACGCCGCCCTCGTCGAAACAGATCTTCCTCCCGTCACTGAGGGTCGCCCCCGGCGAGACGGTGCCGGTGGAGGTTCGCTTCAACGCCGTCAGGGGCGGTTTCGCCATGCAGGCCTCCGGCGGAACGCTGACCAACGCGGACGGAGACTCCAAGGTGGTGGGCGCTGCGCTGACGCACACGGACCGAAAGGATCCCACCAACGGGCTGATTCGATTCGCGGCCACCTGGAAGGCCCCGAGCACCCCCGGCGTCTACACGCTGGAGGCGTGGTGCAACGCGGTGAACGGCAACGGCCAGCAGACGGGTGACAAGGCCGATATCGCGACCACCGTCGTGGTGGTGGAGGAGGGAGGCGGTGGCGCGCAGGACGCGGGCAGTCCGGGGGCGCCGGATGCAGGTGTCCCGGCGGTGGACGCGGGCAGCCCCGCGCCGGGCGGGCCGGATGCAGGGGCCGCCGCGGACGCCGGCACCGACAACAACGCGAATGAGCCCACGGGCGGGTGCAGCGCCGTGGGCGGCTCGGGCCTCGGCCTGCTGGGCCTGCTCGCGTTCGCGGCAGCGTCCCGGAAGCGGGTGTCCCGGTGAAGCCGCTGGACGCGCAGAAGGTCATCGACACGCTGGTGCGCATCATGGAGTTCGAGCTCGCCGGCGTGGTGCGCTACACGCACTACTCGCTGATGGTGTCCGGGCCCAACCGCATCCCCATCGTGCAGTTCTTCAAGACGCAGGCCACCGAGTCACTGCTCCACGCGCAGCAGGCCGGTGAAATCCTCACGGGCCTCGGCGGCCACCCGGCGCTCGGCGTGGCGCGGCTGGAGGAGAGCTTCCGCCACTCGGTGGAGGACGTCCTGCGCGAGAGCCTCAAGCACGAGCAGGAGGCGCTGACCCTGTACGGCCGGCTGCTGGATCTCGTGAAGGACCGCTCGGTGTACCTCGAGGAGTTCGCCCGCACGCAGATTGGCCAGGAGGAGCTCCACGGGCTCGAGCTGCGCAAGATGCTGCGCGACATCGGCGTGGAGGCGCCGATGGCCGGGGCGAAGGACGGCAAGGAGAAGAAGCGGAAGAAGAAGGACCGTCACTGAGCGGCGGGCGCCGCGAACAGCTCCGTGGAGAAGTAGCGCTCCATCCGGTCCGGGAACACCGTCACCACCTGCGCGCCCGCGGGGAGCCTCCGCGCCGCCTCGCACGCCGCGGCGAAGTTGAGCCCGGAGCTCGGCCCCACGGGGAAGCCGGCGCGGATGAGCCGGCGGGTGGTGGCAAGCGCCAGGTCGTCGTCCACGTCCAGCTCCACGAGCCCCGGCAGCGCCTCGCGGGTGTAGAGCGAGGAGATGCCCTCCACCACGCCGGGCACGCGCGTGGAGAAGCTGCAGCACTCCACGTCCGAGAGGGCCCGGCTCGCGGTGGGGCGCGCCGAGAAGGGGACGGTGGGACAGCCCGCCTCGGCGAACGCCTGGTACAGCCCCACGATGGTGCCCCCCGTGCCCACGCCGGACACCACCGCGTGCACCATCCCGTTGGGCACCTGCGCGAGCACCTCCTGGCCCGTCCAGCGCCGGTGGGTGTCCGGGTTGTCCGGGTTCTCGAACTGCCGCGTGTAGTGCGCGCCGGTCTCTTCCGCGTGGCGTGACGCGAGCAGCAGCGCCCCCCGGATGCCCTCGGACTTCGGGGACATCTTCACCGCCGCCCCGTACGCGCGCAGCGACGCGAGACGCTCCGTGGACACGCCCTCCGGCACCACCGCGGTGAAGCGCAGCCCGAGCTGCGCGCACGAGAGCGCCAGCGAGAGGGAGGTGGACCCCGACGAGGCCTCCACCACCTCGCCCCCCGGCTGCAGCCGCCCCTGCCGCCAGGCCTTCTCCAGCATGAACCGCGCGATGCGGTCCTTGGTGGAGCCGGACGGGTTCAGGAACTCCAGCTTGCACCAGATGCCGGGGGCGCCGGGCTCGAGCTGGACGGGCACCAGGGGCGTGGGCGCACACAGGTGCAGGAAGCGGCCGAGCGTGGGGAGGGTGTTGGACATGGGCGTCAGGCGGCGGCGTCGTGTGCGCGGCGGGGGAGGGTGCAGGTGAAGGTGGCGCCTCCGCCGGGCGTGGGGGCGTAGTGCACCGTCCCGCCGTGTGCCTCCAGGATGCGCTGCACCACCGAGAGCCCGAGCCCCGTGCCGGAGGGCCGCGTGGTGAAGAAGGGGCGGAAGAGCCGCGCCTCGTCCCCGGGCCTCACGCCGCGGCCCCGGTCCACCACGTCCACGCGGACGCGCGCCCCCTCGTCCCGGCAGCGGATGCGCACCTCCGAGGCCCCGGCCTCGAGCGCGTTGCCGAGCAGGTTCGTGAAAACGCGGTGGAGCAGCTGCGGATCGCACCAGAGCTCCCCCGTCTCGCCTTCCACGTGGATGTGGGCCGTCCTGCCCTCGGTGCGCGCGGCGCGGGCCGCCGCCACGGCCTCCTCCACCAGCGGCCCGAGCGTCACCGGGACCGGCCGCGGGGAGATGGGGCGGACGAAGTCGAGCAGGTCGTCCACGAGCCGCCGGAGCCGGTCCGCCTCTTCCCCGAGCACGTCCAGGAGCGAGCGGGCGTCCGGCCCTGCTGCGCCCAGCTCGCGCCGCAGCGCCGGCAGCACGTTGAAGATGACGGCCACGGGGGTTCGCACCTCGTGCGCCACGGTGGCAGACAGCTCGCCCAGCGCCACCAGCCGCTCCCGCTTCACGAGCTCCGCCTGCGCCTCGGCGAGCTGCTCGCCCGTCTGCTTCAGCGCCCGCGCGTTCTCCACGGAGCGCCGAGCCGCGCGCGTGCCTGCCACGAACACAAAGGTGAGGAAGGAGAGATCCAGCAGGTACGGTGCGCGCGTCAGCTGGACGAAGGCGAGGCTGTCGTTCACCCCCGCCCCCAGCGCAAAGAGGGACACCCCGAGCAGCGGCCAGCCCCCGTGCCGCCGCGCGCGGACGAACTCCACCGCGCGCCAGGTCGTCCAGCCCAGGATGACCATCATCACGAGCGTGCAGCCCTCGCCCACCCGCGTGGGGACGGCGTCCCGGTAGACGAGCCCCCACCAGGCCCCGCGCACCGCCACCCGGTCCGAGATGGCCAGGCCGGGGACGAGCGACGCCAGTCCCATGGCGAGAAAACCGCCGACGAAGGTCCTCTCCGGGCGGGTGAGGCCGCGTCCCTCCTCGCCCGCCAGGTAGAGCATCCACCCCGCGGCGAACAGGCTCGAGGCGAAGTACGAGACGCGGGCGGCCCCGACGCGCACCGCGTCCGGCACGTCCAGCCCGAGGAAGCTGTTGCAGCCGCTGAACAGCGCCGCCCCGAGCGCCGCACGTGAGAACCACTTCAGGTGCCCGGAGTGCGGCCCGCGCGAGAGGGAATGGGCGAGCGCCGCGAGGAGCAGCTCCACCGCCATCGCCACGAATGAAGGGAGCCCCTCGAAGCCCATGTCGCTCCGCGCGGTTTAGCACCACAATGGCCCCGTGCCGCGTCCCGTCCTCGTCCCCCTGCTCTGCGTTCTCGCCTGCGCGCCGCCCCCGCCGCCCGCGCCGGACGGGCTCGCGGAGAACCTGCGCTGGTTCTGGCTGCACGCGGAGACAGCGGACGAGGGCGTCCTGCTCGAGGGGCTGTCGGTGCTCTCGGCCGCCGCGCGCGCGGACACGCGCAGCGCGCCGCTCAAGGGGCAGCTGCCGCTGCGGCTCGGGCCCGCGGACGTGGTGGCGGAGCGGGGAGGCTCGCCGGGGGTGGACCCCGCGGGGGCGCGGGGGCTGCTGCTGCTCAATCCACTTCGTTGTACGCTCTTGCAGGCGGCGCCGCTGCTCGCCTCCGCCGACCAACAGCTGCTCCACCCCGGCCTGTACGACGCCTACGTGCGCACCTTCGACGCTGGGGCGGGGCCCGCTGACTTCGCGGAGGGCAGGGTGGACCGGCTGCGGTGGACGGCCGAGTGGGACGCCCACTTCCCACCCGCGGACGGGTACCACGCCACGCAGCCGGGGACGCTGCGGCGCGTCGGCGGCCGGCTGCTGCTTGGGCGGAGGTGGCTGTCGGGGCCGGCGCGGTTCGCCGAGGGGAGCACCAGCCAGTTCCCGCAGGACTACCAGTTGGAACTCTTCTGGGAGCGCGCGCCGGGAGAGCTGTTCCACGCGCTCGCCGCCTGGCGCGAGCTGCGCATCGGGGGGCTGGGGCTGACGACGGAGGACGACGCCGTCTTCGCCCCCATGCTGGAGCGGCTGGTGGAGCTGGACGGCGAGCTCGAGCGCGCCTGCAACGGCGGATGAGGCGTCAGCGCCCGCGCCGCGCCGAGAGCTCCGCCTGGGACATCTGGCCGTCCGGGCGGACGACCTCCATCTGCTCGAGCTCCTCCTCGAGCGAGAGGCTCCACTCCACCATGGCCGTCTTCACGTACTCGGCCGCGGCCTTCTTCTCCGGCTTGTTGAGCAGCGCCGCGAGCTTGTCCAGCCCCGTGCGGAGCTGGCGGATGCCGGCCACGGCAATCTGCTCCTGGAACTTGAGCGCGAGCGGGCTGTTGGCCTTGAGCAGGCGCTCGAAGTCGTCCCGGCCCAGCTCCAGGACCACCGTCTGGCCCTTGGCGCGGATGGAGGCGGAGCGCGGCTGCTTGTCCACGAGCGCCACCTGGCCCACGAGTGCGCCGGGCTGCATGGTGGCAAGCAGGCGGGCCCCTTCCGAGCCTGCCTTGATGATGTCCAGGGCGCCGGACACCAGCAGGAAGCAGGAGGCCCCGGGCTGCCCCTCCTGGGCCACCCACGAGGCCGGGGCGCAGGGCTTCTCGCGCGCCACGGAGATGAGGGTCTTGAGGTCTGCCTCGGTGAAATCCGCGAGGGACGGGAAGGTGCGGAGCAGAGAGACGGAGACGCTCATGAGTTCCCCCGGAAGCGGTTCAGGAGCCCCTGGAAGCCGGACTTGATCGACTCGCCGGCGCTCTTCTCCTCCGGTGCGTCCGGGCGCATGGCGTTGATGACGTTGGACCGGGCGGAGGCGGCAGGCTTCGGCGGTGGCGCCGCAGCCACGGCGGCGGCGGAGGGCAGCTTGGTGCCGGGGGCGAGATCCTTCTCCAGCCGCTCGTTCACCTCGCGCAGCCGCTTCGTCACCTCGCGGATGACCTGTCCCACGACGGCGGCGTTGGCCGCGGGCGCCATCTCCCGGAGCTCCGTGAGCGCGTCCCGGTTCACCTCCAGCACGGTGGTCTTCACCGCGGCGACCACGGTCGCGGAGCGGGGCGCGGGGTCTACGCAGGCCATCTCGCCGAGCAGCCCGCCGGCACCCACCGTCGAGATCTCCTTCTCCTGCAGCCGCACGGACAGCGAGCCGTCCATGACGATGGCCATCCGGTCCCCGCGCGTGCCCTGTTCGTAGAGGACGTCGTTGGGGTTGAGCGTGCGGCCACGTACGCAGGTGAGGACGGCGTCGCAGTCCGCGTCCGTCAGCGCGGCGAAAATCTTCACGCGGCGCAGGGCTGCGCGGCGGCTTTCCTGGGGCGTCATGGGGCTCAGCGTCTCACGCGCGGTGGTCTGCCGTCACCTCGCAAGAGCCGCAGTCTACTTGGTGAGGGTCCGGGTGAATTCCACGTTGCCCGCGACGTCCAGGAACTCCGCTCGCAGGGTGTTGCCGCGCACCTCCACCCAGAGGAACCCGAGCGTGGCCTTCGCGAACAGGGCGGGGTTGTTGTTCTTGAGCGTCGTGACGCTCGCCCCGGCCCCGGACACCGCCAGCTCCGTCCCGGCACAGCGCACGTCCAGCCACTGGCGGCTGTGATCATGTCCGAACAGGGACAGGTCCACCTTCCCGCAGAGCACGTCCTCGTAGAAGTCCTTGACCCCGTCCCCGCTCACGATGGGGAGGAAGCCCACGCCGTCGTAGTTGCCGGCGTTGCCGTGCTCGCCGTTGCTCTTGTACGGGTGGTGGCCGAGCGAGACCTTCCAGGTGGCGGTGGACTGCTGCAGCCACCCCTTGAGCGCGTTGCGCTGCGCGTTCACGGACGAGAACATCTGCATGTTGGTGTCGGTCGCGAAGAACTCCACGTCCGCGAACCGGAAGCGGTAGTACTCCGCGGGCATCCGCCACTTGGTGGAGAGCTGCGTGTACTGCACCTCGTAGCTGCCCACGCCGAAGCTCGTCCCCGCCCCGTTCGCCCCGTAGTCGTGGTTGCCGAGCACCATGAAGAACGGGAAGTCCAGCTGGGCGTAGGGCTGCTCGAAGTGGGTCTGGAAGAGCGGATCGTTCTGGGACGAGACGCCCGAGGGGTAGATGTTGTCCCCGAGCACCACGGCGAAGTCGCAGCCGGCCTGGGCGCACTTCTGCTGGATGGCGTTGGCCACGTCCACCTGGCCCGCGTTGCCCTTGCCGGTGTCCCCGATGGCGACGAAGCGCACCACGGGCCCCGCGTCCGGTACGTCCACGCCCGCGTCGGGAGTCCCCGCGTCCGGCGGGGCCACGCCCGCGTCCTCGGCTGTTCCGGCGTCCGGTGCCCGTTCACCGCCGTCCGGCGTGCCTGCGTCGCTGGACGCTGAAAAGCCAGCGTCCGCCTCGCCCGGACCTCCGTCCTCCGCGGGCACCGTGGCGCCGGGGGCGCCACAGGAGAGCGAGAGGAAGACGACGGCACACGCGAGACGGACGGGATGCTTCATGGCCCGGCCACACTATCCGAAATCGGACAGGGGGCCGGAACCCGGGTCTCAGAAGATGTCGCCCACTGCGCCCGCGGCGTCCGCGGCCCCGCCGACCATGTCGCCCGCCCCGCCGAGCATGTCCCCGGCCCCGCCGAGCGCCTGCCCTGCGCCGCCCGCGTCCGCGCCGAACATCTTCGCGAAGTTGGCCATGGGGTTGGCCGCCTGGAACGTGTCCTTGAAGAGGTCGATGGGCGGGGCGTTCCCCTTGCCCCCTTCGTCCCCCCCGCCGATGAGTCCCACCAGCTTCCCGACGATGCCGCCAATCATCCCGCCCGCGGGGCCGCCAATCAGCGAACCCAGCATGGGCGCCACCTTCGACATGATTCCACCGATGTTCATGACTTCGTCCTTTATGTAATGGGGTGCAAGCAGCCACCCGTATGAAGAGATGGTCGGGCGTGGCGGCGGAAAGTTTCCGGGGGGGACGTGGATCTCGATGATCGGCTGGAGGAGTTGGAGCGCTTTGCCCCGTTGGCCCCCGCGGCCGCGGCGGTGGAAGCCGCGCGCCTTCGGTCGCTCTTCCGCACGGGGCGCGGGCTCACGCCCCGCCACGCGGCGCGCCTGCGTGCCCTCGTCCGCGCAGCCCGCGCGGAGGCCGGGCGCCCCCTCCACCCGGCGGTGGACTTCCCCGTGGCCCTCGAGGGGGCGGGCCCCGCCTGGCTCCGCGGCGCGGTGATGCGCGCCTTTGCCGTGGGGCCGGGGCAGGGGGCGCCACCCGGCGCAGAGCCGCTCGCCACCCGCTTCCGGGACGGGGCCGCGCTCGAGGCCCGCCTCGATGCGCTCGTCCCCGCGGACGGGGTGCGCTGCTTCGTGGGCCCGGCCCGGGCGGTCCTGGCCCCGGCCGTGGCTGCGCTGCCGCTGGAAGGGGACTCCTGCCTCGCGGCCTGTGCGCTGTCGCGGCTCGCGGCGCAGCGCGGCGTGCTCCCCGCGGCCGCCGTCGTGTCCGCGTCCCTCTCCGCGGGGCCGGGGGGGGCGCCCGTGCTGCGGCCGGTGGGCCACGGCGAACCGAAGCTCGCCGCTGCGGCCTGCGAGCGGCCCTCGGTCCCGGTCTACCTCTGCACCGGGGAGCCGCCTTCCGTCAGCGGGGTCCCCACCCCGCGCGCGCTGCTCCCGGGCACCGCGCTGGAACTGCTCGCCGAGCGGCTGCTGCCCGCGGCCGGCGCGGCCCTGGCGGCCGTGCTGGCCCGGTTGCGCGAGGCGGACACGCACTTCGCGCTGCAGCGCTACGCCGAGTGCCGGCCGCTCTACGCCGAGGTGCTGCGCGCGCTCGCCTCGCTTCCGAAGCGCGCCTCCCCGCCACAGGTGGCCACCTGGCGCACCCAGGCGCAGCTGCGGCTCGCCGCGGTGGAGCTGCACGCGGGGCGCACCACGGCGGCGCGCCGGCTGTTCTCACGGGCCCGCGCGCGCGCACCGGGGATGCCGCCGCTGCTGCGCGCCGAGGCCGTGGCGCACGTGGCCGGGGTGCTCGTGGACGGCTTCGCCCCGCGCGAGGCGCTCGCGGTGGTGGGCCCCGTGCTGCGCGCGTGGCGGCGCAGGGTGGGCCACCGCCGCGCCTCGTCCTCCACCGAGGAGCGCTTCGCCCTGCTGTCGCTGCTCGGGGTGATGCGCCGGGCGCACCTGCTCGAGGGCCGGCCGGACCGCGCGCTCGCGGTCCAGGAGGAGCTCCTCGCGTGGGCCCCTCCCGCCCAGCGCGCCCGCAGCCTGTGCGACCTCGCCGAGGTGCTCCGAAGGCTCGGCCGGACGGCAGAGGCCCGCCGGGCCCTCGCCCGCGCCCGCCACGCCTGCGCCCCCCTGTTCGACGTGGAGCGGGCCCACGTCGAGGGCTTCATCGCCTGGGTGGACGGGCTGCTCCAGCTCGAGGCCGCGCGCCCACGCCTCGCGCCCGGCCCGCTCGAGGCCCGCGCGGCGGCACTCCCGCCGGGCCTCGCCGCGCGCTGGCGGCTGGAGCAGCTCGCGGAGCTCGGCCGGCTCGCCGCGGGGGACGCCTCGGCCCTGGACCGGCTGGCAACCGCCTGCCGCGCAGAGCCCTCCCCGCTGCGGCGTTGGCTCCGCTGCCTCGGGCTGCTGCGCGCCTGCCGCCTCTACCCCGAGAAAGCCCACGTCCCGTGGGTGCAGACGGCGGCCCTCCTTCGTCCGCTGCTGCCCACGGTCCGCGCCCATCCCGAGCTCATGCGCGCCGCCCGCGCCTTCGTCACCGCCGCCCGCAAGGGCTCTCCCCCGGACGCGCTGGTGGACCCCATCCTTCGGTTTTCCGCGTATTGACCGCCCGTGAACAATGCGTCTGAAAAAGATGCACAGTTTGCGGACATCCCCTCCTAGCGTGCACCTCGCCTGATGCCTCGCCCCTCCCCGGCGGATGTCCTCTCCACCACGCTCGAGCCGCACCTGGGGTGGTTCGAGGCCTGGTGTAGACGGGCGACGGCGCGTTCCGGGGTGGATTGGCGCGAGCCGTTCCAGTCCGGGGTGGTGTACCTGCTGACGCAGCTCGAGCGCGGGGTGTTGGACTCGGTGGAAGCGGCCGGCTGGCGCCCCTTCGTGGCGAACACCCTCATGCTGGGGGCCCGCCAGCGCTTGAAGACGGAGTTCGCCCAGAAGCGGAGGCTGCCGTCCGCGGCGGAGGCTGCCGGGGCGCGGGAGGAGCAGGCCCCGCCGGAGTCGGTTCCCCTGGAAGTCCTGCTGCGGCGTGCGCGTGGCACCGAGGTGAGGGCGGCCCTTCGGCAGCTGTCCAGCCCGGTGCGAAGGTTCGTGCTGGTGGCGGTGTACGTGCCGGACGCGCTGGACCTCCCTCTGCTCGAGGAGGCGGCGGCCTTTCGGCGAGGAGGGTCGCGGCTGTTCGTGCGCCCGGTGGCCCAGGCCTGGCCGCTGCTGCGCGCCCAGCGCCGCCGGCTGGACGGGGCCGAGTGGAAGGCCTGGGTGGCCCGCGTGGTGGCCTTCACCGGGCCACCGGGGAGGGTGCCTGCCGCCCCGCTCGCAAAGGTGCTGTGGCGCATCGACCAGCACCTGACCCGCGGGCGGGAGGAGTTGCTGTCGGTGCTGGGCAACGGCCCCCCCTGACTGTCAGGATGGATCTCCCCGGTGCGTTGCCGCCCCGGACCGAACGCGATGACAAAGCGAACCCCCGAGACGACGGACGCTGCGGGAGCCCCCACGGGTGGCGCCGGTGGACGTCCCTTGTCTGCGGAAGGGCTGGCCGCGTGGAGTCGCGCGGTGGAGGCGTGGGGAAGCCAGGCAGGGGCGAAGCGGGCCGAGCGTGCCGCGCTGTCCCTGGGAGAGGCCGTCTCGCGCGAGCGGAAGGTGCGCGCCCTCTTCTCGCCCTCGGGCCGCAGGTCCGCGGGGGCCGTGCGGCTTGCCGCGGGCAGCGCCGGCGACGTGCAGGAGGTGCTCCTGCGCGCGCTGCCCAGCGGCCAATTCCTGCTGCGTGGAGAGGGCGCCCGCCTGGTGCTCGAGTGGACCGGGCCCGGCCGCCCCACGCTGGAATCCCCCCCGGGCTGGACGGCTGAGCGTGCCCCGCGCCCCCGCGGACAGCCGCTCCGCTGGACGCTCGAGCGCACGAACCCCCGCGCGGGCAGGAGGCTGCCCCCGCTGCGCGCCCGGGTGGCCGGCCGCTGGTGGCCGCTCGTGCACCCGGCCTGAGTGGGGCCGGTCCGGGCGGGACTGCCTAGGCGAGCGCCGTCCGCCCCGCGCCTGACCCGCCGACCCCGAAGGTTCGCGCAGCGGCCAGGTGTGCGCGGACTTCCTCGGTGCGGCCGGCGCGCAGCAGGTGGCGCATGAGCGCGGTGTGGGCCTGGTCATCCGCGGCGTGGGCCTGCTCGAGCAGGGCGTAGAGCGCAGGCGCCTCGGTGCAGGCGGGCTCGAGGAGCGCGAGGCGGATGCGCAGGAGCACCCGGTCCAGGGAGGCGCGGAAGCCCTCGCACAGCGGGTCCATGCAGACGGCCGCGAGCAGGTGCTGCACCCCCGCGGCGAAGTCCCCGCACCCGGCGGCCGCCACCCCGAGCCCGTGGAGCAGCTGCGCGCTCTCCAGTCCCTCGGCCCGTGCCCGCTCGCGCAGGGACAGCAGCGCCGCGTGGGCCTCGGCCCACTCTCCCCCCTCCAGCAGCTCGCGGGCGCGCTCGAGCTCGTAGCGGAACATCCGGAGGGACGGCGACAGGGCGTGCTCGGAGGAGACCATGCCCGCGAGAACGTCCGCAGCGCGCCCCGCCTGACAGTGGAAACTGCACCCCGCCGGGCGGACAATGGGGCCGTGCGCTCCGTCCTCGTGCTGTCGCTGCTGCTGCTCGCGGGGCCTGCCTCCGCGCAGGACACCTGGACCACCCCGTTCCCCGGCGTGCGCCACCTGCACCGGGTGCTCCCGGACCAGGACATCCACGCCATGCTGGTGGACCTGTGCGCGGACGGCGTGTCGGTGCGGGCCACCGCCTCGGGCGAGCGCGGCCAGAGGACCTCCTCGTTCGGCGCGTCCGTGGGCGCGCAGGTCGCCATCAACGGGGACTACTTCGATCTCAACGGGACGTACCGGACGGACGGCTACACCGCGCACGACGGGCAGGTGTGGCCGGACACGCAGGACCACGGCGAGGTGGCGCAGTGGGTGTTCGGGCCCGAGCAGGTGCACCCCTACGCGCACTGGGAGGTGACGTCCCCCCAGTACTGGTGGAAGGAGGTCATCAGCGGACATTGGACGCTCTTGCAGGACGGCGCCTACCACGACAACTCCGGTGACGTGGGCACGCACCCGCGCACGGCGCTGGGGCTGACGAAGGACCGGCGGACGCTCATCCTCGCGGTGGTGGACGGGCGCGCGGCGTGGGCGGGGCGGCGGGGCATGAGCTTCCCGGAGCTCACCGCGCTCATGGCGGACCTCGGGGCCCACTGGGCCGTGGGCCTCGACGGCGGCGGCAGCAGCACCATGTGGATGCAGGGTGCGGGCATCCTCAACCACCCGTCCGACGGCAGCGAGCGCACCGTGGCGAACCACCTCGCCATCTACGCCACGGGACAGGGGGCCCCGGCCCACTGCGACCGCGCGTTCGAGGAGGTGCTGATGGGCTTCCCGAACCTCCAGGAGGGGGACAGCTCCGACGTGGACGGGGACGGCCGGGCGGACGCGTGCGGGCGGGACAGGGACGGCATCACCTGCGCCACCTCGGCGGGCGGCAGTTTCCGCGCCCCCTTCCGGGGGCCGGCGCTGCGGGACGCGGACGAGTGGTGGTGGCCCAGCCGCGGCCTCACGCTGCGGATGGCGGACCTGGACGGGGACGGGCGCGCGGATGCGTGCGCGTACGATCCGAGCCTGGGCGTCCGCTGCTGGCGCTCCTCGGGGAGCGGGTTCGAGGCGGCCGAGTGGCGCATCCCGGAGATGGCCTGGGACGCGTGGCACCCGTACGAGCGCAGCTTCACGCTCATGCTCGGCGACTACACGGGGGACGGGAAGGCAGACGCGTGCGCGCGCGGCGGCGGCGGGCTCCACTGCTGGCCGTCCACCGGCTCCGGCTTCGGCCCCCGCGTGGACACGCCGGAGTTCACGGACGCGGACGGCTTCACCCTGCCCGGCAGGTTCGGCAGCCTGCGCATGGCGGACGTGAACGGGGACGGGCGGCTGGACGTGTGCGGCCGCAACGAGCTGCGGCTGGTGTGCCGGCTGTCGGACGGGACCGCCTTTCCCACCCGCGTGGAGGGGCCGCTCATGCCCGCGGCGTACGGGTACGATCTTCCCCGGTTCGGACTCACGCTCCGCCTGGCGGACGTGGACGGCGACGGCAAGGCGGACGCCTGCTTCCGCACCTCCATGGACTTCCGCTGCCACCTCTCCACCGGCACGGGCTTCCAGGAGAGCCCCGTGCTGGGGCCGCCGCTGGCGGACGGCATCGGCTTCTGGCACCACCGCTACTTCAGCACGCTGCGGCTGCTGGACCTGGACGGGGACGGGGACCGGGACGTGTGCGTGCGCGGGGGCAACCGCGTCTCGTGCTGGAAGTGGGAGGGCGCCGGCTTCTCGGCCGTGGAGACGCCGGGGCCGGGGCTCGCGGACGCGTGGGGCTGGGGCGGCGTGGGCTACTACCCCACGCTGCGCGCGGCGGACGTCAACGGGGACGGGAAGGAGGACCTCTGCGCCCGGGGCGCCACGAACGTCCACTGCTGGCTGTCGGACGGGAACGGCTTCCCCACCGAAGTCGCCGGCCCGGCGTGGGCGGACACCGAGTGGCACTGGCTGCTGCACTCGCCGTCGCTGCGGATGGCCACGCCGCCGAAGCGGCCGCTGCCTCCGCCCGAGACGTGCGGCAACGCCCTGGACGACGACCGGGACGGCGAGGTGGACGAGGGCTGCCCGGCGGAACCCCCGGACGCGGGGACGCCCGCGGGGCCGGATGCCGGCACGGCACTGGACGGCGGGACGGGGCCGGGGACGGTGCCCGGTCCGAGGGTGGCCGGGTGCGGCTGCAGCGGCGGGGGAGGCCTGCCCGTGGCGTGGCTGCTCGCGGTGGCGGCGTGGCCGCTCAGAAACCGCCGAGCGCGTCCGCGGCGTTCTTGAACTCCTCCTGCAGCTCGCGGGAGTGCTTCTCGAGCGCCTTCTGGCGCTTCGCCGCCTCGGCCTCTTCCTTCTTCTTCCGGGCAGCGTCCGCCTCGCCCTGGGACTTCTCCCGCGCGGACAGCTCCTGCTCGCGGGTGCGCAGGCGGGCCTCCCGCGCGTCCAGCTCACGGGCCCGCTCGGCGTCCACCGCGCAGCTGCTGCAGGCCTTCTGCGGCTCGGGCGCGGGCTTCGGCTCGGGGCGGGCGCGCCTCGGGCCGCGGATGACCTGCGGCGTCTCCGCCGCCTGGGCGAGCACCGCGGGCAGTGGGGACTGCAGGGCGGACACCAGGGCGAGGAGCGGCAGGGAGACGGTCATGGTGGGTGGGAGTGTAGCGGCGCCCGGCCGTCGTGCGACACTGCGGGGCGCATGGCACGCTCCGTCTTTCCCGGCGTCCTCCTCCTCGCACTCGCGCTCGGCGGGCCCGCGCGCGCAGCGGACACCTGGACCAACGTGGCCCCCGGCATCGACCGGCTCAAGCGCGTCATCGTGGGAAGCCCGGACCACGTCATCCACGCGGTGAAGGTCAACCTGGACAACCCGGACTACTACGTCCGCACCACCCGCACGAACGAGCGCGGCAAGACGGGCAGCGGCTTCGCCAGCCACCTCGGTCAGCGCGCGCTGGTGGTCATCAACGGGGACTGGGGCACCGCGTCCGCTCCCTGGAACGTGCAGGGGCTCGCCATGGGCAGCGGCTTCCGCTGGAAGGACGACAAGGCCCACTGGTCCTTCGTGGCCTGTACCCTGGACACCAACCGCTGCGACGTGGACTTCTCGGGAGCCGCGGCGTCCGCGGTGATGGACCCGCGCTGGTGGTCCGCGGTGGGCTCCAACGGCTCCACGCTCATCAAGCGCGGCGTGAAGCGGTACGGCGGCAGCTTCGACGGGAGCCAGACGGCGCGCCACCCGCGCAGCGCCATCGGCTTCAGCCAGGACGGCCGGACGATGTGGCTGGTCGTGGTGGAAGGGCGGCGCTCGCAGGCGAGCGGATCGGCGGCCCCGTACGCGGACGGCGCCACGTTCGACAACATGGTCGACATCATGGCGGACCTCGGCTGCTACGACGCGGTGATGCAGGACGGCGGCGGCTCGAGCACGCTCGTGGTGAACGGCACGCGCGTCAACCGGCTCCCCGTGGGGCAGACCACCGAGCGCACGGTCGCCAACCACCTCGCCATCATGAAGGTGCGCGTCTCGCCGGACCCGGGCTGCGCCACGCTCAGCAAGGGGCGGTACTGCGTGGGCTCGGTGCTCAACACGTGCGAGGGCGGCACCCACTCGTCCGGGGACTGCGGTGCCTTCGGGCTCGGCTGCCGGCAGGACGGCACCTGGGCCTACTGCCTGGACGCGCGCTGTCCCCCGGAGACCGGCGGCTCGTGCAACGGCACCCGCATCGTCAACTGCAAGGAGGGCGTCTACGAGGAGAAGGACTGCGCCTCCACCGGCAGCGGGTGCGCCGTGGTGAACGGGCTCGCCGTCTGCGTGGATGCGCGCTGCAACGGCACCCCGGACAGCACCGCGTGCGCCGGGAACCTCGTGAAGCGCTGCGTGGCCGGCGCCTACTCGGAGCAGGACTGTGGCGCCCCGTGCCGGGTGGAGGGAGGGACCGCCTCCTGCGGGGACGCGCGCTGCGCCGGCAAGCCGGAGGGGCCCAGCTGCCAGGACTACTTCCTCCAGACCTGCACCAACGGCACCTTCACGCAGGAGGACTGCTCGGACCTCGGCGGCACCTGCGCCGGTGAACCCGGCGCGGCGTACTGTGACCTGGGCACCGCCGAGCAGGACGCCGGCATGCCGCCCGAACCGTCGGACGCGGGCAGCGGCGAGCCCCCGCCGGGAGAAGGAGATGGGGGAACCGGGGTCGTGGACGCGGGGCCGGGCTCTGTGCCGGCGCCACCCGGACTGGAAGTGGCCGTGGGCAGCTGCGCGGCGGCGGGTGGCCACGTGCTCGCCTGGCCGGTGCTGCTGCTCGGGCTGCTCGCCCGCCGCAGGCGCACGCTTTAGCTTGCATCCGTGTGCCGGCGGCGGCATCCACCCCGGCGCATGGCACCCTGGACAGCGGCGGACGTCCCGGACCTCACGGGCCGGGTGGCAATCATCACTGGAGCGAACTCCGGCATCGGGCTCGAGGCGGCGAAGGCGCTCGCGGCGCGGGGCTGCGCGGTGGTGCTCGCGTGCAGGGACCCGGGCCGGGCGCAGGCGGCCACGGAGGCGGTGAAGGCGGCAGGCCCGAAGGCCCGCGTGGAGCCGAAGGCCCTGGACCTCGCCTCGCTCCAGTCCGTGCGCGCTTTCGCGGACGGGGTGCGCCGGGACTTCCCGGCGGTGGACCTGCTCGTCAACAACGCGGGCGTGATGGCGCCGCCCTACGCGAAGACGGCGGACGGGTTCGAGCTGCAGTTCGGGACGAATCACCTCGGCCACTTCGCGCTCACGGGACTGCTGCTGGAGCAGCTCGAGGCGGCCCCGGCCGCGCGCGTGGTGACGGTCAGCTCCAACGCCCACCGCATGGGGAAGATGCGCTGGGAGGACCCGCAGTGGGAGAAGGGCTACTCGCGCTGGGGGGCGTACGGGCAGAGCAAGCTCGCGAACCTGCTCTTCACGCTGGAACTCCACGGGCGGCTCTTCCGCGCCGGCAGGAAGACGGCCGCGGTGGCGTGCCACCCGGGCTACTCGGCGACGAACCTCTTCAAGCTGCCGCCGGGGCTCGGCTGGATGGGCACGGTGGGCGCGGCGCTCATGGGCCAGCCCGCGTGGCAGGGGGCGCTGCCCACGCTGTACGCCGCTGTCCATCCCGAGGTGAAGGGCGGCCACTACGTGGGGCCGGACGGCCTGGGCGAGTGGAAGGGCTACCCGAAGCTCACCGAGCCGCTGCCGCACGCGAAGGACGCCGGGGCCGCGGCGAAGCTGTGGGAGCTGTCCGGGACGCTGACCGGCGTGACGTACCCGGTGTAGGGGCTCAGAAGCGGAACGCCAGCCCCGCCGGTGCGTCGTCGTCCGGCTGGAAGGCGCTCGGGACGTTCTCCGCCGCCCACAGCACGCCCAGCGCCGGCCCGAGGAACAGGGCGACCACGCCCACGGGTGGCACCACCAGGGCGAGCACCCCTGCGAGCGCACCGCCGAGCGCCGCGAGCCAAACGCTCCCCTTCAGGGGCGGAATCCCCAGCGCCAGGCACGCCCCGAGCGGACCCACGAGCCATGCTCCCAGCAGCGCCGCGCCCAGGATGACCGGCGCGCCCTCCCGCGAGGCGTCCGGGACGCCCTGTGCCCACAGCAGGCCCAGCGCCGATGCGCCCGCCACCGTGGCCCCCGCGAGCGCAAAGCCCGCTGCCGCCCCGATTCCCTCCTGGAGGCTGTAACGCCGCTGCGGGGTCGACAGGGGCGCTGCCCCGGCCGTCTGCGCCTCGGGTTCGAGGTCCACGATGGGACCTGCCCCGGGCGGCTCCGCCGACACCGCGCCCGGCCTGACCAGGTCCCCGATGAGCCGCGCGGCCTCGGCCTCGGGGACGGCGAGGACACAGCAGGTGAGCAGCGCGCCCGCGCAGAGGCTTTTCATGACCCGGACGATAGACCGGACCGCGCGAGCAACTCACGGTGACAGCGCCCCCGGCCGGGGGCAGGGAGCAGGCCCGCTCTGCAGAAACTGCTACCACTCGAGTGGCTGCAACTTCTGCACAGTGAGGTGGCCCCCCGGCCCCAGCAGGGCCGGAGGCGTGACGTTCAGAACCGGAGCGTGACGGCCGCGGTGGGAGGCGGCGGAGGCGCGTTGCCCCACGCGAGTCCCACCACCGCGCCGGCCGCGGGCGCCGCCCAGAGGAGGCCGAGCCCCGCGAGGTACGCCGCGCTCGGGGCCGTGGCGAGCACACCTCCCACCGCCAGCCCCACCAGCAGCCCGAGCCCTGCCCCGAGGACGCCGCGCCACACCGCCCCGCCGTCCTCGCCGAGCGCGCGCCCCGTGAGCAGCACCGCGAGCGGTCCGCCCACCCAACCGAGCAGCGACGCCGCGGCCACGCCGGTGAAGAAGCCCTGGAAGCTGCGGCCGGAGGTGGCCGCCGCCCACGCGCTGAAAGGGGCCACCAGTCCCATGCCCACCGCCGCGAGCGACTCGCCGAGGAGCCGCTGGCCCCGGCTGTACCGGGGCGCGTCTCCCGCGGCTCTGCCCAGGGACGGCGCCGCGACGGCCGGGTGCGGGGAGGCGGGGAGCGACTCGGGGAGCAGCCGGGCCGCGGAAGCGGGGACCGCGAGGGATGCCACCAGCAAGAACGTACAAAACTCAGCGGCTCTCAACGGTCACCTCCAGCGGCGCACCCTCGCCGCGCCCGAGCACCTCTCCCATCGTGGAATCTCCTTGCAGGAACACGCGCAACTGCGCGGTCGTGAGCCCGGCCACCGTGTCGATGGCGCCGCGGCGGTCCGGCCCGGCCAGGCACAGCCCGCCCGAGTCCACGTCCAGGTCCAACATGTCCCCGTGGCCGTGGCCTGCCACCACCGCGTGGCGGGTGGGAGAGGCGGCGCGCTCGTAGAAGTGCACGTGGTTGTCCCCTTCCGGTGCGCAGGCGCCCCCGAGCGCCATGCCGATGACCAGCGACGGGTGCCCGGCGGTGAGCGGTTCGGGCAGCGCCTCGTCCTGGGCGGCGAGCAGGGCCGAGCCCCGCCCGTCCACGGGGTCCACGCCCACGAGCCCCCGCAGCGGCACCGTCCCGGACTTCGAGACCAGCCACGACACCTTCCCGCCGCGCGAGTGGCCCACGAGCGCCAGCGGCCGACCGTCGCTCGCGCTGCCCGCCACGGCGGCCGCGTAGGCCTGGGTCCAGCGTGCCACCTCCGCGGCGTCCTCCGCCTCCCACGCCGCCCTGGGTTTACCGAGCGGGATGCCGTCCGCGGGGTACATCTGCGGGGCCACGACCACGAAGCCGTGCGAGGCCACGTGCCCGAGCAGGTCGTCGTACGTGCGCACGTCCGCGGTGAAGCCGTGCTGGAACTGGACGAGCGCGTACGTGCCCGAAGCAGCCGGGGCATGGAGACGCAGCGGCTTCGGGGCGCCTGCTTCGCCCTCGGCGAGATCCACCGTCACCACCTCCAGCGATCCGCGCATCCAGGGGCTGCCCTGGGCGCGGTACGGGACACCGCGCGGCAGGGGGGACGGGGGGCGGCCCGGGGCGGGGCCGCAGGCCGCGAGCAGGAGCAGCAGGGGCAGGAGGCGCATGGCGGTCGGGGATGTAACCCGGCCCCTCGGCGCCCGCTGCGCGTCGAACACCCCGGGGTAAGTTCGCCCCGATGACCCAGCTCCGCACCGCCGAGGACGCCGTCCTGCGCGACCCCTGGCCCGACGCACCGCGGCTCGCCTATGCCGCCGCGGTCGCCGCGACCGACCCCGATCGGGCGCGCGGCATCCGGGCTGAGATTGCCCTCCTCGAGGCGAAGCGTGCCGGCCGCGCCGGGCACACGCCGGACGCGGGGTTGATTCCCTCCTTGAAGGCGCACGCCCACGTGGTGTTCGAGCCTCTTCTCGAGGACCTCTTCCCGCCGGGCGACGACGCGCACTGCTACGGCCTCGGCCGCGGCTTTCCGGAGCAGATCTTCACCTCGGCGGGCTGGCTGCTCGAGCACGCCCCGGTGCTCCTGGCCCGCGTGCCGGTGCTCGACCTGTACGTGGGCGGCCTCGCCGGCCACGTCGAGGCGTTCTTCGATTCGCCCTGGCTCGCGCGCATCCGCTCGCTCGATCTCTCCGAGAACGGACTCGGGGACCGCGACGTCGAGCGCATCGCCGCATCCCCCCACCTCGGCCGGCTGCGTGCCCTGGAGCTCTCCTTCAACCGGGTGGACACAGCGGGCCTCGACGCGCTGGCGACGAGCCCGAACCTCCCGCAGCTGCGCTACCTGGGGTTCCGGGCGAACCGGGCCCCGGACCCGAACCCGCGGGTCGAGTACTACGAGGAAGGCGAGCAGTTCCCCATCCCCACGGCGGACATGGCCGCGTTCCTCGCGCGGCACCCCGGCTGCCGCTTCATCGGCCGCGTCCCGGTGAACGAGTACCCGGGGCTGCTGCAGGACGCGGCCGGCGGGCCCATCCCATGATGGCGCCGGCGTTGCCCGCCACGCGGGTGTGGGCTAGCAGGCAGTGCCCATGAAGATGGTGGTGTTCGGCTCCTCGGGTGGGTGTGGGCAGCAGCTCGTGAAATTGGCGCTCCGGCGTGGCCACGCGGTGACGGCCACGGTCCGTCCCGGCAGCCGCTGGCAGGTGCCGGCCGGGGTGAAGCTGCTCGAGGGGCAACTGGACGACGGGGCCTTCCTCCGCGGGGCGGTGCGCGGACAGGACGTGGTGCTCTCCGCCGTGGGGCTGCGCCTGCCGGGGCTGCTGCCCTGGAAGAAGCCGGAGGTGCCGGACCTGCTCTCGCGCTTCACGCCGCTGCTCGTGGACGCCATGAAGGCGGAGGGGGTGCGCCGGGCGGTGGTCATCAGCGCCGGCGGGGTGGGGGACTCGTTCCAGAAGATGCCGGGGGCCTTCCAGGCGTTCATCCGCGGCTCCGCGCTGAGGCACGCCTACCGGGAGCTGGAGGAGATGGAGCAGGTGCTCGGCGCGAGCGGGCTGGACGTGACGGTCTGCCGGCCCACGGGACTGACGGACGGGCAGCGGACGTGGAAGGTGAAGGAGGCCTCCGCGCTGGTGGGGCGGGCCACCATCTCCCGCGAGGACGTGGCGGGCTGGATGCTGGACGAGGCAGAGGCGCCGCGGTTCGTGGGCCAGTTCCCGGTCATCACGGTGACGGGTGCCGCGGCATGATGACCGAGGAGATGAAGCAGAAGTTCCCCGCGCTCACGGACCCGGCCTGTCCCTGGACGCCGGTGCGCGAGTGGGGCGACTACCCCAACGTGAAGTGGTGCGAGGAGACGCTCTGCAGCTGGGTGGCGGAGCCGGCCAACACCTGGAGCAACCTCGCCTTCATCGCGGCCGCGGGAGTGTTGTACGTCCTTGCGAGGGAGGAGAAGTCCCGCATCCTGCGCTTCTTCGCGCCGGCAGCCGCGGTGGTGGGCATCTCCTCGGGCGTCTACCACGCGTCCGTGAGCTTCCTGCTCCAGGTGTTCGACTTCTTCGGGATGTACTGCTTCCTCGGGCTGCTGCTGATGGTGAACGCTGTGCGGGCAGGCTGGGTCCGGCCTGCTCGCTTCTTCGCGCTCTTCTGGGGCGGGGTGGCCGGGCTCACCGCGTTCACCGTGGCGGTGGCGAAGGCGGGGCTGCCGGTGCAGGGCATTGTCCTGGCCATGATCCTCGGGCTCGTCGCCACCGAGTGGGCGGCCACGCGCGTGGAGCCCGGCCCCGTGGCGCACGGCTGGTTCGGCGCGGCGCTGCTGACGCTGTGCGCCTCGGCGGCGCTGTCTGCGATGGACGTGTCCCGCACCTGGTGCGATCCCACCAACCACTGGATGCAGGGCCACGCCGCGTGGCACCTGCTCAACGGCGTGGCCATGTGCCTCGCGTACGTCTTCTACCGGCAGTTCCGTGCGCGCCTTGTCGAGGATGCGACCTCCGCGCAGCGTCCACACCCGTTGCCCGGTCGTTGAATACTCTTGCAGGACGGATCCATTCGAGGGGGCGCGAGATGAAGAAGGCGTGGATGGCGTGCGGCGTTGCCGCCGTGCTTGCGGGGTGTTCGGCGACGGTGCAGTTGCTGGACGTCCGGGACGAGGCGGCCGGGGAGAAGTGCCCGGCGGGTGGCAAGGCGGTGCTCGTGGGCCTGGACCGCAACGAGAACGGCAGGCTGGACGCTGCCGAGGTGAACAACACGCACTACGTGTGCAACGGCGTGGCCGGGGCAGACGGCGTGGCCGGTGCGGCCGGTGCGGCCGGTGCGGCCGGTGCGGCGGGAGCCAACGGGACCAACGGCGCACCGGGTGAGCAGGGCGCCACGGGGGCTGCTGGTGCGACCGGGCCCGCCGGGGCGACGGGCCCTGCAGGTGCGACCGGGCCTGCCGGCGCCACGGGGCCTGCGGGGGCGACCGGTCCTGCCGGCGCCACGGGCCAGGCGGGCGCGTCGGCCATGGTC
>JBDLRJ010000346.1:0-3886 GCA_039800145.1 Pseudomonadota bacterium | reverse complement strand
CATGGGGCGGGTGCTGGACGCGGCCCAGGCGGCGCCGGCGGACGCGGGGCTGCTGGGGCAGGCGGTGCGCGAGCGGCGCGAGGTGGCGTTCGACTACTTCTCCCCGCAGCGCGCGGCAGTGGAGCGAAGGACGGTGCGCCCCTACGAGCTGGTGGGCCACCGGGGCCTCTGGTACCTCGCCGCCCTCTGCCTGCGAGCCGGGGAGGAGCGGCTGTACCGCCTGGACCGGGTGAGCAACGTGGTGCTGCTGGACGGCCGCTTCGAGCTGCCCGCCGGCCGCTTGCCCGCCGCGCCGCCGAGCCCGCTCGGCAAAGGGGACGTGCGCGTGCGCTTCTCCTCCGCCGTGGCGCCGTGGGTGCGCGAGCAGTTCGGGGACGCGGGCGTCCGGCTGCTGCCGGACGGCAGCGCGGAGGTGGAGCTGGACGTGGACAACGAGGCGTGGCTCACCGGCTGGGTGTTGTCCTTTGGAGGCGAGGCGGAGCTGCTGGCCCCCGCGCCGCTGCGCCGAAACATTGCCCGCGCCGCGCTCGCCTCACTAGAGTGACTTCCGTCTCATGGGATTCCAGCTCACCATCTCGGAGGGGAAGGAGGCGGGCAAGGAGTTCGTCTTCGAGCAGGCCTCCGTCACCATCGGCCGCGAGAGCGGGTGCGACGTCGCCGTCTACGACGCCGGGGTGAGCCGCAAGCACGCGCGCATCTTCCTGCAGGACGGCGTGCTGTACGTGGAGGACCTGGGGAGCAGCAACGGCACGCTGCTCAACGGCGAGCGCATCAGCGAGCCCACGGAGCTGCAGGCAGGGGATGCGCTCACCACGGGGCCGGTCGTCTTCTCTTTCTCGCCCACGGAGTTGCCCGAGCAGGCTGGGCCGCCGCAGGGCGAAGGCAGCACGCGGATCGTCTCGATGGACGAGATCCGGCGGCAGCGCAACCGCGGCTCGGCGCTCGTTCCCACCGGGGCACAGCCCGCGCAGCTGCAGGAGCTGGGGCGCCAGCCCACCACGCTCCACAAGGCTGCGTCGAAGCGGCCGGGCAGCGCTGTCCCGGAGCGGCCGGCAGCAGCGGCGGGGCGCGGCGGCGTGCCTTCGCGCCCGGGCGCGGCGGGGCGCGCAGGCCCCCCGGCGCGGGGCGGACGGCAGCCTCCGCAGGGGCCCACCGCGGCAGAGCGGCTCCGGCAGAAGCGCGAGGGGAAAGATCCGAGGGTGCTCGCGGCGGCCGGCGTGGGGGTGCTGCTGCTGCTGGGCGTGGGCGGTTTCTTCGCCCTGCGGAAGGACGAGGGCGAGGGGCCCATCCGCGGGGCCGAGCCGGAGTCGCTGTCCCGCGAGCCCATCACCGACAGCTTCGGGCTCGGCGACGGCGTGACGTTCCCGCGCCCGGACTCCAAGACCTTCACCCTGTCCATCTCCTCGCCGGGGGAGGTGGTGGCCCTGCTGCACTTCCAGTCCGCGGACGTCGAAGAGCGGGAGGTCTCCATCATCGTCAACGGCGTGGACCTGGGCTTCGTGCCCGCGGACCGCCTGGGCAGCGAGCTCATCCACCACGAGATGCTGATCCCCGCCAAGATGCTCAAGCGGGGCGAGCCCAACACCCTCATCTTCGACAACGTGAAGAACCCGCCGGGCCAGGAGACGTGGCGCGTGTGGAACCTCTGGGCGGAGACCGTGGGCATCCCCACCGGCTCTCCCGAGGAGCTGCTGGCGCGTGCGCAGGAGTCCTTCCGCCGCGGCACGCGGGCCATGGAGGGGCTCGACATCGGCATGGAGAACCGGTACCGCGC
This sequence comes from Pseudomonadota bacterium, assembly GCA_039800145.1. Lineage (GTDB taxonomy): Bacteria > Myxococcota > Myxococcia > Myxococcales > Myxococcaceae > VGRA01. The sequence continues at coordinate 2,112 of JBDLRJ010000346.1, read as the reverse complement.
GTGGCGCGAGTTCCGCACCGCCTGGTTGAGCCTCGAGGGGCTCCCCGAGAAGCCGGACCTGCACGGGTTTGCACGCGACAAGGTGAAGGAGGCCCAGAAGGAACTCGACACCAAGTGCAACGCCATCATGCTCAAGATCCGCAACCTCGAGATCGATCCCGCCACCAAGGACTGGGAGCGGGTGAAGCTCGAGCTCAAGAGCGCCCGCGAGTACTTCCCGGAGAAGGACCAGCCCTGCTACTGGCGGCTCCGGGAGAAGATGGACGAGTACGGAGTGGAGTGAGCAGCACCTGTCCGGCGAAGTCTGCCCCCCGGAGGTCGTCATGCGCCTGCCTGCCGTCGCCGTTGCCCGGCTCTTGCCGGTGGTGTTGTGGATCTCCGCCTGCAACGGGAACGTCATCCCGGTGGGCCAGGACGCGGGGGCGGGGTGCACCACCCGCTCGGATTGCGCGGCGGGCCAGGCCTGCGTGGCCGGGGGCTGCCTCCCGGACGACTGCGCGGACCGCGCGTGCACTGAGGCGGAGGTCTGCCTCCAGGGCGCCTGCGTCGCGGTCTCCTGCGTGGGGGTGACGTGCGCGGACGGGGCCCGGTGCGCGCGCGGAGAGTGCCTGCCCACCGCCTGCAGCGGGGTGGCGTGCCGGGAGGGCGAGGTCTGCTCGGGCGGGGCCTGCGTGGACCCCTCCTGCGTGGGGGTGACGTGCGGGGCGGCGGAGCAGTGCGCGCGCGGGGTGTGTCTCTCCGCCTCCTGCAATGGGCAGCAGTGCCCGGCGGGCGCCGTGTGCGTGGACGGCGCGTGTGAGGACGCGGACTGCGTGGGCGTGGTCTGCCCGTCCGGGACCTGGTGCAGCGAGGGGCGTTGCGGCGGCTGCCCTGCGGGGACCGCGCAGGGGGGAAGCGGGAACTGCGTGGACGTGGACGAGTGCGCCACGGCCAACGGCGGCTGCCACCTGGAGGCGAGCTGCACCAACACCTTCGGTGGCTTCACGTGCACCTGCCGGGGCGGCTTCGCCGGAGATGGTGGAACGTGCGTGGACGTGGACGAGTGCGCCACCGGGAACGGCGGCTGCCACGCGGACGCCACCTGCACCAACGTGAACGGCAGCTTCACCTGCGCGTGCGGAGACGGCTTCGCCGGGGACGGCGGGAGCTGCGCAGACGTGGACGAGTGCGCCGCGGCCAACGGCGGCTGCCACGCGGAGGCCACGTGCCAGAACGAGCCCGGCAGCTTCACCTGCACCTGCCGGACGGGCTTCGCGGGGGACGGCGGGACGTGTGCGGACGTGGACGAGTGCGCCACCGGGAACGGCGGCTGTGACGTCCACGCGACGTGCACGAACACGCCGGGCTCCAGCGCCTGTGCCTGCCAGCAGGGCTGGGCGGGCAACGGGTACACCTGCGTCGACGTGGACGAGTGTGCCGTGGGCAATGGCGGGTGCGATCCGAACGCCGACTGCCAGGACCTTCCCGGCGCCCCGCCTGCGTGCACCTGCCGGACGGGCTACCTCGCGGAGGGCACGGCTTGCCGGCCGCTGCTCGCCTCGCTCGAACTCTCCGAGGGCACGCTCTCGCCTGCGTTCGATCCGCTGACGACCTCCTATTCCGTGTCCGTGCCGTACCTGGTGGAGCAGGTGCAGGTGAGCACCACGGGCGGTGCGGCGGGCATCGGGGCCACGGTGCGGTTGGGCGGCCAGCCTACGGGCATGGACGTGGACCTGCCCGTGGGACTGGGGCAGCTGCAGGTGTCGGCCACCGCGCCCCAGTCTCCGCATACCTTCACGTACGACGTGAACCTCCAGCGGGCCCCGGTCATCCAGCAGGAGGCCATCCTGCTGCCGCCCGCGGGGGATCCCTCCACGCCCTTCGGCGAGGCGGTGGCGCAGGACGGAGACGACCTGGCGGTGGGGGCGCCCTCGACCGGGGCCGGGGCGGTGCACCTGTTCCGCCGGGAGAACGGCGCCTGGACGTGGAAGGAGAAGCTCGTGGGCGGCGCGGTGGGGGACCGCTTCGGCTCAGGGGTGGCGCTCTCGGGGCAGAAGCTCATCGTGGGGGCGCCGGGGCGGACGGTGACGGATGGAAACGGGGACCCGGTGCCCGGGGCCGGGGCCGTGTACG
>JBDLRJ010000345.1:0-5225 GCA_039800145.1 Pseudomonadota bacterium | reverse complement strand
GAGCGCGGAGAGCGCCCGGTCCAGCTTGGCCAAGGCCGTGCCCACCGCGTCGGTCGCAGCCGGAGAGATGAGGCGCGCGGCCGCCGTCAACGCCGCGGCCTCGGCCGCCGTGAAGCGCGGCGGCTTTGCCAGCCGCTGGTCCAGCGAGACGAACACCTTGTCGTCCTCGGCGTAGACGTCCACGAGTTCGCTCGGCTGGAACGGCGGGCGTCCCACCAGGGACATGAAATCCAGGTCCGCGAGCAGCTGGTCCCGCGTGCATCCCAGCGCGCGCGCGAGCTCCTGCACGGGAATGCCCTGCCGCCGGGCCACCCAGGGCACCAGCAGCAGCAGCCGGCGGATTCTCTCCGTCGTGGGCCCCGGGCTCACGGCGCCACCTCCGCGTGCCGCCCGGCCACCGCCCGTGCGAGCGCACGGAAGCGCGCGGCCGCGGACTCGGGCCCCACCACGCGCGCCCGTGGAGAGAGCGACAGCACGTGCCGGCACAGCCCGTCCAGGTACGTGACTTCGAGGCTGACCCGCTGCCTGTCCCCGTCCGGCGGCCCTTCCGCGTGCGAGCCCGGCAGCATGCGCGCCCACAGCGGCGCGAGCGCCTCGCGGAACTCCACCTGCACCTGCATGGGCTCGTGGAAGCGGTGGCCCCACGGGTGGTGCGCCACGTGCGCGTCGAGGACGAAGTCAGCCGGGATGTCGTAGTCCGGGGTGCGCGGCCGCTGCGCGTTGACGGTGACGGACTTCATCCGGCGCACCTGGAACGTGCGGAGCGCGCCGCGCAGGTGGCAGTGGCCCACGAGCGTCCAGGCCCCGCGGCGCAGCGCCAGGCCCCACGCATCCACCTTCCGCGTCTCCACCGCGGGGCGGTGCGGGCTGCGGTACTCGAAGGTGATGGACTTGCGCGCGGAGAGCGCCGCCCAGAGCGTGGGCAGCATCGCCGCCACCGGCTCGCCCGGCCCTCCGACATCGGCGTGGAGGTGGATGGGCGGCGGGGCCTCCTCCGCGCGGCCGAGGTAGCTCACCTTGCGCAGCGCGTGGCGAAGGTCCGCGGCGAGCGGGAAGGCCCCGGACTGCAGCGCCGCGGCGCCCGCCGCGTACAACACCGCCGTCTCCTCGGCCGTGAGCCCCACGTCCGGGAGGTAGTACGCGGAAGGATCCAGCTCGTAGCCGCCCCCCTCGGACTCCGAGTCGTCCACCTCCGGTGAGACGTACCGCAGCGGGATGCCCAGCTCGAGAAGGTCCGCCTTGTCCCGCTCGAACTTGCGCTCCGCCGCCTCGTCCGTGCCGTCGTACTGGCCCGGGAAGGCCTCGCGGATGGCCTGGAACGGCACCGGGGCGCGGGCGTCCAGGAGCATGGCCACCAGGCTGAGCAGTCGCTGTGTACGGTCCATGGAAGAGGGCCCTCGCGTCACGCCGGCCGGAGTCCCAGCCGGTCCAACGTGTGCAGGCACCGGTCTACATCATCCGGCGCGTTGTAGACGTGCGTGGAGAGCCGAATTCCGCCCCCGCGCGGCGTGCTCGCCACCCCTTCGCGCGCGAGCGCCCGCACCGCCTCGGTGGCGTCCCCCTCCACGCGTACCACGCAGATGCCCGCCGCCGCGCCGTCCGGCGCGTTGGGGACGAAGCCGCGCTGCCGCAGTCCCGCGCGCAGCTGCCCCTGCAGGGCCCGGTTGTGGGCAGCCACCTGCGGCAGCCCGATCCCCTCGAGCAGCTCGAGTGCCGCCCCGAGCCCGATGAGCGGCGTCCAGGCGTGGCTGCCCGCCTCCAGCACGGAGGGCTCCGGGCGGAAGCGCGCCCCCTCCAGCACCCGCACCCCGCCCTCCTCGCGTGCGCGCGCCCCGGCGAAGGGATCCATGTCCCACGCCCGCTCCGGGGAGAGCCACCCCGCCCAGGGGGCAGGCACGCCGTCGAGCAGCCCTGCACGAACGTACAAGAGCCCGCCGCCGAACCCCGCCATGAGCCACTTGTGGCTGGTGCCGGCGCACAGGTGCGCGCCCGCGGCCTGGACATCCACCGGCACCTGGCCGAGCGCCTGGCAGGCGTTGAGCGCGAACAGCACGTTGCGCTCCCGGCACAGCCGTCCCACCGCCTCCACGTCCACGTGAAAGCCGCTCGCGTACTGCACCTGCGAGAGCGCCACTGCGCCGGTGCGGGGGGTGAGCGCCGCGGCCACGTCCTCCACGTGGAAGCTCCCGTCTGCGCGCGGAGGCACGGCGCGCAGCCGCAGCCCCTCGTGCAGGAGCGGCAGCGTGGTGGAGGGGAACTCGGAGGCGAGCGTCACCACCTCCTCCACCCCGCGCGCGCGCAGGAGCTTCGCCGCCGCCATGAAGCCGAACGAGGTGGACGGCACGAAGGCCACCTCCGCGGGAGCGGCCGCGCCGAACAGCCGCGCCACCTGGGCGCGCACCTGCTCCTTGTGCTGCAGCCAGCGCATGATCCCCGCGTCCCCGCGCTGCTCGAGCTCGTCCACGTGCGCCCGCAGCGCGTCCGCGACGGGCGTGGGCAGCGGGGAGGAGGCCGCGGCGTTGAGCCAGGTGGTGCGGGCGAGCGCCGGCATGGCGGCGCGAAGTCGCGTGGCGGTCCAGGTCTCCATGTGCCTCAGCCCTCCCCCAGCAGCACCAGGTCGTCCCGGTGCACCGCCTCGTCCAGCGAGCGGTAGCCGAGCAGCGCCTCGATGTCCGCGCTCTTGTGCCCGGCGATGCGGCGCAGCTCGTCCGCCGGGTAGGCCGCGAGGCCCCGCGCGAACGGCGCGCCGCCCTCCACGCGCAGGTCCACCGGGTCTCCTTCCGCGAACTGCCCCTCCACCGCGCGCAGCCCCGAGGGGAGCAGCGAGCGCTTCCCCTCCACCACGGCCGTGCGCGCGCCCGCGTCCACCACCAGCGCCCCGCGCGGGTGCAGGGCGTGGGCGATCCACGCGGAGCGCGCCCCCCGGCGGTGCTCGCGGCGCAGAAAGAGCGTCCCCACGTCCTCGCCCGCGAGCACCTGCCCGAGCCGCCCCGGCACGCGCCCCGAGGCGATGACGCAGTGGGCGCCCACCTCCACCGCCCGCGCCGCCGCCCGCAGCTTCGTGGCCATGCCGCCGGTGCCCACCGTGCTGCCGCTGCCGCCCCCGAGCGAGAGCACCTCGGGCGTCAGCTCCGGCACCACGTCCAGCCTCCGCGCGGCCGGGTCCACGCGGGGGTCCGCGGTGTACAGCCCCTCCACGTCCGACAGGATGACCAGCAGGTCCGCCTCCACCAGGCCCGTCACCAGCCCCGCGAGCGCGTCGTTGTCGCCGAACTTGAGCTCGTCCACCGAGACGGTGTCGTTCTCGTTGATGATGGGGATGACGCCGTCTGCCAGCAGGCGCAGGAGCGCGTGGCGCGCGTTGAGGTAGCGGCGGCGGTCCTGCACGTCGTCGTGCGTGAGGAGCACCTGGGCAACGGTGCGGTTGCCGTCCTCGAAGGCGTCCTCCCACGCGCGCATGAGGCGGGACTGCCCCACCGCCGCGCAGGCCTGCTTGCCGGGCACGTCCCGCGGCCGCTCCGGGTAGCGGAGCCGCTCCACCCCCAGCGCGATGGCGCCCGAGGACACCACCACCAGCTCCCGCGCGGAGGCCGCCGAGAGCAGGTCCGCGCAGAGGGCGTGGAGGTGGTCGCGGCTGAAACGGCCGGTGGAATTGGTGAGGGCGCCGGTGCCAATCTTCACGACGACCCGGCGAGCCTGGGACAGGGAGGAGCGCGACATGGGAGGGCGAAGGAGGCTAGAGCAGCAGGGGCCATGTCCCCAAGGTCTGTCCTGCCCGTCCTGCCCCTCTGCGCACTGCTCCTGCAGGCCTGCGCCCACGCCCCTGCCCGCCCGGAGAAGGCCTTGACGCCCGGTGGGCCCGACATTGTCCAGGCGGGGGCGCCGGTGCTGCGCGCGCGCGCCGGGGAGGTCCCGCCCGAGCACATCCAGTCGCCGGAGTTCCGCGCGCTCGTGGACCGCATGGTGGCGGCGATGCGCGCTGCACCGGGCGTTGGGCTCGCCGCCCCGCAACTGGGCGTGGGGTTGCGCGTGCTCGTGCTCGAGGACACGGCCGAGCGCATGGCCGCGCTCGGGGAGGCCGAGAAGGCGGAGCGGGGCCGCGTCCCCGTCCCCCTCCGCGTGCTGGTGAACCCGGTGCTGCGCCCGGTGGGCGAGCGGACGGCCTCGTTCTTCGAAGGGTGCCTGAGCGTCCGCGGTTACGCAGCGGTGGTGACGCGCGCACACGAAGTGGAGGTGACGGGACTGGACGAGACCGGCGCGCCCGTGCGCTGGCAGGTGTCCGGCTGGCCGGCGCGCATCCTCCAGCACGAGGTGGATCACCTCGACGGCACCCTCTACGTGGACCGCATGCACACCCGCACCCTCTCCACCCCCGAGCAGGTGAAGGCGCGCTTCTCCGGCCGCCCGGTCGAAGACGTCCTCCGCGAGCTCGGGGTGAAGGCCCCGTGAACCACGACCTCTTCGGCAACACGCTCGGCCTCAAGCCCTCCGAGCTCAAGGCGCTCAAGAACACCTGGCGGCGCCGGGTGGACCCGCACGAGGTGGTCTCCCCGGAGCTGGCGCGGCACCTGTGTGAAATCTCCGCGGAGACCGGCCGGCAGGTGGGCGTGCTGCTCAACCGCAAGGGGGACGTGGAGCACGTCGTGGTGGGCACCGCCCACGGGCTGGAGCTCCCGGACGTGGGACGCGCGCGCGCAGGTTCCCACCGCCTGCGCGGCTTGCGGCTGGTGCACACCCACCTGAAGTCCGAGCCCCTCTCGCGGGACGATCTCACGGACCTGGCGCTCCTGCGGCTGGACTGCGTGGCCGCGGTGGGCGTGCAGCCCGGCGGACTTCCCGGCGTGCTGCACCTGGGCACGCTGCTGCCGGGAGTGCAAGACGGCGCCTTCTGGCGCACCGAGACGCTGCCCTCGGTCCACGGGCGGCAGCCGGACCTGCTCGGGCTCGTTGAGGGGCTCGAGGACGAGCTCGCGCGGACGGTGGCGGCGCGGCGCACCTCGGGCCGCGAGCGGGCCCTGCTCGTGGGCGTGTGCCTGGACGGCCAGCGCGTGCGGGCCGAGGCGTCGCTGGAAGAGCTGAAGGAGCTGGCGCGCACCGCCGGCGTGGAGGTGGTGGACGCCGTCCTGCAGGTGCGGCGCGAGGCCGACCCGCGCTACCTCGTGGGCAAGGGCAAGCTCGGGGAGATCAACCTCCGGTCCATGCAGCTGATGGCGGACATCCTCGTC
>JBDLRJ010000344.1:0-3928 GCA_039800145.1 Pseudomonadota bacterium | reverse complement strand
AGGGGATTTCCCCGCCCCGTGTCACCCGTGCGTGACCTCTAGGAGAGTACCCAAAAGGCCGAGGCGGCCGCCACCCCCAACCAGGTCACCACCCCCTGGGCGAAGGCGCGCCACCCCACCTGCCGCAGCGCATCCCGCGACAGGCCGAGGCCCACGAGGAAGAGCGCCAGCACCAGCAGCTTGCGCCCCACGGCCACCAGCCCCGGGGCTGCAGGCGAGAGCGCGGGGACCCAGGTGAAGACCGCCGCCAGGGCGAGGAACCCGAGGATGAACCACGGCCACTTGATGGCCGGCGTGCCCCCCGTGCTCTCGGTCCGAGCCCGCCATGCCGCCACCCCGAGCGTGACGGGCACAATCCACAGCGCCCGCGCCAGCTTCGTGGTGGTGGCCACCTCCAGCGCCTCGGGGCCGTAGGCGAGCCCCGCGCCCACCACGCTGCTCGTGTCGTGGATGGCGAGCGCCGCCCACTGCCCGAAGGCCTGCTGCCCCATGCCCAGCGCGTGGCCCAGCGGCGGGAAGAGAACCAGCGCAAGGGCGTTCAACAGGAACACCGTGGCGAGGCTCACGGAGAGCTCGTGCGGCTTCGGCTTCAGCACGCCCGCGACGGACGCAATGGCGCTCCCGCCGCAGATGGCCGTGCCCACGCCGAGCAGCAGCGACGTGTCCCGCTCCACCTTCAACGCCCGTCCCACCGCCCACGCCAGCGCGAGCGACAACACGAGGCTCGCCGCGGTGAGGCCGGCCCCTTCTGCCCCCACGCGCAGCACCTTCTGCAGGTCCATCCCCGCCCCGAGCGCCACCACGCCTGCCTGCAGCGCGCGCGGGCTCCAGGTCTTCACCCACGGTGGCGGCGCGGCCCCGGACGCGAGCGCCAGCACCAGCCCCGCGGCCAGGGCACCCCACGCAGGAATGTTCAAGAGCACCAACGCCCCCGCGGTGGCGACGAGCAGCACGTCCCGGCGCGCGGGGGAGGGCATCACCAGTTGCTCATGGCCCCGAGGTTGTGGACGGTCTTGTAGCCGGCCGCCTCGAGCTTGGACTTGGCCGTGGCGCTGCGCGCGCCGCTCCGGCAGTAGACGACCACGACGCCGTCCTTCGGGCCGAACTCGGCCATCCGCGCGTCCATCTCCTGCACCGGGATGTTGACGGCGCCCTCGATGTGCCCTGCGGCGAACTCCTGCGGTGTCCGCACGTCCACGAGCTTCGCCCCTGCCTTGACCGCCTCCTTCGCCCCCGCGTCCGCCACCCCGCGGAAGAAGAAGGTGTACCCAAGGACCGCCAACGCCACGGTCCACAGCGCGATGTTCTTCCAGTCGTTCATGGTGAGGCCAGAGAGCCTTGGTGCGTGAAAAGCGATTCGCCGGGCGGTATCTACCCACCCGCCATGGACAAGACCACTGCAGAGCTCATCGAGGCGGCGCGCGCAGGAAAGCGGGACGCGGTGGAGGCGCTGCTGCAGCGGCACGAAGGGCAGGTGTACCGCTTCTCGCTCCGCATGTGCGGCAACCCCGAGGACGCGAAGGAGGTGCTTCAGGAAACGCTCGTCACCGCCTTCAAGGGCATCCACCAGTTCCGGGGCGAGGCGGAGCTCTCCACGTGGCTGTACCAGGTGGCCCGGAGCTTCTGCATCAAGGCGCGCCGCAAGCGGGTGGGGGAGCCGTCGCACACCGATTCGCTCGAGACGGCGGAGGTGCGCGCGGTGCCCGGCGAGGACGGCGAGGGGCCGGACAACCGCGCCCACGCGCGCGAGGTGGGGCAGGTGCTCCAGGCGGCGCTGGCCTCGCTGCCGGACCACTACCGCGAGGTCATCCTGCTGAAGGACGTGGAGGGGCTGTCCGCGGAAGAGGTGGCGGAGGTGGTGGGCGAGAACGTGGCGGGCGTGAAGAGCCGCCTGCACCGCGCGCGGCTGGAACTCCGGAAGCTTCTCTCCGCGGTGCTGGATGCCGAGGCCCCCGAGCAGGCGCCCTGTCCTGCCCTGGCAGAGGAGCTGGCCGGCTACGCGGGCGGGGACATCGACCAGGCCACCTGCGAGCAGATGGAGGCGCACATGAAGACGTGCCCCCAGTGCACCGCGGCGTGTGACCGTCTCAAGGCGACCGTGTCGCTGTGTCGCCGCGTGGAGGGGGACGAGGTGCCTGCGCCCATCCGCGCCGCGGTGCTTCGGGCGGTGGGGACGCCCGCCCAGGGCTGACGAGGGGAATCGCGCGAACCGCTTTCCGCGGCCATGGCTCTCCTGCAGGCAACAAGGAGAACGCACATGGCCGAGCCCCTTCACGTCACCCACGCAGCCTTCGACAAGGTCACCCGCCGCCCCGGCATCGTCCTGTTGGACTTCTGGGCACCCTGGTGTGCGCCGTGCCGGATGTTCGGCCCCCTCTTCGAGGCGGCGGCCGGCAAGCACCCGGACATCACCTTCGCCAAGGTGAACACCGAGGATGAACAGCAGCTCGCCGCCGAGTGGGGCATCCGCTCCATCCCCACCGTGATGGCCTTCAAGGACGGCGTCCCCGTCTTCGAGCAGCCGGGGGCATTGCCCGCGCCGGTCCTGGAGAAGCTCATCTCACAGCTGCGCGCGCTGGACATGGACGCGGTCCGCGCGGAGCTGGCGCGCCAGCAGTCGTCCTCCCAGGAGGTCCGCTGACATGGTCTTTGCTCAACTGAACACCGGCGCCTGCAAGACGTACCTGGTGGGCTCGTCCCGCACCGGCGAGGCGATGCTCGTGGACCCGCTCGGTGACCGGGTGGAGGCGTACAAGGCGGAGCTCGCGCGGCGAGGACTCAAGCTCAAGTACGTGGTGGACACGCACGTGCACGCGGACCACCTCTCCGGCGGTGCGCTGCTGAAGCAGCAGACCGGCGCGCAATACCTCATGCACAGGAACTCGGTGTCGGGCTGCGTAGACCGGCACCTCGAGGACGGCGACACGCTGTTGCTCGGCGAGGTGCCCGTGCAGGTGATGCACACGCCGGGGCACACCCAGGACAGCGTGACGCTGCGGCTGCCGGATCGCCTCCTCACCGGGGACTTCCTCTTCATCGGCGAGGGCGGTGGCGGACGGACGGATCTCCCCGGTGGAGACGCCACGGAGCACTGGGAGTCGCTCCAGAAGATGAAGGGCCTGCCGGACGAACTGCTCGTCTACCCGGGCCACGACTACCACGGGCGCGAGGTGTCCAACCTCGCCGAGGAGCGGCGGAAGAACCCGCGGCTGGTGGGCTGGCCGCGCGCGAAGTACGTGGGCTGGCTCGAGTCCCAGGTGCTCGGCCCCGCGGAGTGGATGAAGGACGTCATCGGGGCGAACTACGCGTGCGCCACGGACGCGAAGGGGCTGCACATCCCGGACGAGAAGCCCGCGTGCGAGGTGTCCGGCACGAAGGGCGACGTGGCCCAGGTGCTGGTGCGGACGCTCGGCGTGGACGAAGCGGCGATGCTGCTCGACCGGGAATCTCGGCCGCTCGTGGTGGACGTGCGCGGACCCGAGGAGTTCAACGGGGAGCTCGGCCATGTCCCCGGCGCGAAGCTCCTGCCGTTGAACGATCTTGCGACCCGGGCCCACGAACTCGAGCCGTGGCGCGACCGTCCCATCCTCGTCATCTGCCGCTCGGGCGGCCGCTCGAGCACGGCCACCGGCCTGCTGACCGCCGCCGGTTTCAAGGACGTCCGCTCCGTGGCAGGCGGGATGACGGCGTGGAATCAGATGGGCCTGAAGGTGGAGCGCCGGGCATGAGTACTTCGTGGGAGCAGGTGGAACGCGAGGACCGGGCGCGCGCGCTCGAGAAGGCGAAGCAGGCGCAGTTCGCGGGACTGCAGACGGCGCTCACGGGCGTCGGCGTGGGGGCGGTGAGCGCGGTGGGCGCCGCGGTTATCGGCGCTGTGTGTCCCGCGTGCGTGCTCGTCACGCCGGTGCTGGTGGGCGTGGGTGCAGTG
>JBDLRJ010000343.1:0-5858 GCA_039800145.1 Pseudomonadota bacterium | reverse complement strand
CTCTACACGTACGGCGTGACGACGGGCCGGCTGAGCCTGCAGCAGTTCGTGGACGTCACCTCCACGCAGGCGGCGAAGATCTTCGGCCTCTACCCGCGCAAGGGCACCATCGCCGTGGGGGCGGACGCGGACCTGTTCCTCTACGATCCCTCTGCCACGGGCCGCATCAGCGCCGCCACGCACAAGCAGCGCGTGGACCGCAACATCTTCGAGGGCTTCGAGGTGAAGGGGAAGGTGGCCACCACGGTGGTCGCCGGCCGCGTGCAGTACCAGGACGGAGATCTCCGCGTGGAGCGCGGGGCGGGCCGGTACCTCAAGCGGACCGGCACGCGCGCGTGAGCGAGGCCAACGCGCAGCACGCCACCCCACCGCCGGGCGCACACCCGGCGCTCTGGAACGAGGACCTGGCGCCGGTACCGGCGGGGCGCCGCACGTGGACGCAGTGGCACTTCGCGGCGCTCTGGGTGGGGATGGTGGTGTGTGTCCCCAGCTACCAGATCGCAGCGGGGATGATCGCCGCGGGACTCAACTGGTGGCAGGCCTGCCTCCTGGTGCTGCTCGGCAACGCCGTGGTGCTGGTGCCCATCCTGCTGAATGCGCACGCGGGGGCGAAGTACGGCATCCCCTTCCCCGTCTTCGCGCGCGCGTCCTTCGGCGTCTTCGGCGCGAACGTCCCCGCGGTGGCGCGCGCGGTGGTGGCATGCGGCTGGTTCGGCATCCAGACCTGGGTGGGCGGCGTGTCGCTCTACACCCTGTACTGCGCGCTGAACGGACGTGCGCCTTCGGCAGACATCGGCGCGGGTCACTTCGCCGGGTTCGCCCTCTTCTGGGCCATCAACGTCTACTTCGTGGTGCGCGGAACGGAGAGCATCAAGTTCCTCGAGACGTGGGCGGCGCCGTTCCTCATCGCGGTGGGACTCGCGCTGCTGGGGTGGGCCGTCACCCAGACAGACGGACTGTCCGCGATGCTGGCGGCCACGGCGCCGAAGGAGCCGAAGCCCTTCTGGCCTCTCTTCTGGCCGAACCTGACCGCCATGGTGGGGTTCTGGGCCACGCTCTCCATCAACATCCCGGACTTCACGCGCTTCGCGAAGAGCCAGCGGGACCAGGTGGTGGGGCAGGCCATCGGCTTGCCGGGGACGATGTTGTTGTTCGCGTTCATCGGCGTGGCAGTGACGGGGGCGACGGTGCTCCTGTACGGCGAGGCCATCTGGGACCCGACCGCCATCGCGGCGAAGTTCTCCTCTCCCGTGGTGGTGGGGCTCGCCACCTTCGCGCTCGCCATCGCCACGTTGTCCACCAACATCGCGGCCAACGTGGTGGGCCCGGCGAACGACTTCGCCAACCTCGCCCCGAGGCACATCTCCTACCGGACGGGTGGGCTCATCACCGCGGTCATCGGCGTGCTGATGATGCCGTGGAAGCTCCTCTCCTCCTCCGCGGCGTACACCTTCACCTGGCTCATCGGGTACTCAGCGCTGCTCGGGCCCATCGGCGGCATCCTGATTGCCGACTATTTCCTCGTGCGGAAGACGCAGCTGGACGAGGCCTCGCTGTTCCGCGCGGACGGCGCCTACCGGTACAGCGGCGGCTACAACGTGCGTGCGCTCGTGGCGCTCGCGCTCGGGGTGGCGCCTTCGCTCCCCGGCTTCCTCCGTGCGCTCGCCCGCGCCCGGGGCGAGCAACTGGCGCACAACGCGTTGGACACCGTCTACGACTCCGCCTGGTTCGTGGGCTTCGGGCTCGCGGCCGTCTCCTACGTGGCGCTCATGGCGCTGCTCCGCCCCTCCCCGTCTCCCCAGCAGTCCCCGTCCGTTTGAACCCGAGGAACACACCCATGCCCCTGCTCCCTGCCTTCCCCGCCCGCAGCTACGCCTTCACCGAGTACCTCCCGGTGAAGAACTTCCTCTCCGGTGAGTACAAGGAGGGCAGCACCGGGCAGTGGCTCCCCATCGAAAACCCGCGCCACGGCAAGCCCATGGGGCAGATGACGCTCTCCACGGCGAAGGACGTGGACGCCGCGGTGGAGGGGGCGAAGAAGGCGCAGGTGGCCTGGGGCCGCACGCCCATGCGCGAGCGCGCGCAGGTGATGCTCAGGCTGAAGACGCTGATGGAGCGCGACAACGAGGAGCTCTCCTGGCTCGTCTCCCACGAGAACGGCAAGACGTTCGCCGAGGGCAAGGGGGACGTGGACAAGGGCATCGAGTGCGTGGAGTTCGCCGCGTCGCTCCACATGATGGCGGACGGCGGGCAGCTGGACGTGAGCCGCGGGGTGAACTGCCGCGTGACGCACGAGCCGCTCGGCGTGGTGGCGGGCATCGTGCCGTTCAACTTCCCGGTGATGGTGCCGCTGTGGATGGCGCCCAACGCGCTGATGGCCGGCAACGCCTTCGTCCTGAAACCCTCCGAGATCGTCCCCTACGGCGCCATGAAGCTCGCGGCGCTGCTGAAGGAGGCAGGCCTGCCGGACGGGCTGTTCCAGGTGGTGAACGGCCAGCGCGAGGTGGTGGAGGCCCTCGTGGACCACCCCGGCATCGCGGCGGTGGGCTTCGTGGGCTCCACGAAGGTTGCGAAGATCCTCTACGCGCGCGGCGCGGCCACCGGGAAGCGCATGCTGTGCCTGGGCTCGGCAAAGAACCACGTCATCGTGGTGCCGGACGCGGACCTGGAGCTCACCTCCTCCAACATCGTCGCCTCGTCCTACGGCTGCGCGGGGCAGCGCTGCATGGCGAGCTCGCTCATGGTGGCGGTGGGAGACGTGCAGCCCATCGTGGACGCCATGGCGGACCGCGTGCGGAAGCTGAAGCTGGGGGAAGACATGGGCCCGGTCATCAGCGCGGCCGCGGTGGAGCGCATCCACGGCTACATCGCCGGGGCGGAGAAGCTGGGGGCGAAGGTGCTCGTGGACGGCCGCGGCGCGAAGGTGGCGGGCGCGGAGGGCCACTGGGTGGGCCCCACGGTGCTGGACAACGTCACGCCCGACATGCCCGCGGGCTGCGAGGAGATCTTCGGCCCGGTGCTGAGCATCGTCCGCGTGCCCACGCTCGAGGCGGGGTTGCAGCTGCAGAACCGGAGCTTCTTCTCGAACGGCGCGGCCATCTTCACCACCCGCGGCTCCGTGGCCCGCACGGCGGTGGAGCGGCTCGAGGCGGGCATGGTGGGCATCAACGTGGGCGTGCCGGTGCCGCGCGAGCCGTTCAGTTTCGGTGGTTTCAACAACAGCAAGTTCGGCCACGGCGACATCACCGGCTGGGACGGCTTCCGTTTCTTCAGCCGCCCGAAGAAGGTGACGGAGAAGTGGGCGGCCGCGTCCGACGCGAGCTGGATGAGCTGAGCCTGACGGAGCCACGGAGATTCCGCACATGACGAACGAGTACATCGGCTACCCGAACCCCTACGCGCAGGAGCCCATGTCCACCGCGGACATGGTGGCGCTGTGCAAGCAGCACACGCTGTACACCTGGTCTGCAGGCAACGCGGTCAACCCGCTCCCGGTGGCGCGCGCAGAGGGCGTGTACCTCTACACGCCGGAGGGCCAGCGCATCCTGGACTTCAACAGCCAGCTCATGAGCGTGCTGGTGGGCCACGCGCACCCGAAGGTGATGGCGGCCATGAAGCGGCAGATCGAAGAGCTCATCTTCGTCTACCCGCAGACGGCGACGCAGGTGCGCGCGCGGCTGGGCAAGCTGCTGTCGGACGTGGTTCCGGGGATGCAGTCGTTCTTCTTCACGCTCGGCGGCGCGGAGGCCAACGAGAACGCGGTGAAGATGGCGCGGCTGTTCACGGGCCGGTTCAAGATCATGGCCCGCTACCGCAGCTACCACGGCGGGACGAACCTCACGATGCAGATGACCGGGGATCCCCGCCGCTGGCCGAGCGAGCCGGGCAGCCCCGGCATCGTCCACGTCATGGACCCCAAGCCCTACGACTACTCCTTCGGCAAGACCGAGGAGGAGCGCACGGCGAACCACCTCAAGTACCTGGAGGAGGTCATCCAGTACGAGGGGCCGCACACCATTGCCGCGTTCATCACGGAGACGGTGACGGGCACCAACGGCGTGGAGGTACCGCCGAAGGGCTGGTTCAAGGGGCTGAAGGCCATCCTGGACAAGTACGGCATCCTGCTCATCTGCGACGAGGTGATGGCGGGCATGGGCCGCACCGGGAAGATGCTCGCGTACGAGCACTTCGACGTGGTGCCGGACATGGTGACGCTGGCGAAGGGGCTGACGTCGTCCTACTTCCCGCTCGGCGCGGTGGGCATGACGGCGCGCATCCACGAGCACTTCCAGAAGAACGTCTTCTGGGGCGGCCTCACCTACAACTCGCACCCGGTGGGCCTGGCCACGGCGGAGGCGGTCATCCGCGTGATGCTGGACGAGGGGATGATCGAGAACGCGGCGCGCCTGGAGAAGGTGATGCGCTCGGAAATGGACCGGCTGCAGAAGAAGCACGTCTCGGTGGCGGACGGGCGGTGCATCGGGCTGTTCGGGATGATGGACATCCGGAAGAACTCGAAGGGCGAGCTGATTGCCCCCTACAACGGGACGCACCCGGCCATGACGAAGCTGGCGGGCTTCTTCCGCGAGCAGGGGCTGTTCACGTTCTCGCGCTGGTCGTCGTTCACCTGCAACCCGCCGCTGTCCATCACCGAGGAGCAGCTGCGCGAGGGGTTCGCCATCATCGACCGCGGCCTGGAGATCACGGACGCGGCGTTCGAGGGCTGACCTCGCCGGCCACCGCGCCGAGGCCACGCAGCGCGGCGGACAGGGCGGCGAGCCGGATGCCCGCCCTGCCCCGCGCGAACGGCGCCTCGGGGGTCACCTTCATCTTCGCGCACGCCTCTTCCACCGCGCCGGGGCGGCCGCGGAACAGCCGCATCGTCGCGAGCCGCGCGTCGCGCGTGTCGGGGAGCTCCAGCCCCTCGTGGCGGAGGAGATCCAACGCGAAGCCGCCCCACGTGCAGGCAATGTCGTCCGGGCGGAGGAAGGCGCGGAAGGCGGCGAGCGCCTCTGCCACGTCCTGTCCCGCGTTCAGTACCTCGGCGGGAACTGCGACGTGGAACGGCGTGCTCTCCGCGAGCGGGCGGCGCGGGCGGATGAGCGCCTCGAAGCGCTCGCCGGAGTGGACGCGCTCGGCCACGAGGTGCACGAGCTCGCCGACGCCGTCGAATCCGGTGCCCTTCGGGTGGGCGTTGGCCTCCGCGTAGAGCGCGAGGAGGCGGTGCGCCTGCTCCTTGTACTCGGCGGGGACGCGCGGGCGCGGGGGCGGCTTGTTGACGCGGTAGCGCACCGGGCCCGAGCGGTTGCTGACGAAGTGCAGCTGGGTGTCCACCATGAAGTCGAACGCGGAGAGCATCCGGTCGAACTTGTCGTGATCGCTCTCGAGCGCACCGAGCAGCTCGCAGACCGCCTCGATGGTGGAGACGCAGTGCTCGGCGGGCTCCTTCCGGATGCGGTAGTTGCCGGGCTTGCGCGGGACGAAGCCGATGCGCGGCAGGGCGCGCAGCGTGGGGTTCACCTTGATGACCTTGCGCGCCAGCGACCAGGTGCCATCCACGACGATGACGTTGCGCGGTGGGTTGTCGCGGAGCGCAGCTGGCTCCACTGCCCCTTCACCGGGGAAAAGGACGTAGGTGTCAGGCTCTGCGGCGAGCGCGCGGATGCGCGCGTCCTCTTCGAACTCGACGCCGTGGTGGAGCTCCGAGTTGGGCAGCGAGAGGTGTGCCATGCGCGCGGTGCTGACGGGGACGCGCCGCTCGCGGGGGTGCTGGAGGAAGACGACGTGCGTGCCCGTCTCCACGCGCTGCAGCTTGCCGCAGTAGCAGACGGACTCGGGCCGCAGGCAGCGGAGGCAGA
>JBDLRJ010000342.1:0-24949 GCA_039800145.1 Pseudomonadota bacterium | reverse complement strand
GCGGTGGTGCAGCGTGGACACCAACTTCAGCAAGACGCAGATGACCAGCTCCACCTCGCCTCCGAAGACGGATGGAGAGGGGATCTTCGCGCGGTCTTCTGACGGGACGTTGCCGGCCCCGAACCCGCTCGAGGATGCCAACCAGGTGCTCCTCAAGTACTGCTCCTCGGACACGTGGCGCGGGACGGCGCGGGACGTGGAAGTGGAGGCGCCCCACCCGGTCTCGGGTGCCACCACGCGCTACCGCGTCCACTTCCTCGGTCGGCGCATCCTCGAGGCCGTGCTTGCAACCCTTCGTCGCGAGGGCGCTCCGGCCACCGTCTACGGTGCCCAGGCGACGGAACTCCCGGACCTGGACGAGGCAACGGAGGTGGTGCTCGCAGGCGCCTCTGCCGGTGGCGGTGGCACCACCTTCAACCTGGATTGGCTTCGCTCCGAGCTCCGTGCCCACAACCCCGCCGTGGAGGTGCTCGGGCTCGTTGACTCCACGTTCGGCCCGGACCTGGTGGGACTGGACTACTCGCAGGGTACTGCGTGCAGCCAGATGGGGTTGTGCTCGGATTCGGCATTCCTCGGATACGGCCTGCAGGCACAGGAGGGGCTCTGGCGTGTCGCGCCGGAGGAGAGCTGCAACGCTCACCACGCCCAGGACGATGCAGGGTGGAAGTGCGCCTCGGACACGCACGTGATCCTCCACCACCTGACCACGCCGTTCTTCGTGAGGCAGGGGCTGTCGGACGGACTGATCTCCGATCCGTACGTGGAGGGGAAGTTGAAGGTGGATGGCCAGCCGTTCACGCTCGCGACCTTCGGACGCGAGGTGGCCGGACAACTCGAGCAGTTCCCGACGCTCGCTGCCACTGCGGAGGAAGGGACTGCGCTCGTGAAAGCGCCGGGCGGCTACGGCCCTCTCTGCCCCAAGCACGAGACGCTCCGCAGCACCCCCGACACCTTCAACGTCACCATCACGCCCTCCGGGGGAACCCCGGTCAGGATGTTCGACGCCTGGTCTGCCTGGCGACAGGGCGCCGCCACGTCTGTCGTCGTCTCCCGCAGCCCCTCTGACACGCAGTGCCCCTGACGCCCCCCCGGAGTCCCATGCGCCCCTCTCGTTTGCTCGCAGTCCCCGTCCTCCTGGCATTCGCCGCCTGTGGAAACCAGGAGCCCACTGCCCCCGACCCGTACGTCCCCGTCCAGACCGAGTGGGACGACGTGGGCACCGCGCCGCGCTGCAACCCGGATGACCGGGGGCAGAACTGCCTCGAGCCCCAGGACAACACCGTCCGCATGGACGACGAGTTCAAGCTCAACTTCGAGTCTGCGGACTTCGACGACACGACCGGTGTGCTGACCCTCCAGCTGAAGCCAGGCGCATCGCTGGACTCCCGCATCAAGGAGGGAGCGTTCCTCTACCGCGGTCGCCGGGACCGTAAGCCGCTGCTGCACAAGGTGGATGGCCTGCGCCGGGAGGGCCAGGTGGTCACGTTGAAGCTGTCCCGCGCGAAGGCGCGGGACGCGTTCAAGCGCGGACGCATCCGGGTCCGCATGCCGCTGTCCGAGCTCAACCAGTCCCAGCAGCCGCTCGGGCAGGATGGCCTTCCGCTCCAGGTCGCGCGCCAACCCCTCGGTGTCTCTGTGGGGCCGGAGGACTGCTCGGGCGTCGTCTTCGACAAGTCTTTCGCGACGGTGACCGCCGTCGGCAGCGCAAAGCTGGAACTTGAGAAGTGCAAGTTCCTGCTCTCCGCGTGGGTGGACATGGTGCTCGAGTGGGACACGCTCCTCGTCAACGTGGACAAGTTGGAAGTGGTGGTGGGCGGCAGCGCGGAGGCCTCCCTCCACACGAAGCTGACGCTCGACCTGAGCGCGAAGTACGGGGAAGGCAAGCGAATCTGGGAGGGCCCCGAGATTCCCTTCTCGGTGGGTGGCTTGGTCCTGACCGTGAACCCCTCGCTGTTCGCCGGTTACGACCTGTCGGCCAAAGCGAACCTGACGTCGACCCAGGGGTTCGACCTCACGCAGTCCATGGAGGTGGGCTTCGGCTACTCGGACCGCCTGGGCTGGTACTCGGTGGACGAGCGGACCTCCACCTTCAGCAAGTATGGCCCCACCGTGAACTTCACGGGCAACATCACGGCCACCGCGTGGGTGGAGCCCCGCCTGGACCTGAAGGCCTTCGGGTTCGTCGGAGGCTCGGTGGCGCTCAAGGGTTTTGCGGAGGCGAGCGTGACCGGCACCGCCACCGCGAGCGCCGGTACCTACTCCGGGAGCATCTGCACGGATCTCGACCTGGGGCTCACGCCCAAGGTGGGCGCCGTGGCGGAACTGGCAGGCATCAGCCTGTTCGCCGAGTACGTTGAACTCGCGACTTTCGAGACGAAGATCGTGGACAACGCCTGCGTGGCGTACACCGGCCCGGTTCCCTCTGACTGTGACGTGGACTCCGCGTGCTGCACGGATGGACAGTGCCCCGCCCACCCTGACCCGGACGTGACGGTCCAGTGTGAAAAGGGCAGCGCCACCTCCGGGGGGAAGTTCACGTACAGCTGCGTCCAGTACTTCCCCGAGGGGTGGTGCGTCCCCGGCGACAGCTGCGACGACGGCTGGGACGTCTCCCAGGATGCGTGCGTGGACAACCGGTGCGAGCACGTCGTGCCCAGCGTGGATGAGATCATCGCGGCGGGCGTCCAGGATTCGCCCCCGGTCGAGGTCTGCATGGCTCCCAGCTGCTGCTACACGAACACCGATTGCGCGGACGGCAACCGGGCGACGCCCGACCGCTGCATCAAGACCGGCACCTTGCTCGGTCCGAACGTGAAGGGCACCTGCAAGAACCAGTAGGGAACGGGGGCGCTGGGAAGCTCCGGCGCCCCCTCTCTACGTCTTGAAACTGCCCCGCGTCGCTCGCCGCCGTGGGCATGTCCCCCTGGTGGCGCTGGATGACTGGGAGCACGCCTTCCACCTGCAGTACGGCCCGGCCTGGGCGGACTGCCTCGAGGCCAGCTGGAACTGGAACGACATCCAGTCCCGGTTCGACAAGGCCCAGTCCGTGGGCCTGGTGCTGAAGGGCTCGGCGGCGTAGGCGCAGCGCTTCGCCGTCCAACTCCCCCCAGCGGGTTTCCGCCGTTGGGGGGAGCGTCGTTCTGGCCGTCAGTTGGCGTTGAACGTCGCGGTCACCGAGACCGCGCTCGTGATGCTCACCGTGCAGCTGTTGGGATCGGTGCTGCTCGAGCAGGGGCCCATCCAGCCCGCGAAGCTGGACCGGACGTCCGGGGCAGCCGTGAGCCGGACCAGGGCGCCGGACGGGAACGAGCCCGAGCAGATGCCGCCACAGTCGATGCCGAGGGGCACCGAGCTGACGTGCCCAGCTCCCGTGCCATTCTTCACCACGTTCAGGACGTAGGCGGGAACACACGCGGAGTTCTGGCAGGCGCGGCCGACGGCGCAGACGTTGCCGCAGGCGCCGCAGTTCCGGCTGTCGTTGCTCGGATTGACGCAGGAGGGACCGCTTGGGCCGTTGCAGGGGATGAGCCCGCCCTGGCAGGAGAGCCCGGAGCTCACTGCGCACGTCTTGTTGTTGCACGACGTACCGCCCGGACACTGGGTGCCACACGTCCCGCAGTTGAAGTCGTCCCACGCAGTGTCGATGCAGACCGCGCCGCCGGTGGCCGTGGTGCAGGTGCCGCCGGAGGGCGTGGTCCCCTGCGGACACGTGACGTCGCCGGTGCCGCCGTCCTGGACGAAGCCGCCGTCTCCTCCGCCGGTGCTGGGGACGCAGGTGGCGTTCTGGCAGTAGGCATCAGCGGGGCAGGCGTTGCCGCAGGCCCCGCAGTTGAGGCGGGCAAAGCCCAGGTCCACGCAGGCGAGGCCCGTGGCGGTCTGGCAGGCCGACTTGCCGGGCGGGCAGTTGGAAGATGTCCCGCCGTCCTGGACGAGGCCGCCGTCGCCACCGCTGGAGCCCACGACGCACGTGCCGCCCTGGCAGAACGCGTCTCCCTGGCAGGCGTTGCCGCAGGCCCCGCAGTTGAGGCGGTCAAAGCCCAGGTCCACGCAGGCGAGGCCCGTGGTGGTCTGGCAGGCCGACTTGCCGGGCGGACAGTTGGAGGACGTCCCGCCGTCCTGGACGAAGCCGCCGTCGCCCCCGCTGGAGCCCACGACGCAGGTACCGCCCTGGCAGAACGAGTCTCCCTGGCAGGCATTGCCGCAGGCCCCGCAGTTGAGGCGGTCAACGCCCAGGTCCACGCAGGCGAGACCCGTGGTGGTCTGGCAGGCCGACTTGCCGGGCGGGCAGTTGGAAGACGTCCCGCCGTCGCCGCCGCCCACGAGGTCGAAGTGGGCGGTGACAGTGGTTGCGGCAGTGAGCGACAAGGTGCAGACGCTCCCGCTGCCCTCGCAGGGGCCTGCCCATCCCGCGAAGGTGGAGTTGGTGTCTGCGACCGCGGTGAGGGTCACGGTTTCGCCGGCCGGGAAGGAGGCCATGCACTTGTCTCCACAGGCAATGCCGGCGGGAGCGGAGGACACGTAGCCGATTCCCCCTCCGCCCTTGAGCACGTTGAGGGACACGGACTGCGACGAAGCCACGACACACGCGGCCTGCTGGCAGACATACCCGCTGGCGCAGACGTTGCCGCACGCCCCGCAGTTGAGAATGTCCGAGCTGGGGCTGACGCAGAGGGGCCCACGCGGGCCGTGACAGGGCAGCGCCGAGGGATCACAGGTGATGCCCGCCGGCGGACCGCAGGACCCGGTGTTGCAGGTCGTGCCCTGCGCGCAGGTGTTGCCGCAGCTTCCGCAGTTGAAGGTGTCCCAGAGGGTGTCGATGCAGACGGCGCCGCGCGTGGACGTCGCGCATCCGGCGGGGCTCGCGGGGACGGTGTTCTGTGGGCAGGCGTTGTTCCCTCCGCCGCCCGTCGTGCTGGCGTTGAAGATGGCCTCGACGAACGTGGACTGGAGGTTGGACACCAGGACCGAGCAGCTGGGGCCGGTCCCGGTGCAGGCGCCCGTCCAGCCGCCGAACGTGGAGAGACTGTCCGGCTGGGCGGTGAGCGTCACCTGGGTGCCGTCAGGGAACGGTGCCGTGCAGGTGCTTCCGCACGAGATTCCCTGGGGCAGGGAGGAGATGAACCCTCCGCCGGTTCCACTGCGCGTCACCCCGAGCATGGCGCTGTTGCCCCCGGTGCCGCCGTCGCCTCCGCCGGATCCGGCCATGCACGTGCCGCCCTGGCAGAACGAGTCCCCCTGGCAGGCGTTGCCGCAGGCGCCGCAGTTGAGCCGGTCGAAGCCGAGGTCCACGCAGAGCAGGCCGCCTTCGGACTGGCACGCGGACCTGCCCGGCGGACACTGGGTGCTCGTTCCGCCGTCGGACCCGCTGCCCGCCGTACAGGTGCCGTTGCTGCAGACCTCGCTGGTCTTGCACGCACTGCCGCAGGCCCCGCAGTTCAGGCGGTCAAAGCCCAGGTCCACGCAGGCGAGGCCCGTGGCGGTCTGGCAGGCCGACTTGCCGGGCGGGCAGTTGGAAGACGTCCCACCGTCTGTCCCGCTGCCTGCCGTACAGGTGCCGTTGCTGCAGATCTCGGAGCTCTTGCACGCGCTGCCGCAGGCCCCGCAGTTGAGCCGGTCGAAGCCGAGGTCCACGCAGAGCGGGCCCACGGTGGACTGGCAGACAACCTGCCCGGTGGGACAGCTGGCTCCGGCGCCACCGTCGGAACCGCCGAGGGCCGTGCAGCTCCCGTTCTTACACGCCTCGTCCTCCCGGCAGGCATTGCCGCAGGCGCCGCAGTTCAGCCGGTCGGCGCCGAGGTCCGCACAGACGCTGCCGGAGGGTGAGCTGCAGGTCACCTGCCCGGGCGGACACCCTGCGCCGCCGTCCGTCGGAAACGCGGAATTGAAGGTGGCCGTTACAGTCGTCGCCCCGGCGAGCGTGACCGTGCACGGGCCGGTCCCGGCGCAGGGCCCCGTCCAGCCTGCAAAGATGGAATTCGAGTCCGGCCGGGCCGTCAGGGTGACGAACGTTCCCTCCGGGAAGTCCCACGCGCACGCCCTCCCGCAGTCGATTCCTCCCGGCACCGAGACCACGCTGCCTGAACCATCACCATCCCGGAGAACCGTCAGCGTCTGCGTCGACGCCTGGACACACGTGGACTGGCGGCAGGTGAAGCCGTTGGCGCAGACGTTGCCGCAGGCCCCGCAGTTCAACACGTCATCCAGGGGGTTGATGCAGATCGTTCCCTCCAGCCCGTTGCAGGGCAGGGTGAGAGGATCGCACGAGATGCCGGTGTCAGGCCTGCAGTTGCCGTTGCTGCAGCTCTGTCCCTGCGGACAGACGTTGCCGCAGCTCCCGCAGTTGAAGCTGTCCCACTGGGTGTCGATGCAGACGGCACCGCCCGTTGCGGTGCTGCAGCCGCCTGGGCTGGCGGGCGTGGTGTTCTCGGGGCAGTCCGGGCCGGCCGTGCCGCCGTCCGGCGGCTGGGGGGCAACGCAGGTCGCGTTGATGCACGCGCTGCCCGCCGCGCAGGTGTTGCCGCAGCTCCCGCAGTTCTGGCTGTCCGCCGCGAGGTCCGCGCAGAAGGTCCCCTTCGTCGAGGCGCACACGACCTGGCCGGGTGGGCACGCGCTCGAGCCACCGTCTGTTCCTCCGCTGGTCCCGCCGTCCGTCCCGCCTTCCAGGCGGAACATGGCCTCGACCGTGCGGATCCCGGACGCGGTCACGGTACAGGTGGCCTGCGTCCCCGCGGTGGCACAATCCCCGCCCCAGCCTACGAAGGTCGAGCTGCTCCCGGCGGTCGCCGTCAGCGTGACCGAGGTACCGTCGGGGAAGCTGGCACTGCACGCAGCGCCACAGTTGATCCCCGCCGGCGTGGACTTGACCACCCCCACGCCGCTCCCTCCGAGCGTCACGTTCAAGGTCGCAGGGGGGAGCACGCAGCTGCCGTTCCGGCACGCGCCGCCCGCGGGACAGGCCTTTCCGCAGCCGCCGCAGTGGAGCGGATCGACCGCCGTGTCGACACAGGAGGAAAGCCCATCCGCTGAGCTGCACGCGAGTTGGCCGGCCGGGCAGGCACAGTCTCCGGACTGTCCCGTCCCGGTGAAGCCGGGGTTGCAGGCGCAGCGGAAGGCCCCGGGCGTGTTGAAGCAGCCCGCGTTCACGTCACACGGTGACGGGTTCACCGCGCACTCGTCGATGTCCCCGCAGCTGAGGCCGTCTCCCACGAAGCCGCTCTCGCAGGCGCACGCGTAGCTGCCCTCGGTGTTCTTGCACGTGGCGTCGGGGCTGCACAGGGACGTGCCTGCCGCGCACTCGTCCACGTCGAGGCACGTGAGCCCGTCTCCCGCGTACCCGGCGGCGCAGGTGCAGATGAAGCTCCCGGGGACGTTGGTGCAGGTGGCCTTCGGGCTGCAGCGGGCAGCACCCAGGGCGCACTCGTCGAGGTCTACGCAGGCGCCGGCCGAGCAGGTATTCCCCGCCGGGCAGACCCGCCCACAGGCCCCGCAGTTGTTCACGTCTGACTGGACGCGGGCGCAGTACTGCCCGGCCGGGCCCGTGCACGCCTGCGACGGTGCCTGGCAGGTGATGGAGGTGCCTCCGTCCGTGGGGGTCCCCGCGTCCGGCGTTCCGGTGCTCCCCCCGGCACACGTTCCCGCCGTGCACACCTGGCCAGCGGCGCAGGTCTTTCCGCAGCTGCCACAGTTGCGGAAGTCCGAGGCGAGGTTGGTGCAGAACGGCCCGAAGGTTCCGCTGCACTCGGACAGGGGCGTGCCGCACGAGAACCCGGCGTCGGTCACCGGGGCCGTGCAGGCCCCCTGGCGGCAGGACTCCCCGGCCGCGCACTGCTTCCCGCACTGCCCGCAGTGGTTTGGATCGTTGGCGAAGTCAAAGGCTTCGTCCGTGCGACCGTTGCAGTCGTTGTCCACGCCGTCGCACGTCTCCGGGGCTGGCAGCTTCTCCGGACTGACGGTGGGTGACCCGTTCACGCACGCAACGCGGCCGACCTGGCAGATGCCCACCCCGGAGGTTCCAGCGGGCCCGGTGTAGAAGGCCGAGCCCGTGCCCTCGTCCACGAGGCCGTTGCAGTTGTCGTCAATGCCGTTGCACACCTCCGCCCCACGCAGCTCGCACTCGCAGCCGTTGACGGGGCTCTTGTCCACGTCCACGAAGCCCGTATTGCAGGTGAAGCCGCACCCGCCGGCCGTGCAGGTGGCCGCCGTGTTGGCCGGCGCGGCGCAGGCCACGCCACATCCGCCGCACGAAGAGATGTCACCGGCCGCCTGGCCCGAGATGTCGTCCGCCTTCCCGTTGCAGTCGTCGTCGATGCCGTTGCAGCTCTCGGCCCCGGGCGCGCCCTGGGTGGCGGGGCAGGTCACGCTGGTGAAGGTCGAGTTGCACACCCAGGTGCTGGTCGCCGCGCACGCCCCGACGCCCACGCTGCAGGGGGAGCCAACCACGAAGGCCTGGTCCACGCGCCCATCGCAGTCGTTGTCCATGCCGTCGCAGCGGTCGGCGAGGCCCGGGAAGCGGCGGGGATTCGCGTCGTCGCAATCCCCGGCGCGGGTGGTGAAGCCGTCGCGGTCCAAGTCGCAATCGACCGACTCGAGGTCCTTGCCGTCGCAGTCCTGGTCCACGCCGTCGCCGCAGAGCTCGGCAGCCCCGGGCCGCACGGACGCTGACTGGTCGTTGCAGTCCATTCCCTCGGGGTAGCCGTCCCGGTCCGCGTCCACCACGACGGGCGGTGGCGGGGGCGCTACGAGGATGCGCACGACGGCGCCCGGCCCCTCGTCTCCGAGAGAATCGATGGCGGTCACCTTGATCTCGTAGGCGCCGTCGCTGAACGCCTCGAAGGTCGCGCTGGCTCCGGCGGAGGTCAACGTGGCGCCGGACGGGTTCTGGGCGCTGCCCAGGAACCGGAACTGGACGGCATCTCCGTCCGGATCTGTCCCCTGCGCGAAGAGGGACACCTGGGCCACCCCGTTCTGGCGGCTCACGGTCGCAGAGAAGGGGGTGACCAGCGGCAGCCCGGGCGGACGGTTCACCTCTGCTGGCAGGACGGAGACCGTCACGGTGGCCGCGGCGCTGTCCAGCTGCCCGTCGTTTGCCACGAGGGACACGGTGACGTCTCCGGGCGCGGTGGGCACGAAGGTCACGGTGTCGCCTGTCGCATTGATGGGAAGCTGCGCGCTCCAGGCCCACTTCAGCGCGGCCCCTTCCGGGTCCATGCCCCAGGCCTTCAAGATCACCGGCTGACCCACGCGAACGACATTTCCGCCCGGCAGGAGGATGGAGGCCCGCGGCGGGAGGTTGGGGGCGGTGGGGGCGTCCAGCACGACCTGCCAACCCGCCTCCGACGCTGCACCGCTGAGCGTGCCCCGGACCTTCACCTGGTAGACGCCGGGCGTGTCTCCCACGACGCTCGCAGCCCCGCCGCCCGACGCCGGGGTCACCGTGAGACCTGCCGGGGCGGCGCTCCACTCGAGGGTGGTGCCTGCCGGGGCTCCGACGGACAACTGCACCGCCTCGCCCACCCGCCCGCGCACCGTCCCGGAAGGGCTGGGGACCAGGGACGGCGGCGGGGGACCGTTGGGCTCGGCGTCCTGGGCATCCGGGGCGCCGTCACAGTCAGCGTCTGGATCCGACAGCGCAGAGAGCGACGCCACGGTGAGCGTCTCCTGCTGCCCGATGGGCCTGGCGCCCGCGGGGAAGACGCCGGCGGGGCTGCCGGCCGTCAGCAGCGAGAGGGCGGTCGTTGCGCTCACCGAGGCGCCGCCGCTGGCCGCCAGCGCCGGGATCCGCACCTGCGCCCGGCTCCCGTCCAGCAGCGGCCAGAGCTCGGCCAGCGTCAGCTCCGGGGCAGCAGACAGCGGGAGCGGACCGGCACTCGTGGCGACGGTGACGGTGAACTTCCCGGAGGACAGTCGGCGCGCAACGGCGAACACGCCCTCGCGCACGCTGCCCGTGCCGTCCGCCGAGGCGACGTCGAGCTGCGTCGCCACCTGGAGCTGCTCCCCGTCCTTCAGTGCGGTGAGCACGTCTGCCAACGTCGTGGCTGCTCCCTGGTAGCCGTTGACCTCCGCCGCGGGCAGTGTCGGCAGATTCCAGACGATGGGGGCCCGGACGATCACCGCGTCCGCGCACTGGGAACCCGCGGCGCCGCGCCCGGCCTCGAGCGCGAACACGGGCTCTCGGGGCACGGCCGCGTAGAGCGAGAAGTGGTAGACCTGTGCCGAGACGACCTTGTTGACCGGGTCCACCGAGGTGATGGGGAGACCCACCCACGACGAAGTGGCGAAGTCGAACGTCTGGAGTTCCAGGTCGCCGCGCGCAAGCGCCGCGTCTGACACCGGGACGAACACCGTCACCGGCTGCTGGAACGTCAGCCCCGAGGGGCCGAAGTCCACCACGCGGACGTCACCGGCCGCCGCGCCCGCCAGGGCCAGGGAAGGGGGCACCGGCGCATTCTCCACCGCGGAGACGCTCAGCTGCAGGGGGGCGCTGCCGCTGAGCGCGCCCGGGGGGATCACCATGCCGCTCCCGCGGATCGGGGAGAGGGGCGCGTCCACGGACAGGTTGACCGGGAGGGGGCTGTCGGGAAGGACCGTCTCGGAGGCGGCCACCTCCAGTTCGGCCACGGTAACGGTGAAGCGTTGCTCCGCGGTCAACTCCCCGGCGCTCGCCTTGAGGACGAAGTCGTGGGCGCCGGACTGGGTTTCGCTCGGGGTCCAGCGGATCGAAGTGCCTCCCACGAGCTCGGCGCCGGTGGGCGCCGATTGCAGCGACCAGGTGACCATGCCTCCCGTGGAAGCAGCAGCGAGCGGGCGGTACGTCCAGGCCTGGCCCGTGAGGCCGGCGCGCGCCGGGAAGCTCAGGATGGAGAGGGCTTCTGGCGGCGGTGCAGGTGTCCCGCCGTCGTCCACCTGTCCCGCGTCAACCGGCCCCGGCGGCGGCGGGTTCCCGGAAGACGGCCTGCACCCGGTGACAACGAGCCCCGCGATCAGGGCGAGCAGCCCGAGGCGAAACGAACGCTCCAACATGAGATCCCCCTTGTCTCAGCGGCGAGGAGGCGAGCGTAGCCGTTCTGGACGCCGGCGGGATCCTACTTCTTGAAGCTCCCCCGCACTGCCAGCCCTCCGCCGTGCTTGGCGAGGTAGTCCTCGTACGACCCGGAGAAATCCTCCACGCCGTCCCTCGTGAACGCCCAGATGCGCGTGGCGAAGGTGTCGATCAGGTCGCGGTCGTGGGTGACGACGAAGGCGGTGCCCTCGTACCGCTTGAGCGCCTCCCCGAGCGCCACGATGGACTCGAGGTCCAGGTGGTTCGTGGGATCGTCCAGCACCAGCACGTTGTCCTTGGTGAGCATCAGCTTGCTGAACACCAGGCGCACCGCCTCGCCGCCGGACAGCGCATCCGTGGGCTTCAGCCCCTCTTCGCCGCGGAACAGCATCCGCCCGAGCAGGCCGCGCACGTCCTCGTTGCCCGCGCGCGGATCGAAGTTGTGCAGCCACTCCGCCACCGTGGTGCCCTTCTGGATGATCGACTTGGCCTCCTGCGGCAGGTACCCCACCTGCGCCTCGTGGCCCCACGTCACCGTGCCCGCGTCCGGCGTCTCCTCGCCCACGAGCATCTTCAGCAGCGTCGACTTCCCGAGCCCCGTGGTGCCGATGATGGCCACCTTCTCCCCCTTGGTGACGAGCGCGCGGAAGTCCTTCGCCACCGTCACGCCGGGGAATGACTTCGTCACCCCCTCGAGCGTCAGCGTCTGCTTCCCGCTCGGGCGCTTCTGCTCGAACTTGATGAACGGCCGCTCGATGTTGCTCCGCTTGAGGTCCGACAGCTGCAGCTTCTCCAGCTGCTTCTTGCGGCTCTGCACCTGCGTGGCGCGCGTGCCGGCGGAGAACCGGGCAATGAAGTCCTGGAGCTGGCTGATCTTCTTGGACTTCTCC
This sequence comes from Pseudomonadota bacterium, assembly GCA_039800145.1. Lineage (GTDB taxonomy): Bacteria > Myxococcota > Myxococcia > Myxococcales > Myxococcaceae > VGRA01. The sequence goes on along the minus strand of JBDLRJ010000342.1, from coordinate 13,021 downwards.
GCGTTCTCGGATTCCACCCGCGAGCGCACGTCCGCCTTCGCCACCACCATGTCGTCGTAGCCGCCGGGGTAGGTGATGATCGCCTGGTAGTCGATGTCCGCGATGTGCGTGCACACCTCGTTGAGGAAGTGCCGGTCGTGGCTGATGGTGATGAGCACGCCCTGGTAGCCCTTGAGGAACTCCTCGAGCCAGTGGATGGACTCCAGGTCGAGGTTGTTCGTGGGCTCGTCCAGCAGCAGCGCCTCGGGCTTTCCGAAGAGCGCCTGCGCCAGCAGCACGCGCACGCGCAGGCCCGCGGGGATCTCCTTCATCAGCTTCTCGTGCAGGACCGTCTTCAACCCCAGGCCCGAGAGCAGCTCGCCCGCGTCCGACTCCGCCGTGTAGCCGTCCTCCTCGGCAATGACCGTCTCGAGTTCCCCCAGCCGGTTCCCGTCCTCGTCCGTGATGTCCGCCTTGGCGAGCAGCGCGTCCTTCTCCTTCATGGCCGCCCACAGCCCCGCGTTGCCCATCACCACCACGTCCAACACCCGCAGCTCTTCGAAGCCGAACTGTTCCTGCTTCAGCACGGACGTCTTCTTCGGGCGGCTCACCGTCCCGGTGTCCGGCTCCAGCGCCCCGCTCATGATCTTCATGAACGTGGACTTGCCGGCGCCGTTTGGCCCCGTCAGGCCGTAGCGCCGCCCCTCGGCGAAGTTGGTGTTCACGTCCTCGAAGAGTTTCTTCCCACCGAACGCCTTGGTGACGCCGACGACCTGGATGTTGGGCATGGCGCGCCGCTATGCCTCAGGACGCGCCGTCCTGCCAGTGCCACTTGCGAACGGACGCCGGGCCCTGTAGAAGCCCAGCGTCTTTTTGAGAATCGTTCGCAAAATGAGCCTCCGCCACCGCTCGCTCCTTCCGCTGCTGCTCGCTGCCCCGCTCGCCCTGGCCGCGGAGGGGGACGCGCCGGTTGCAACCCCGGCCGGGCCGCCGCCCTCGGTGCACCTGCCCACGGTGGAGGTGCTCGGCCAGTCGGAGCAGGCGCTCGAGGCCATCCCCGGCTCCGCAGCCACCGTCGACGCACAGACGCTGGAGAAGACCCACGCCGTCTCCACCAACGAGGTGCTCCGCAAGGTGCCGGGCGTGGTGGTGCTGGACGAGGAGGGGCTCGGGCTTCGGCCGAACATCGGGCTGCGAGGCCTTGATCCGAACCGCTCCCGCAAGGTGCTTCTCCTGGAGGACGGCGTGCCGCTCTCCATGGCGCCCTACGGGGACAACGCCAGCTACTACCACCCTCCCATCGAACGATTCGAGCGGGTGGAGGTGCTGAAGGGTGGGGCGCAGTTGCTCTACGGCCCGAGCAGCATTGGCGGCGTCATCAATTACCTCACCCCCATGCCGTCCTCGCTTCCCTCGGCGCGGCTCACGGTGTCAGCCGGCAACCGGGCGTACCTGAACGTCACGGGCCAGGCCAGCGGCGTCACGGGTGAAAACGGGCTCGTCGCCACCTTCATGCACAAGCGGGGGCAGGGGGCGCGGGACAACACCTTCTCGGAGCTGACGGACGTCGCGCTCAAGGCGCTGGTGGGACTCGGCGAGCGGCAGGCCCTCACGCTCAAGGCCAGCTACTACCAGGAGGACAGCCAGCTCACGTACTCGGGCCTCACCCAGGCGGAGTACGACGCCAACCCCCGGCAGAATCCCTTCTCCAACGACCGTTTCTACGGCCGCAGGCTCGGGCTCTCCGGGCAGCACGAGTTCAACCTCACGGACGCGCTGACGCTGCGCACCACCGCGTACCTGGGTGTCTTCAAGCGCGACTGGTGGCGCCAGTCCTCCAACTCCGGGCAGCGGCCGAACGACGCGTCGGATCCCGCCTGCAGCGGCATGGCCAACCTGCAGACCACCTGCGGCAACCAGGGGCGCCTGCGCGAGTACACCATGGGCGGCGTCGAGCCCCGGCTGCAGTGGAAGTACGCGCTGCTCGGTGGCGAGAGCCAGCTGGACGTAGGGCTGCGCGGCCACTTCGAGATCCAGGAGCGGCGGCAGGAGAACGGCGCCTTCCCGAAGGCGCGCTCGGGCGAAGTGGTGGAGAACAACCAGCGCCGCACCAACGCCTGGTCCGCCTTCGTGCAGAACCGCTTTGCGCTCGGGCGCTTCACCGTGACGCCGGGCGCGCGGGTGGAGGCCATGTGGCTGTCCCGCTGGAACCGTCTTGCAGCCGGTGGCGCAGGCGTCTCCGGCAACGACACGCTGTTCGCCGCCATGCCGGGGCTCGGCGCCACCGCGCAGCTCGGGGCACAGACCACGCTGTTTGCCGGCGTGCACCGCGGCTTCGCGCCGCCGCGCCCCGAGGACGTCATCGGCAATGAATCGGGCACGGTGGTGGAGCTCGCGCCCGAGCTGTCCTGGAACTACGAGCTGGGCGTTCGCAGCCAGCCCTGGACCGGCGTGCAGCTGGAGGCCACCGGCTTTTTCATGGACTTCGAGAACCAGGTCGTCCCGGCCTCCGTGGCCGGCGGCGAGGGCGCAACGCTCACCAACGGGGGCCGCACCCGGCACGCCGGGCTCGAGTTCGCGCCGCGCGTGGACGTGGGACGTCTCCGCAAGAGTGATCACAACCCCTACGCAGTCATGGCCTTCACGTGGCTCCCGGTGGCCGAGTTCGTCGGGACGCGCACCACCAACATCACGGCCGCTGCGGGTAGCTCGGTGTCCGGCAACCGCCTTCCGTACGCCGCCCGCGAGACGCTGACCGCCACGGCCGGCTACTCCCACGCGAGCGGGTTCGACGCGCACGTGGAGGTGGTGGCCGTGGGGGACATGTTCACGGATGACCTCAACACGGTGGACGCCACGCCCAACGGGCAGCGGGGGCTGATGTCGGGTTGGGTCATCTACAACGCCGCCGTGAGCTACACGCTGCCGAAGCTGCCGGGGCTCGATCGGCTCACCGTCTTCGCATCCGGGAAGAACCTGGGCAACCGGACGTACATCGTGGACCGCAGCCGCGGCGTGCTGCCCGGTCCTCCGCTCACCGTGCAGGGTGGAATCACCGCTGGATTCTGACCATGGTCCCGGCCAACGTCCTCGCCACGATGCACCGCCTCCCGCACCGCGCCCCGGTGTTCAGCGCCGTGCGCGCCCCGGACGAGGGGACGCGGCGGTGGACTCTGGCCGTCGTGCTGGCGTTGGCGGTGCAGGCGGGGCTCGTCGCGGTGGTGTCCTGGAGTGCGGGCCACGCGCCGGTGGTGCCGGCACGCCCCGAGCGCCCGGAGATCGAGGTGGTGTTCCAGGCGCACGTTCCGCGTCCCGCACCTGTGCCCGCACCCGCACCTGCCCCGGCCAGGCTCGAGCGCCGCGCTGCCCCACGCCCCGTCGTTCCTGCCGAGGTGGCGGCGCCGGTCCCCGAGGTCGCGCCGGCGCGCCCCTCGCTGCCGGAAGTGTCCACGCCTTCTGAAGCTGTGGCGCCCGGCGAGCCCGCGCTGGTCGCGACGTCCGGTGATCCAGCAGGGGCGACGGCGTCTGCCCCGACGTCTTCGCCTGCGGGCGAGGCCCCGGGGGCGGCCGGTTCCGTGGGACTTTCCATCCCGGGCGGGAAGGGGAGCGGTGGAGACGGCGCGGACCTGGATGCGTACGGGGCGCACCTGTCCCGCGCCGTGACGGCCCATCGCCGTTACCCCACGCAGGCCCGCCGCCTTCGGCTCGAGGGCACGGCGGTGGTGGAGGTGGACGTGGCGCGTGACGGGGCGCTCGTCGGGGCGCCGGTGATCTCTCGTTCATCCGGGCACGCCGTGCTGGACGAAGAGGCGCTGCGCATGGTTCGCGCCGCGGCGCCGTTCGAGGCGCTGCCGGCGGGGCTCGCGGGGACGACTGCGCACTTCGTGCTCCCCATCCGCTTCGGGATCCGCGACGGCGTCTCGCACTGAGTTCTTTCACCGGGGGCCTGTCCTCCGCCGTCCCTCCGAGCGGGGCGTGCGGACATGCGGTCGCCGGCCTTCAACGGCTGGCATACAACGGGCACATGCGTACCTCCCGTGTCGTGGCCGTGACTGCCGTGGTGGTGTTGGCCGTGTGTTCGCTCGCGGTGGCCGGCCCCCCTACAGCCCCTCCGCGCTACGAGTGCACCCGCCTCGCGGTCCCCGAGTCGTACAACTTCGCCATGCGCCTCGCGGACGGTCAGCGGAAGTCGCCGCCCGTGGAGAAGTCCCCGGCATTTCAGCAGCTGCTCACCACGGTAGAGCTCCCCGCCGGCTTCACGCCCGTGGGCGGAGGCGGTGAGTCCGTGGTGGCGTGCCGGCAGCTTCCCTGACCGTCAGCTCCCCACGCGCACCCACTCGATGACCGGGAGCTCCTCGCTTCGGTCCTCGCGCAGGTCCACCCGCGCCTCGAGGAACCAGTCGCACTCGCCGTTGGGATCCACGAGCGACTGCCGCGCCTCCCACGTCCCCTTCTCCAGCGCGCGGAGGAACGTCTTGTCCGGCCGGCGCGCGCGCGGGGTGATGTCCAGCGCCAGGTGCTGCGCCCAGAACGGCGCCATGGCCTGTTCGAGCGTTTCGGCCGTCCAGGTGCCCGGCTCCGGCTGGTACACGAGCGAGGCCGCGAGCGCATAGTCCTTGAGTGCCAGCGCGCGCAGGAGCCTGTGGAGATCGCTGCGGACGCGCGCGGCCAGCTTCCGCGGATCGTCCGCGAGCCGCACCTTGCGCGGCGGAAGCGGCGCGTGCGGACCGGGCCGCGCGGTCTCCTCGCCGGGATGAATGCGCCGCTCCCACTCGTCCACGAGTGAGCTGTCCACCGTCTTCACCAGCGTCCGCAGGTACGCCTCGATGTCCTCGAGTTCCTCCGTCTTCTTCGCGTCCGGCACGTTCTGCGCCAGCGCCTTGTAAGACTCGGTGAGGTAGCGCAGCAGCACGCCCTCGCTGCGCTGCAGCCCGTACTCGCGCACGTAGTCGTGGAAGGATTGGTACGTCGTCAGCATCTCCCGGACGATCGACTTGGGCCGGATGTTCTCCGCCCCCACCCACGGGTGCTTCTGCGCGAACAGGTTGAAGGTGCCGTAGATGAAGTCCCGGTTCGGCTTGGGCCACTCCACCTTCTCCAGCTCCGCCATCCGCTCCTCGTACTCCACGCCCTTCGCCTTGAGCTCGGCGATCTTGTCCCCCTTCGCCTTGTCCAGCTGCGCGTAGAGGATGACGTCCGGGTTCTCGAGGATGGACTCCACCAGCGTGAGCACGTCCAACGCGTAGGACTCCGAGGCGACGTCCAGCTGGGGCAGGGCGTCCATCAGGTACAGCGACAGGGTGTGGTGGAGCGAGAAGTCCAGCTGCAGGGACGCGTCCACGCGCAGGTGCGGGAGCTGCCACGCGCTGCCCTTCACCAGGTGGACGATCCCCGCCCCGCGCAGCGTCCGCAGCATCCGCGCCGCCTGCTTCTTCAGCTGGAGCTTCACGTAGTCCCGCTCGTGGCTGCGGCGGATGAGCGTCACGAGCCGGCCATACCCGCGGCCGGGGCAGTTCGGGTCCGCCTGCAGCAGCGCGAGCAACAGGCCGAACGTCACGCCGAACCGGCTCTCCAGCGGCTCGGGCGGGCGTTCCTGCAGCTTCTCGAACGTGGCCCGGTCCCAGTGCGCGTACCCGCGCTGGGGTGGCTGCTTCTTCACCACCTTCTTCCCGGACTTCTCCTTCTCCGCGAGCTTCTGGTTCTCGATCACGTGCTCGGGCGCCTGGGCCACCACGCTGCCCGCCACGTCGAACCCCTTGCGGCCCGCACGCCCCGCGAGCTGCTTGAAGTCCCGCACGGAGAGGATGCCGACCTTCTCGCCGTCGTACTTGCACAGCTGCGTGAAGAGCACCGTGCGGATGGGGATGTTCACCCCCACGCCCAGGGTGTCCGTGCCCGACACGACCTTGAGCAGCCCCGTCTGTGCGAGCCGCTCCACGAGCAACCGGTAGCGCGGCAACAGCCCGGCGTGGTGCAGCCCCACGCCGTGACGGAGGTACCGCTGCAGCTCCTTGCCGAAGGGCGTGTCGAACGCGAACCCCTCCAGCTCCGCCGCGATGCGCGCCTTCTCCTCCTTGCTGGAGAAGTTCACGCTCATGAGGTTCTGCGCCTGCTCGGCCGCGGCGCGCTGCGAGAAGTTCACCAGGTACACCGGCGACTTCCCGCCCGCGACCAGCTTCTCCAGCGTCTCGTGCAGCGGCGTCTCGGCGTAGGTGAAGTCCAGCGGCACCGGCCGGTCCAGGCTGTGGACGTGCGCCGTCTCGCGGCCCGTCACCTCCGTCAGGGCCTCCTCGATCCGGGACGTGTCACCCAGGGTCGCGGACATCAGCAGGAACGTGGCGCGCTCGAGCAGCAGCAGCGGCACCTGCCAGCTCACCCCGCGCTCCTTGTCCGCGTAGTAGTGGAACTCGTCCATCACCACGCAGTCGGCTGCCAGTGCCGCGTCCCGGAGGCAGAGGTTCGCGAGCACCTCCGCGGTGCAGACGATCACCGGGGCGTCCGCGTTGATGGCCGCGTCCCCGGTCATCATCCCCACGCGCTCGGGCCCCAGCGCGTCACACAGCTGGAAGAACTTCTCGTTCACCAGCGCCTTGATGGGACAGGTATAGAAGCTGCGCTTCCGCTCGGCGAGCGCCTTGAAGTGCAGCGCGAACGCGACGAGCGACTTCCCCGAGCCCGTCGGCGTGGCGAGCACCAGGTGCTTGCCCGCGAGCAGCTCCAGGACCGCCTCCTCCTGCGCCGGGTAGAGCTGGAACCCGCAGTCGGCTGCGTACTGGACGAAGCGGCCGAGGATCTCGTCGCTGCTGAGCGGCGGGGCGTCGTCCGGCGGGAGGTAGGCGGCGAGCGAAGGGGCCATGGGGAAGGGCGGGGATAGCGTCTGGCGCGCGCGGCGGGAAGAGGAGCCGTTGACAGTCCACGGGTCCGGGCTTAGTCCCTCGCACCTGCCTGACGGAGGAGCACACCATGGGGAACAACGCGCTGCGGGTGGATGGCCGGGCCCTCGAGGGGATCACCACGGGGCCGCTGCCGGGCTCGAAGAAGATCTACGTGCCGGGGGCGCTGTACCCGGAACTGCGGGTGCCCTTCCGCGAGATCGCGCAGACCCCCACCGTGCACGGACACGGCAAGGACGCGAAGCGGACCGAGAATCCCTCCATCACCGTCTACGATCCCTCCGGTCCCTACACGGATCCCTCCGCGAAGATCGATCTCCGCGCCGGCCTTTCGCCCTCGCGTGCGCCGTGGATCACCGCGCGCGGTGACGTGAACGAGCTTCCGGAGCTCACGAGCCACTACGGCCGCGAGCGGCTCGCCGACCCGCGGCTCTCCGGGTTGCGCTTCCACACCCACCGGCGCCCGCTCGTGGCGAAGCCGGGGCGCAACGTCTCCCAGCTGCACTACGCCCGCAGGGGCATCATCACCCCCGAGATGGAGTACGTGGCCATCCGGGAGAACCAGCGCGTGGAGGCCTCGCTCGCGCACCAGCACCCCGGCAACAGCTTCGGCGCCTCCATCCCGCGCGTCATCACCCCCGAGTTCGTCCGTGACGAGGTGGCCCGCGGACGCGCCATCATCCCGGCCAACATCAACCACCCGGAGCTCGAGCCGATGATCATCGGCCGGAATTTCCTGGTGAAGATCAACGCCAACATCGGCAACTCGGCGGTGAGCTCCTCCATCGAAGAGGAGGTGGAGAAGCTGGTGTGGTCCATCCGCTGGGGCGCGGACACGGTGATGGACCTGTCCACCGGCAAGAACATCCACGAGACGCGCGAGTGGATCCTCCGCAACAGCCCGGTGCCCATCGGAACCGTGCCCATCTACCAGGCGCTGGAGAAGGTGGGCGGCAAGGCCGAGGAGCTGACGTGGGAGGTCTACCGCGACACGCTCGTCGAGCAGTGCGAGCAGGGCGTGGACTACTTCACCATCCACGCGGGCGTGCTGCTCCGCTACGTGCCGCTCACGCGCAACCGCGTCACCGGGATTGTCAGCCGCGGCGGGAGCATCCTCGCGCGGTGGTGCCTGGCCCACCACCAGGAGAACTTCCTCTACACGCACTTCGAAGAGATCTGCGAGATCATGAAGGCGTACGACGTCTCCTTCTCGCTCGGGGACGGGCTGCGCCCCGGCAGCATCGCGGACGCGAACGACGCGGCGCAGTTCGCGGAGCTCGAGACGCTCGGCGAGCTGACGAAGATCGCCTGGAAGCACGACGTGCAGGTGATGATCGAAGGCCCCGGCCACGTGCCCATGCACATGGTGCAGGAGAACATGACGAAGCAGCTGTCCACGTGCAGCGAGGCGCCGTTCTACACGCTCGGGCCCCTGACCACGGACATTGCGCCGGGGTACGACCACTTCACCTCCGGGATCGGCGCCGCGATGATCGGCTGGTTCGGCACCGCCATGCTCTGCTACGTGACGCCCAAGGAGCACCTGGGGCTGCCCAACCGGAACGACGTGAAGGAGGGCGTGATCACCTACAAGATCGCCGCCCACGTTGCCGACCTCGCCAAGGGCCACCCCGGCGCCCAGGCGCGCGACAACGCCCTCAGCAAGGCCCGCTTCGAGTTCCGCTGGGAGGACCAGTTCAACCTCGGCCTGGACCCCGAGCGCGCGCGAGCCTTCCACGACGAGACCCTCCCCGCGGACGGGGCCAAGGTGGCGCACTTCTGCAGCATGTGCGGACCGAAATTCTGTTCCATGAAGATCACCCAGGACGTCCGCGGACAGGAGGACGCGGCGTCCGTGGAGGCCGGGATGGAGCAGAAGGCCGCCGAGTTCAAGCAGGCCGGGGCGGAGATCTACCGCGCCGTTCCCTGAGCCCGGCCCGCCGGTGTCAGCGCCCCATCTCGTCGCAGCGGCGGCCGTCAGCCCGGTGCTGCCCGGTGCGGGGCAGTGGTGGCTCGGCCAGCGGCGCAAGGCGGCCTTCGTGCTCCTGGGCGCGGGCTTCACCGCCTCCACGTGCGGCGCGTGGAACGCACTCGCGGCCGTGGACGCGTGTTGGCTGGCCCGCAAGGAGAGGCGAGGAGAGCCGATAGGGCCGTACGAGAACGCCCCGGTGGCGGACTTCCTCTCTCGCCTCTGACGGTCGCCTCAGCCGGCCGTGTGGCCCTTCGTGCCGGGCGAGGTGATCTCGTCCGCCCACGCGTCGTGGATCCCGGACACCTCGGCCTCTCGGACGAGATCGTCGTCCTCGGGATCCACCTGCAGGGGGGCAGAGCCGCCGAGCGTCATGGGCATCCCGCGGCGCTTCTGTTCGACCATGTCGTTCTTCAACTTCACCAGGCCCTCCTCGCCGATCGCGAGGAATGCCTTCACGACCTCCGGGTCGAACTGGGTCCCCTTGCAGCGGTCGATCTCCGAGATGGCGTTCGCGAACGACGTCCCGCGCCGGTACGGCCGGTCGGACGTCATCGCGTCCAGCGTGTCCGCCACGGCGAAGATGCGCGCCCCGATGTGGATCTCCTCCTTGCAGAGCTTGCGCGGGTAGCCGCCGCCGTCGAACCGCTCCTGGTGGCTTCGGACGATCTCCGCGGGCGTGTCGAGGAACGGGATGGCCTGGATCATCTGGAAGCCGATGTCCGGGTGCTTCCGCATCTCTACCCACTCGTCCGGCGTCAGCTTCCCCGGCTTGAGAAGCACCGCGTCCGGCACGCCGATCTTGCCGATGTCGTGCAGGAGCGCCCCGCGGCCAATCTCCTCCAGGTCCTTCCCCGAGATGGAGAGCCGCTCGGCAATGGCCACCGTGTACTGCACCACCCGCAGGGAGTGATCGGACGTCTCGTGCTCGCGGGCGTCCAGCGCCGTCACCAGCGCCATCAGCGTGTTCTGGTACGTGGTGGCGATGTCCCGGAGCGCCGAGCGCAGGTCCGCGGTCCGCTCGCGCACGCGCGCTTCGAGCTTCCGCTGGTAGCGCTTCCGCGCCAGTTCGATCCGCCGCTTGGCCAGGGCCCGCTCGATGGCGCGGATGAGATCCGTCAGGCGGGGCGGCTTCAGCAGGTAATCCACGGCACCGCGGCGCAGGCAGTCCACCGCGGACTCGGTGTCACCGTAGCCGGTGAGCATGATCACCGAGGTGTCCGGGTGCCTGTCCCGCATCCGCTCGAGCAACCAGAGCCCGTCGTGGCCGGGCATCTTCATGTCGCTGATGACCAGCGGCGTCTCCTCCTGCGAGGCCAGGTCGAGGCCCTCCTCGGCGCTCGCCGCCACCACGCAGCGGTAACCCTCCTCGGAGAGCAGCACGGAGATGACGTCACGGACGGACGCGTCGTCGTCGACAATCAGGATGCGGGGCGCTGACGGGGAGAGTGCTTCCACGGCGAGGGACTCTACGCCCTTTCCCCACACGCGTGCCACCACCCGCGCTCAGGCGCCCGGGGCGGCGGCGCGTACGGGCAGGAAGGGGCGGAGATCCAGCCCTGCCGGCGTGGGCCGCCCGAGCAGCAGGTCCGCCAGCACGCGCGCCGTCACCGGGGCGAGCAGGATGCCGTTGCGGAAATGGCCCGTGGCCACGAAGAGGCCCGGAAGGGTGGAAGGGCCGATCAGCGGCGCGTGGTCCTCCGTCCACGGGCGAAGTCCCGCCCAGTGCGCGTCCACCGGCGCGTCCGCCAGCGCAGGACAGAGCTCCAGCGCCATGTCCAGGATCCGCCGCAGCCCCTCGGCGGTGACCGCCTTCTCGAAGCCGCGGAACTCCAGCGTGCTGCCCGCGATGACGCGCCCATCCCGCCTCGGCACCAGGTAGCCCTTCTCCGACGAGAGGATGGAGCGGAAGAGCGGCACCCGGAGCTGGAACTGGAGCATCTGTCCCCGCGCAGGCTTCACCTGCGCCGGGCTCACCCCGGCACCGGGGACGAGCCCGGACCACGAACCGGCTGCCACCACCACGGCGTCCGCCTCGAGCGACTCCCCCTCGACGTCCACGCCCACCGCGCGCCCTCCGCGCTCGAGCACCCCGCGCACCACGCCCGGGCGGAACTTCGCCCCGGCCCCGGCCGCGGCCATGGTGAGCGCCCGCACCAGGACCCGGTTGTCCACCTGGTGATCATCCGGGAAGTGGGCCGCGGCCACCGCGGTGGCTCCCACGCTGGGCTCCAGCGCGCGTGCCCCGGCGCCGTCCAGCAACTCCGCCCGGAGCCCCACCGCCTGCTGCCAGGCCACGCGCGCGGCGAGCTCCTGCGCCCCCGCCTCGTCGAACCCCACCTTGAGCACGCCCGAGCGCGCGTACTGCACGTCCACGCCCGTGGCCTCCTTCAGCTCCTCTGCGAAGGCAGGGTAGAGGCCCCGGCTGCGCAGGCCGAGGTCCAGCATCGGCCCCGGCTTCGCGGACTCCACCTGGGGGGCGAGCATGCCGGCGGCGGCGCTCGAGGCCTCTGCGCCCGGGACGGCGCGCTCCACGACGTGGACCTCGGCCCCGCCCTGCGCGAGCCGCCAGCCCACCGCGCAGCCCATGATCCCGCCGCCAATGATCGCCACGCGCATGTCCGCCTCACCTCCCCGCGTCCGCCGCGGGCTGCGCCCGGGACGTGCCGGGGCCTGGATGGGTCACACACCACAAACGCCCGAAGGCCGCCAGCGCGAGCACCATGAGCAACAGCGTGCGGGTGGGGACCCGCCTGGCCGGAGGGGGCATCACGCGCCGAGGCTGTAGCGCCCCCCGCCCGGCGGCTGCAATGTCCTTGATCGCATGGGGGCGCGGGGCTATCTCGCCACGCACTTTCTCTTCTCGGAGGTACGCGTGGCTGAGACGTTCGACGTGGTGATCATCGGTTCCGGTCCGGGCGGTTACGTGGCGGCCATCCGCGCAGCGCAGTTGGGGCTCAAGACGGTGCTGGTGGAGAAGGACAAGCGGCTGGGCGGCACGTGCCTGCACCGCGGCTGCATCCCCACCAAGTCCCTGCTGTGGACCGCGGAGCTCTACGGCCACATCCTCGAGGCCTCCAAGTTCGGCATCGACCTGCAGTCCCCGGTCATCAACTGGGTGAACGCGCAGAAGCACAAGGAGTCCGTCGTCACGCGCGGTGCGAACGGCATCGACATGCTGATGAAGAAGAACAAGGTGACCGTGGTGAAGGGCCACGGCCGCATCGCGGGCAAGGGCAAGGTGGAGGTGACGCTCGAGGCCGGCGGCAAGCAGCTGTTCGAGACGAAGAACATCGTCATCGCCACGGGCAGCGTCCCGCGCGCGCTCCCCAACGTGCCGGTGGACCACAAGAAGGTGCTGAACTCGGACTCCATCCTCCAGCTGGACCGCATCCCCAAGAGCCTGGTGGTGCTGGGCGCAGGCGCCGTGGGCATCGAGTTCGGCTCGGTGTTCCGCCACATGGGCTCGGAGGTGACCGTGGTGGAGTACATGCCGCGGCTGCTCCCCATCGAGGACGAGGAGATCAGCAAGGAGTTCGAGAAGCTCTACACGCGCCGCGGGGTCAAGGTGCTGACCGGCGCCGCCGTGCAGGGCGTGGAGCACACGAAGACCGGCGTGAAGATCACCTACAAGAAGGGTGAGGCCACGGAGACGATCGAAGCGGAGCTGCTCCTGTCCGCCGTGGGCCGCTCGCCGGTGACCGAGGACATCGGGCTCGAGCACACCAACATCAAGACGGAGCGCGGCTTCATCAAGACGGACGGCTTCATGCGCACGTCCGAGCCCAACGTCTACGCGATCGGCGACGTGGTCCCCACGCCGATGCTGGCCCACGTGGCCTCCGCCGAGGGCACGCTCGCGGTGGAGCACATCGCCGGCCACACGGTGCAGCCCATCAACTATGACCGCACCCCGTCCGCGACCTACAGCTACCCCGAGGTGGCGAGCGTGGGTCTGACCGAGGCGAAGGCGAAGGAGCGCGGCTACGACGTGAAGGTGGGCAAGTTCCCGTTCTCGGCCATCACGAAGGCCGCCATCTCGAACGAGGCGGTGGGCATGGTGAAGGTGGTGTCTGACAAGAAGTACGACGAGGTGCTGGGCGTCCACCTGGTGGGCCCGCACGCCACCGAGCTCCTGGCCGAGGCGTGCATTGCGCTCCGGCTGGAGACCACGACCGAG